>DISP01000036.1 GCA_002421995.1 Bacteroidales bacterium UBA6207 | reverse complement strand
CATCGTCAACAACGATTACAAAAAACCCTTTAGACGGGATAATTGTACCGGCCGGAAACTCTTTTTTTGGTTTTGTTCCAGCCTGACCACCTGAATCGTAGATTTTGTAACCAGTCAGATCAACTTCGATGTTTGAATCGTTATAGATTTCAACCCAATCGAGATTGTCGGCCGTTCCGCGCGAGAAAACCTCATTCATTACAATGATAATGGTACTCGATCCACCGGCAGTATTGGCGGCGCCCCTGGTTACGGTCGTCATTACCTGAATGCTTGTACTGCCGTCAGGAAAGCGTCCGTAAGAGGTGTTTTCATCTAAGGCAGGAAACTCGAGGCTGTCGGCAAGTGTGCCATCCGGTTTTTCGAACCACACTTTTTCACCGCCCGATGACAAGCCAAACCCACTTTCAGTTCCATCATCAACCACGATAACGGCAAAACCTTTGGAAGCCACGATAGTGCCTGTTGGAAACTCTTTCTTTGGTTTTGCTCCGGACTGTCCGCCTGAGTCGAAGATCTTCCATCCGCTAAGGTCAATGCTTGTGTTTCCATCATTGTAAATTTCGATCCAATCCGGATCCGTATCTATTCCTCTCGAGTACACCTCGTTTACGAACAGTGCCGCAATCTGTGGTATAGTATTGTCGTTTGGTGCACCTTTAGTAACAGTGCCCAGCACTTGCAGGTTTGTGCTTCCATCGGGATAGCGACCATAGGATTGTGTTTCTTCCAGGGCGGGAAACTCAATGCTGTCGGTTGCCATGGTGGTATTGTCGAGCCAAACTTTTTCGCCTCCGCTTGATAATCCAAAACCTGTTGCAGAGCCATCGTCCACTGTGACAACAAGAAAAGATTTTGCTGCAATCATCGTTCCTGCAGGAATTTCCATTTTTGGTTTTGCTCCCGATTGTCCGCCACTGTCATAGATTTTCCATCCTGATAAATCTAAAGTGGTTTCTCCATCGTTATAGAGCTCTATCCAATCAGGTTCTTCGGCGGTGCCGCGGGAGAACACTTCGTTTAGCACTACGCTTGTAACTACCGGAACTTCGTTTGAGTTGGCAGCACCTTTTGTAACAACCTCAAAAACCTGAAGCTGGTCGCTTCCGTCAGGATAACAACCATAGGACTGTGTTGAGGCCAGAGCAGGGAATGTCACATCACGTGGCACAGAGCCCTGAGGGTTTTCGAGCCAGATTTGCTCACCATTGGATGATAATCCAAAACCACTTTCGGTTCCATCATCAACAACCAATACATAAAACCCTTTTGCCGGGATGCTTGCTCCGGCAGGGAATTCTTTTTTAGGTTTAGTTCCGGATTGTCCGCCACTGTCATAAATCTTCCAACCGCTGAGATCGGCATCAAATGCGGAGGCATTATAAATCTCAACCCAGTCGGGAGCTTCGGCTGTTCCCTGCGAGAATATTTCATTTATAAAAAGCAGAGGTAGTGGTTGTTCGCTTGAGTTGGCTGCGCCAAGGGTGATTGTGTTGAGAATCAGCCAATTTGCGCCGCCATCAGGCACACGACCAAAGGATTGAGTGGTTTCAAAGGCAGGGAAAGTTGCGTTATCAACCTGGTTTCCTGAAGCATTCTCGAGCCATACCTGCTCACCGGCACTTGAGAGTCCGAAGCCGGATTCTGTTCCATCATCAACCACAATCACATAAAATCCTTTTGCAGGAATAACGGTTCCATCCGGGACTGTTTTTTTAGGTTTTGCACCAGACTGCCCCCCCGAATCATAAATTTTGTATCCGCTGATGTCGGCAGCAACATCAGAAGCGTTGTATAATTCGATCCAGTCGGGGCTCTCGATTGTGCCTCGTGAATAGATTTCGTTCATAAGTACAAGCGGTGCTCCGATGGTATAAGATGCTGTTGATGCTGGAGCTCCCTGCGGCGCCACTGTAGCGATACCGCTCTTATTTGTTGCCTTGATATAATAGGTCACAGTTGTTCCGTCAGCCTGCGCGGGAATTTGTCCTGAATAGGTGTCCTGAACACTGCTTAGCGATGTCATTTCGACCTGGGTAAACGAACCGCCGTTGACAGCATAATACAATAAGACGTTATTGACTCCGTCGAGATCAGTAACTTTTGCCGAGACTATGACGGCCTGTCCTGCCAAGGGTGCCAATGGATCAATGCGCAAATCAGAGATGACTGCCGGGCCTTTATACATTTCATCTTTAACGCAAGATGTTGTCAGACCAATCATTAACAGGCTGAAAAATAATAGTTTTAATTTCATTTTATATTTCTTTTTTGGTTAAAAATCAACTTCGAGGCGAATAGCAATCATGTGAAAATCCTCACCAGCTTGTCCATCGTTTTCAATAACAAGTTTAGGATCGGTTGTCAGATTGCCTGCTGCATCATGTCCGACAAACAGTTTTCCTTTTCCGTTGGCATATCTGTCGTGGTTTAGGTAAGCGTAATTAAGCATGATTTTTATGTTATTGTTGGCATGGTAGTTAAGCCCGATCGTATATCCTTCACCGGCGCCTCCTCTTATTGTTCCTTTTCCTGAACTGCTCAGGTTAAGGTAGTCATAACGTAGGGCAAGCTCAACATCTCCCCATTTTTTACCGCGTGCAACCTGTGTAAATTCACCTTCCTCAACATTGTAGTTGTATTTGCCACCAAAAATCAACCATGTACCCATTGCGTAAAAGCCATCAAACTTTTCTGTGGGTAAGTCGTTGGATCTGTGTACATTATTGAGAATATATTCGCCTTGGATGCGTAGATTCCTATGATAAGCTGCCAGTTCAAAGCCAGCCATTGTTGCATGATCAAAATTGCCGATGAGGTCTGTGTCAATGTACTTTTTGCGATTGATAGATGTGAGTGAGCGTGTTGAGTATCTTGTTGTGTTTCTGACTTCTGCATCGGTTTTCGGGGTTCTGTAAGAGCCTGCAACACCCAGGTGTAACCCTTTGTTTACGTCTTTATAAAGTGGCATTGCAACAAGTTTCCCGGTGAACGAAACCCCTTCGTCAACACCAAAATCCTTGTTGTTGTCGGTTGAGAATGTGCGCTCTTCCAATCCTCCAATATCCTGGAAATGAATGCCTCCGATACCCAGAAGCCAGCCAAACCGCTTGGAACCGGCAATTCCGATGTGCCTCGAAGGTCCAAAAACAGAAACAACATTCGGCCTTTCGATAAATGTCAGGTAACGTGAAGTGGTAGTTGATTCCATCGAGAATCCTTCTTTGAAATTTCCTGCTTTCAGTTCAAGCCCGTTGTTAAAGGTATATTGCAAATAGGCATCCTTCAACTCAAGCTCAGAGTTTGAAAAATCAAGGTCAATTTCGCCGTACCAGTTTTTCGCAAATTCTACCTTTGCTGCAAAACGTGCCCTGCGTATGGAAGTGCCGTTTCCAATAGGGTTAAGTGTTTCTTTTGAGAACATGGCACCATCCACCTGAACACGAAAATCGAACCAGATTTTATAATCATCTTTGAGACTTTCCATCACAAGGATTCCATTGCGCTCTTCAGTAAACAATGGATTGCGGTTTACGCGCACTCCATATTGGTTATACCTGACATTGCTTGTCATGGTGATGGTCAAATTGTTTTGGCCGTTGAGAGCAACCTCCAGGTCGTCGTGATCTGGATGGGACAAAACAAGAATTTGTGTGGATTGCGTGTCAACAGGAATGGCAAAATTGCCATCAATGTCTGTTTTCACTACTGTTAACGCCCCTTTGAGGCGGACTACTGCTTCGGCTATCGGTTTGTCACCATTGCTCGAAACTACTTTACCGGTTAGCTGTGGGGTTTGCCCGAAAGCAAGTTGTCCAAGTACAAACCAGCTTAAAAATAGAAAAACTATTCTCTTCATAATAGGTAAATTAGGTTAAATACTGTTGATATATTGCATTAAGTTATCTTCGGACTGCAGACCAAGTTTTCGTTTTAAACGATGGCGTGATACTTCGACACTTTTAGGTGAAATTGACAAAAGGGTTGCTATTTCTTTGTTTGAGAGATTAAGCCTGATTAACGTTGCAAGTTTTTTTTCTTGTTCGGTGAGTGAGGGAAACGATGTTTCCAACTTTGTTTTGAAGTCCTTGTGAATCATTTCTACCTCGCCATAAAAGTTTTCTTTTTCTTTTGAAAATGACATTTTTTGACGAATCAACGCGATGACGCTGCGCAAATCATTGTTGTTGGACGAATCAACTGCTGATCGCGCCAATTCTTCGAGCCTTGTGATGATTTCTTCTAAAAACAAACGCTGCTCGGTGAGATTAAAAGCCATATCTATAAACTCTTTTCTCTTTTTATCAAGATTACTGTTTAAAAGTTCATTCCTTGATTGAATGGCTTTCATTTCCAATTCACTGATGGTTCGCTGGGCATGGAAGTATTGATTTTGCTGCGCTAAGAGTTCGTTTTCGGCTTTCAACCGAAGTCTTTGCTGACGCATGATGAAAAAGATCAATGCAGTCAGAATAACCAAAACTGTTAGAATAACAAAAGGAATCACAAAATCGAGTTGTAATGATTCCAGGGTATTACCATGGATTGAGTCTGATTCAATTATGCTTTTTCCTGTCTGCTTGGAAGTAATTTGCTGATTAAAAACATTTTGCACAAAAAATAGTGCAAAAAATGAAAGAATTCCAGCTACAAGGGGAGTAGCAATCCAACCAATGGCTATCTGACCAAAGGCCCTGAAATTGATTTCGTTGGAACCTTTCGCAAGACCTATGCCAAGCACAGCACCTACCACCACCTGTGTGCTTGAGACCGGTACAAGCGGAATAGGAGGGAGTCCGATGCGAATGAGCAGGTTGGAGAGCTCGCTCGATGAAAAAATAAAGAGCACAAGTGCCTGTGATAAAACAACAACAATGGCAGCTTCGGGAGATAATGAAAGCAGTCCATTCCCAACAGTCTGCATGACCTTTTGGCTGTAAGTGAAAATTCCTGCCGCAATGGCAATACCACCAAGCAAAAGCAACAATTGTGCACCATCGAGCATAAAAAGTCCAAAATCAATGCTGATTCTAGGGGCTGATTGCATAAAAACTCCCATCACATTACCGATATTATTGGCTCCCAAGCTATAAGCACCAAAGGCGCCCGTAAGGATCAGGCTGATTCGAATATATGTATCGAGTTTTACAACATGAATTTTGGCTCGTTTAAGAAATTTCCGAAGCAGAAAATAAAGCAGTCCGGAGAAAAACATCCCTAAAATTGGTCCACTCACCCAGGTGCTGATGATCTTTATAAGAACAGAAATGTCCGGTTTGTTTCCGGTAAAAAGCACCCATCCCATAATTGAACCAACGATAGCCTGACTGGTCGAGACAGGCAAAGCTTTCCGCGTCATCAGCATCACAGTCAAGCCGGCTGTCAATGAAACTGTAAAGCCACCGGCAAGGGCATCAACAGCGCCAAGTGCATTAAGTGTTTCGGCACCGCCTTTGCCTTGAAAAACTGCGCCAAGAATTACAAAAACGCTTGCAATCAGGGCAGCTTGCCTGAATCTCACCATCTTTGAACCTACTGCACTGCCAAAAACATTGGCAGCATCATTGGCACCCAATGACCAACCCAAAAACAACCCGCTTGAAATGTAGATAAGAAAAAGCATTCTGCCGTTTTTACGATTGATAAATAGGTGTTAAATGTTGCGCTTTATGGCAATGATGCCAATAAGATCAGCGGCTTTTTCGGCAGCATCTGAAATTGTTTCTATATGAAGTGTAAAATACCTGAGATGAAATTTCTCGCTAAGCTTGAGATTTGGCATATCGCGAAACACCCTCCTTTTTATTGAGTCAGCAAGCTTGTCGGCTTCCTTTTCAAAGAGATAGGCTCTGTGGAGTTTCTCCTTGACCTTATCGGGTTCGCGAAAATATGACCTGGCAGCCGGCAGCACAGATTCGCATGCAGCCACAGCAAGCTCGGTAAGTTTTTTCATATCCTGATGCAATTCGCCGGGTATGAACGGAATCTCAACATCAAACTGATATAGATTCTTTTTTGCAAGGTCAATGAGGTTGTCAAGCTCTTCGAGCAGACGCATGATGTCGCCACGTAATTGTGGCATGAGTGACTGGGTGTAAAGTATATTTTCTACTTTTCTCCGAATAATATCGGCTTCAGTTTCAAGCGAAGAAAGGGTTCGCAAATTATCTAAAAAACTACTGTTATTGCCGTCAAGGTAGTTGAAAACTCCCTCTTTAAAGATAATAATCCCTTTGTCAATATGATCAATAAAGCCGTCAATAAGCTGAATCGAACTGTTTGCATGGCGAAAACTAAACATTACTTGACTCCTTTTTACGGGTCAAATATAAATTAAAAATTCTTAGGGAATAACCTTAGGTTAAGATGTTTGCATAAAGATAATTTTATCTTGCTAACCAATGAAAAATTATTATTCATTGATTTACAATAAAATATGAATTCGTTGTTAAGCTGTTCGAGGTCTAAGTCTGTATTTCTGCTCTGATCTGTTAAGTTTCGGTTATGAATATGAGTTCGATTATTTTGAATCAAATTGTTGAAAATTCGCGTTTTCAGCGTTTTCTAAGCAGAAACTCAATTGGTAAATGCACCCTGTTTCGCCATGCTTCTTCATTGTGTGCTGCACCCTCATCTTTTACCGTTATCCAGTTTTCTCCTTCAGTATAACCCAGTTTTTTCATAAGCTGATCTATTTGTTGCTGGTGTAATTCATAAGGTTTGTCAATGGTTTCTGTGCCAAAATCGAAATACAAATTGTGCTTTCCTGCCTTGGGAAGATTCTTTTCGAGCCAATGAATATAGGGGTTTGAGAAATTCAGGTCGTTTTGTTCGTGCAGACTTAAAGGCCAGTGGGTGCTCAAACAGCCGGCACCTCCAAATACCTGCGGATAACAAGCCAGTGCATAAGCTGAAATGAGTCCTCCCATGCTCGAACCCATAATCACTGTGTCTTCCGGGCCGCGCAGGGTTGAATAGTTTTTGTCAATATAAGGTTTCAGTTCTTTAACGATAAATGCGAGGTAGCTATCACTAAGCGGCTCAAGATCCGGGTTATTGTGTTCGCCCTTAAGATGTAGTTTGTAGTCAGCTGGCAACAGGTTGAAAGCAGGTGCGGGAAGGTATTCCTGATAGCGCAGCGGTGTATTCCATATGCCGACAATAATTGTTGGTTTTATACTGTTTTGATAGAGTAATGCTTGAATTGCATTATCAACTGCCCATATCTGGCCATGAAAGCCGAGTGCAGGATTAAACAAATTTTGTCCATCATGCATATACAGCACAGCATGTGGTATGTCAGTATTGTAATCTTCAGGCAGCCAAACATCAACGCGCCTCTCCGGCGACAGAAACGAGGTGAAATTCAGAATGGTATGGATATGCCCGTATTTTGGATAATTGTGTTTTTTACTAACGATTACTTTCATTTTGTAAACTTATAGAAATCAATATTATAGGGTCAATTATTAATTCAACCTCCGATATTCGAGAACTGATTTTTTTGATTGATAGAACCACATGCCGGCTTGTTTTGAATGGCGGCTAAGTAAGCGTCTTCAATGCCCATTTGCCGGATATTGTAGGCCAAATCAGTGAAAAGACATGGTTTTAAATCGCCGTTGGCAGTGAGTCTCATGCGGTTGCAGCTGGCACAATGCCCGCCATCGCCTCCTTCGACTACAGAAAACTGGCCGGTTTCAAGGTTCATTTCTTTGATAAACCTGGCCTGAAGTCCATTTTCTTTACAATATGCTTTTACCAACCGGGCATCGGGCTCGTCAGCATTCTTTTTCACAACACAGTTTATCTTGATGGGCTCCATGCCGGCGGCTTTGGCGGCAGCGATACCGGCAAAAACTTCATTGATATCACCAAGCCGCGTGATGGTTCTGTAACGTTCCGGATCAGTGGTGTCAAGACTGATATTTACCCTTTTCAATCCTGCCTCTTTGAGTTCAGACGCAAAACGCGAAAGCAAAATACCATTTGTTGTCATGCCGAGATCTTTAATTTCAGGTATGCCTGCAATTTCTCTGACAAGATTCACAATTCCTTTTCTCACCAGGGGTTCTCCGCCGGTTATTCTAACTTTATTCACACCGTTTTTTGCCGCAAACCGGATGGTCTCAAGAATTTCTTCAAATGATAATATCGCATCATGAGGAAGATTTTCAATGCCGCATTCAGGCATGCAATACATACAACGCAGGTTGCAACGATCAGTAACAGAAACCCTTAGATAGGTTATTGGACGGTTAAATGAATCTAACATCAACAAGGTCTCCTTCTGCAATACGTTCAATTCCAAGCGGCACGCTGAATAACACCTGCGCATCAGTCAGGGCGTTGATATGCGCTGATCCATGATAGCTGACCGGGCAAACTTTGCCTTCTTTGTTTATGGTTGCCGGCACAAAAGCAAGCCGGTTGATTGCCTTTCTGGTGTATGTTTCGGCCAACGGCATTCTCACAAGCGGTACCTCAAAATGATGTCCCATAAGCCTGTATAAAAATGGTTTTCCAAGCAGTTCAAAAATGTTGAAGCTTGAAACCGGGTTGCCGGGTAAGCCAAGAATAAAGCAATTGTGCGAACGGGCAAAAACACTTGGTTTTCCGGGTTGAACAGCTATAGACCTGAAGCTGATCTCAAAACCTAAGGATGTTAACAATTCCGGGATGTAGTCAAAGTCACCCATGGATATTCCTCCCGAAAGAATGACCAGATCATTGCCTGAAACAGCATTTGTGATCATCTTATAGGTTGTTTCAGGCTCATCAGGTATGATGCCTCCATAGCTGACATCGGCTCCGGTTGATCTGATCTGCTCAATAAGCTGACTGCTGTTGCTGTTTCTGATCTTTCCGTTGCCGGGCTTGTTTTCAGGTTCAGTGAGCTCGTCGCCTGTTGAAAACACCACAACTTTTGCGCG
>DISP01000079.1:24475-25996 GCA_002421995.1 Bacteroidales bacterium UBA6207 | reverse complement strand
GTTGACAACATTGAGCTTGGCAACGGGCAGGGCGAGGGCTATTATTCGCAGCTGCTTTCGATCACAATGGCTGATACTATTGCGCTGGGCGAACATTTGATGCGTGCTAAAACCGCCTGGGACGAAGCAGTACCTGACAATGCCTGCGAAGGTTCGGAATATGGTGAAACCGAAGACTATAAAGTGAATATTGGTATTTATACCGATCTTTCAACACAGCAGATTAATGCAGCCGAGCTGAAAGTGATCCCGCTTAGTGACAACCGCTTTGAGGTGGTGCTGCTCTCCGATGAGCTGACCGATGTGATGGTGCTGAGCCTGCACAACATCGCCGGACAAAAACTGATAGAAAACCGGGTCAACAAATCAGAGGGACGCTACAGCTACCCGCTCGACTTGTCATACGCCGAACCCGGAATCTATATTCTCCGGCTTGGCTCTTACAAATATGGCAAGGTGCAGAAAATCCAGGTAAAATAAGCCTCTGGCATACCAAAACAAAAAAAACCTGTCCGATTTCCGGGCAGGTTTTTTTGTTTGAATGTCAGCATGAATTTAAAGTCCCCCGAAGAGCTTTCCAAAAAACTGGCCCACCGAGCCCACAGCTTCTATGGCAATGGCGTATTTTGCAGTGTCGATAGCTTTTGCGTTGTAGCGGGAGATGAAGATGCGGTCGAAGCCAAGTTTTTCAGCTTCCGAAATGCGTGACTCGATGCGGTTTACAGCCCTTATCTCGCCCGACAGACCTACTTCGGCTGCAAAAGCGGTCTTGCTTCCCACAGGCATATCTTCAGCCGATGAGAGAATGGCTGCAATCACTGCCAGGTCAATGGCCGGATCGTCAACCCGCAATCCACCGGCTATATTAAGAAACACATCCTTGGTACTGAGCCTGAAACCGGCTCTTTTTTCCAAAACAGCCAGCAACATATTAAGGCGCCGGAGATCGAAACCCGTGCCAGACCGTTGGGGTGTTCCATAGGCTGCTGTACTCACAAGTGCTTGTGTTTCAACCAGCATAGGCCGCAATCCTTCGATCATGGCTGAGATGGCCACACCGCTCACCTCTTCCTCACGTTGTGAAAGCAATATCTCGCTGGGGTTTGTCACCTCGCGCAGACCACCGTTGTGCATCTCGAAAATTCCCAACTCGGAGGCTGGGCCGAAACGATTTTTAACAGCCCGCAGGATACGAAAACCATAATGACGGTCGCCTTCAAACTGCAATACGGTGTCAACCATATGCTCCAGAATCTTTGGTCCGGCAATGCTGCCGTCTTTGGTGATGTGTCCAATCAGTATCACCGGAATATTTGAGTTTTTTGCCAGCTTGTTGAGCTCAGCCGCCGATTCACGAATCTGGCTGATGCTTCCGGCCGACGCTTCAACAGCCGGAGTTTGCAAGGTCTGTATGGAGTCAACAATAACGATATCGGGTTGCAGCGTTTCAAAGTGTCGTGCAATTTCGCGGGTGTCGGTTTCGGTAAGTATGAAGCAGTTTTCATTGGCAATGCCGATGCG
>DISP01000079.1:9225-24340 GCA_002421995.1 Bacteroidales bacterium UBA6207 | reverse complement strand
GAGAGTTTCTTCGGCAAAAGTATTCCACTCGCCGCATGCCGGACACTTGCCCACCCATTTTGGTGACTCATTGCCACAATTGCGGCAGAAAAAAATCGTTTTTGGCTTCATAAATCAGGTCAACTACTTCCTCGACGGAAAAAACTGAATGTATCTTATGCAAAAGAAAGCAAAATTTCAGGAGCAAGCCCTTCACCCCTGGTCTTTTTTCACGAAAAACGCCTGTGAATGTGTATCAGCTGTTTGCAGGATTGAAAAAAGAATGTCATTCATTTACCAGACCTCCACAGTCAGGTGAATGAAGTGCAGAACGCTGCCCGGCGCTAAAAACAAGCACTATTGAATATGCTTCTCTTCAACCTGTATTACCTCGTAGGTAGTAGCATCATACACAAATGCCACCACAGTAACATGCTTTTCGTTGAGGCTGCTGTTGAGTGTCTGCGTATAAGATTTCTCAAAAGTTGCTCCTGCCAAGGCCTGACCGGCTGCTGCCAAATCATCGCCCCAGCTGCCGTTCATGCTTCCCCGCAACACATGCCTGTGCACATAATCCAGTATGGTGGGCGAGCCTATTGAAGCGTCGTTGTTGCGCTGCGCACTCACAATGCTGTCTTCCACAATGAGCACCTGCAACTTGAGTGCAGTGGTAATATCCTGCAATACCTTTGAAGTCAAAGTAGCTTTGAGGCTGCGGCTGCTGCTGTTGTATTCCGTTGCAATATCCAGCGTGATGCTCGCTTTTGCTTCGATGACTGCATTGATTTCGGTACCCCAGTTGCCGTTTGTGATGGCATAGACGCCCTGACTGCTCTTGCGGTTTACCATCCCGATCGGGTTTCCTGCTGCTGACATTCCAAAAAACACATCCCAGGCATTGCCGGCTTCGGTGCGGTAATCGTTGTTGAAAGGTGCAGGCTTTGGATCGGCAAAATAGCCGGCATGAATGCCGATCATGATCACCTTGCCACTGAAGAGTTCAACCAGTTGATGACCAACTTTGGCTGCTGCCGGACAATTGACACAGGTGTGGCCGGTGTAGTCTTCGAGTAAAACTTTGCGTGTGTCATCGGTGGCTTGTCCACCACCAACTTCTTTGTAAGGAGGTTCTATTTTGTCGCAGGCCTGAAAGGCAAAGCCTAAGAGTATCAGGAAGAGTAAGCCTAAAACAGATTTTTTCATGGCAATAGATTGGTCTTAAAAGTTTGTGGAAAGTGTGATGGTGAAACCACTTGAAGCAGGCACCTGACGGCAAACGCCACCCACGCAAACCACTCCTTCGTTCTGACGCCCAAAAGTAAGCGCAAGACGTGTTGATTCGCGGGTGTAACCTGCCGAAACAGTGTAGTAATGGTTGCGTTTGTCTTCATCAGGATTGCCGTAGTTGTATTGGTCGGCCACAGCCACAAACCATTTTGGCGCAATGGTGTATTCGGCCATCAGGGCAGCCCAGTCCCCTTCGTCCTGCTCAGTAATAAGCGCCTGTGCCTCAAGACGCAGGGCGTTGCGGCTGCTGAGTTTATAGGTAAAATCTGCCACTCCGAGGTGCGCCTTTACTGCTTCTTCACCGGCATGGCCCTCAATGGTGGCTATGTCGTAGAGCAGGTTCATGTATTGAACCATCCCCTTGAGTTTGCTGTTAAAACGTTTGTCAATCTCGATATTGAAATCGCGGAAAAAGATATGATCCGACACCTTGAAAAAATCGCTTGTATAGCCCAGCGTTCCACTTTCCATAATGGCAGTGGTATCGTTCACCTGATTGCGCACGATATCGTTCACCTGGCTGAAGTTGAGGGTGATGCCGGTACCATATTTACCGCCAAGCAGTGTTCCTTTCGGGATTTTGTAATTGACCTGAAACTGTAGTCCCATTTCGCCATTAGGTTGTGTGGCATAAGGATATTTGGCTGTCAGGCTGTAGGCATGTGTGCGGTTGATGGGCGGCAAAAAGTTGATATCCAATGCATTGGCAGTGACCGTGCGGTCGCTCTTGAAGCTAAAGTTGTCAACTCTTTTTAGCTGAAGCACTACCCCGAGTCCTTTTTGTGAATAGGACAACGAGCTCAGTACGGCTTGTCCGTTTTGATAGATGAAGTTGTTAGCCGCCGATGGGTCGTTGATTTTGTAGGCATACTCTGTCATCAGGCTGAAGTTTCCTGCTCCCAGGTTGAAACGACCTGAGAAGGCTCCTACATTTTCAGGGAGATTATAGATTGGGTCGGCATCGCGCTGGTATTTGCTCACCGCGCTGCCGCCAATGCTGAGGCGCAGGCCCGAACCTTCGAATGAGGTGAAAGCCTCGTTGAGGTTGAGTTCGGCATCGGCACCCCGGACAAGGCCACGGCTGTTGCGCTCATACTTTTGCCAGAAAAAACGCTGGCTGCCATAAACGCCTTTGAGCGTCAGTCCTTTTGCAGGATACAGCACCACGCGCATTCCGTTCATGGAGTTGTCATAACCAAGAGTCCATTCTTCGTAGGTGCGAAAAATGAGTCCGTTGCCAAATTGTTCATAGAAATTGCCGGCAGTGATTTCGATCAGGTCGCTGCTGTAGGAAGCCCAGATATATGGAAAACCATTTCCTTCCTGACGGGGATCGAAGCCTGACAGAGGTGTCATAAAGGCTTCGTAGCGCAGTCCTGCTTTGAATTTACCAAGGCTATAGGTGAGGTTGGTGTATCCGTTGATACCCACCTTGCGGCCGAGGATGGTCGTGTCATAGATTCCGATGGCTTTGTCGGGTCTGTAAAACTGCACATCTGTCTGAAAGCTGCCGGTGATGCGGGCATTGTCGAAAATATCCTGGGCACTGAGCAAGCTGCTGCTTAAGAGCGCGATAGCCAGGATGGTTATTTTTTTTATCATCTGCGCGTATTGATATCTGTTAGATTACTTTTTGCTGACAAGTTTTTTCACCTTTTCGTAGAGTTCGAGTTCGGCTCCATCGAAATAGGCGGTGTGTTGCGAAACCACTTTACCGTTGCCATCGAGCAGGAAGGTATGGGGTATCATATTCACATTCATGGCTCTTTTAAAATCGCCATTAGGGTCGAGCAACACCTCAAACTCCCAGCCTTTGCCTTTCACAAGCGGGGCAACGCGGGCTGTTGAACGCGAATCGTCAATGGAGATGGCATAGATTTTCACACCTGTTTCTTCTTGCCATTCGGCATAAAGTTCATTGAAGGCGTCCAACTCTTTCTGACAGGGTTTGCACCACAAAGCCCAGAAGCTGATGATGATGGGCTTGCCATCGTTTTTGATATCGGAGGTGCTGAAACTCTGGCCATCGAGGGTTTTGATTGCTACTTTCGGCAGGCTTGCTTCCTGTGAAAAGGCAGAAATACTCAACACTCCCATTAAAAGGATAATTAACAGCTTTTTCATGTAATTACAATTTTACTTGCAAGATTAGGTTTTGAAAACAGACAACCGGGGCAGCGATTTGGTTGCACTCTATTCAATATATACTTCGAGCAGTACGCTTTCCGGATCGGGAATCAGGTTCACCTCTTCGATCACATTCGGAAGCAGCAAAACCTCACCGGCAGTCAGTTCATAGCTTTGATCTTCCCAGTCAACACGGCAGCTGCCTTCGGTGCAGAAAAGGATGACAAAAGAATCGAGTGCACTGTAATCCTTATGCAATGCGGCGGTGAGCTTCAGAATGTTGGTGGTGAAAAAGGGCGACTGCACCAATGTCTCAGCGCTGTTTTCAACTAGCCGGTAAGGGGTTTTATAGTGGCTGTGAAGGGTGTAATCAATCGCTTCGAGTGCCTCCTCGGTGTGTAGCTCGCGGCTGTTTCCCTGATCGTCCACCCGGTCCCAGTCATAAATGCGGTAGGTGGTATCGCTGGTTTGTTGTATCTCTGCGATGAGTGTTCCCGGCCCGAGGGCATGCACCCTTCCGGCAGGAATAAAGAAAACATTCCCTTTTTCAACCTGCTCAAAGTTCATGATTTCCCTGAGTTTTTTATTTTCGAGATAGCTCATATACACCAGCTCGTCCACTTCCTGGTTGAAACCGCAGATGAGCTCGGCATTTTCATCGGCCTGCATCACATACCACATTTCGGTTTTGCCATAGCCCGATCCACGTTTTTTTGCCAGCTCATCATCTGGATGCACCTGAATGGAGAGCCAGTCGTTGGAATCAATCACCTTGACAAGGATAGGGAACTGATCGCCAAAACGCTCATACACCTTATCGCCAACCAGGTCGCCCATAAATACCTCAACGAGTTCATTGAGCTCGTTGCTGGTCAGATAACCATTGGTGACAAGGGTTGGATTGCCTTCCACACCCGAGAGCAGCCAGGCCTCGCCGCAATTGGGCAGCAGGCCGATATCCATTTTCAATTGTTGCCTGATTTTCTGACCTCCCCATATCTTTTCTTTGAAGATCGGTGAGAACTTAAAAGGATAAAGCGTTTGCATTGTGTGATGTTTAGGCGACAAAAGTAAGCATAATTCTTTCTTTCCGGCAGTCAAAAAGAAAGGGACGCCGGTGCCGACGTCCCTCATTATGTGTTTGTTGACAGCTTACTGTCAATCAATCTATTTACATACTCTCTGTCCTCACAGGCTTGGGCTCTGCTTTACGGATGGTGAGCTCATCAATCAGGCGTGTTGCGCCGGCATATTTATCCACGATAAACAGCACATAGCGAATATCAACATTAATGGTGCGTTGCAAGGCTGGCTCAAAGGCGATGTCGCCGCTCATGGCTTCCCAGTTGCCATCAAAAGCAAGGCCGATGAGTTCGCCTTTGCCATTGATGATGGGGCTGCCCGAGTTGCCTCCGGTGATGTCGTTGGTGCTCAGGAAGCAGGTGACGAGTTTTCCGTTTTCGCCATAAGGGCCGAAGTCCTGTTTTTCGATCAGTTCTTTGAGGTATGGCGGAACGATAAACTCATCATTTGTCGGGTCTTCTTTTTCGAGGATGCCGTTTGTGGTTGTCACATAGTCATAGTGCACAGCATCAGCCGGGATATAGTCCTGCACGCTGCCATAAGTCATGCGCATGGTGCTGTTGGCATCGGGATAAAACACCTTTTCGGGTTGCATTTTGCGCAAGCCGTCAACAAACAGGCGCTTGGCTGACGAGAGCGAGGCTTGTGCGCTTCGGAACGGGCCTGCAGCACCCATTGCCATTTCCATGAAGCCGTTGGCAAGCTGAAGTGCCGGGTCTTTGTCAAGGGTTTTAAGGTCGGGTTTGCTGAGGAAAGCATTCAATGAAGCTTCGGAAGCAAAAACAGATTCGGCAAAAATCTTTGCTCCAACTGCCTCCACAGAACCTTTGGATTTCTCGAGCATCTTCTTCAGGGCAGCGGGTTGCATCTCTGCAGGCACCTTTTTGAGGTATTTTGCTGTCAGCACCTCAAACACTTTCTGATCGGCTGCTGCATTGTAATCCTTGAAGTGTTCCTTGGCACCTTCGCGCAGTTCGGCAATGGTTGACTCCAGTTGCTTCCGACGGTCTTCCATCATGGTTTTTGCCATTTTCTTGTCTTTCGGAACGTCTTTTTTGGCAACTGGTTTGAGCAGGTCTTTCAGGCTGCTGAACTCAGCTGCATAGCCAATGATTTCGGCTCCGCCCATACCGGCGATATTGGTATAAAGCATGGGTTCGATGCTTCCGCTCATCTGTTCGTAGCCGTTTTTGAGTTCGCTGAGTACATTGCCGTATTTCTCGCTCCGCTCTTTGTCGGCAACCACCCAGTCAGAAAAGTCTTTTTCAAGAAACTCTTTCTTCTCTTTAACATTCAGTCGTTTGAGACCGCGTGTTTGTCCGATAAGGTATTTCCAAGTGTTTGCAGTAACGGCATATTTGCTGGCATATTGAATTTTCACTTTCTGGTCGGCATCCATAAACTCTTTCCATGTTTCGAGTTTTGCACCAAAGAGTTCGATGATGGCAGGATACTGTTTTTCGATGTTGAAATCAACGCCATAGCTGCTCAGGTAGCGGTCGGTGCTTCCGGGATAGCCCCAGATCATTGTAAAATCACCTTTTTGAACGCCATCGAGGCTGACAGGCAGGTGGTGTTTTGGCTTGAGTGGAACGTTATCGGGACTGTAGTCGGCAGGTTTGCCATCGGGACCGGCATATACACGGAAGATGCTGAAATCGCCAGTATGGCGTGGCCACATCCAGTTGTCGGTATCGCCACCAAATTTTCCAACGGCTGAAGGAGGAGCTCCAACCAGGCGCACATCGGTATAAACCTCATAAACAAACAGATAGTATTCATTTCCTTCGAAGAAACTCTTCACAACAACATTGTATCTTCCGTCTTCGCTCCAGCTTTTGCGCATTTCGCCGGTTTTTTTGCGGATGGCTGCTGAGCGGTCCTGCGGTGTCATATCGCTTGTCACGACAGATAAAACTGTGTCGGTCACATCGGCCATTTTGATGAGAAATGAAACCGAAAGCTCCGGGTTGGGCAGTTCTTCTTTAAAGCTGGCGGCCCAAAAACCGTTGGCTAAGTAGTCGTGTTCAACGGTGCTGTGTTTTTGAATCGCATCATAACCACAGTGGTGATTGGTGAACAGAAGTCCCTGGTCCGAAACAATCTCGCCGGTGCAGAAGTAGCCACTCGGGCTTGGTCCGTTCGACAAACCAACAATGGCATCCTTGAGGCTGGAATTGTTTACACTGTAGATTTCTTCTGCCGTGAGTTGCAAACCGGCTTTCTGCATGTCAACGTAGTTCAGGCGTTCCACAAACATTGGAAGCCACATCCCCTCGTCGGCATAGGTCTTCCCAAACGTAAAGGCCAGGAAGAACATCAAAATCATAGAAAATTTTCTCATCTGTAAAGTATTATGTGTTTGAAAAAAGAATAAACGAATAAAATTACATAAATAATGCCATCTTACACAACAAATTGTATAACAATGTTTTACAACTGATTCTTCGGAACGCTTACTGTACGATACAGCACAACAGCGTCCGAAAACGCACACTATTGAAGTCCAAGTTCCTGCGGTCCCATCTTGAAGTAGATATCAACAGGGATACCTTTTTCCATGATGCGGTCGAGGTCGGATTGTAGTTCGGCTTTGATAATTCCATCGGTAGCCACCCAGTTTTTGACAAACTCGTAATTGCCATCTCCTTGTGCTTTGAGGATATTGCCTGTGAATTTACGGCTGGCTTCCATCATCTTTTCGAGGTTGATGGCATAGGTGCCGTCGGCGCTGCGGGTGAAGGCACCTTCCTGAAGGAAGAAGCTGAATGTCATCATATTGGCCTTGCCGTGTGCACTTGATGCACCAAAACGAACCGAGCGGAAAATACCGGCCATAAACGTGACGTAGTTGTCCATGATTTCGGTATCGGTAAACTCGCCCATCTCGTGAAGCTTGGTCACCAGGTAAAGTCCCAGGATATCTGCTTTGGCTTCTTCGAGTGCTGAATATTGTTCTTTCAATGCCTTGCGCACGGTTGACTTTCCGTCAATGGTATTTTTTATACCCATGCCATGCGCTACTTCATGAAACATCACATTGCTGAAGAAAGCATCGAAGGTGACGTATTTGCGTTGTTCGGGCGCGATGAGCACCTCCGAAACGGGAACCAGGATGTTGTCAAACTTTGCCTTCATGCTGTTTTTCAGTTGCAGCTTGCGGGTGCCTTTCTGCAGATGAACGCGTTCATCATTGGGCAGGTTGATGGCAATTGTTTTTCCGGCAGCATTGCAGTCGCCGGCATAATACACAGCATCATAGGCGTTGAGGTCGGCATCGGCGCCGGGCACCTCTTTTTTATAAATATCTTCTACAGGAAGCTGTGTCTGAAGCTCAGGCAAAAACTGTGCATAACGTGCAAGGCGTGCGCTCCAGGCTTTGTCTTTGATGAGGATGAAAGCTTCGTGTGCAGCTTTGTAGCCATGGAGGGCATCGGTATAGTTTTCGATAGGTCCTATCACCATGTCCACATTGTTGTCGCGCACGTCCATCCAGGCGAGGTCGCTTTCAAGGTAATCATCGGTGCGAAGGGCTTTGGCACGCAGCTTCAGGTAGTTGGCAAAACTTTCGTTGCCGGCCAGGGCAGCAGCTTGTTCGAGCAACCCGGCAGCCTCCTCAATGCGTCCGGCATACGCCTGATGATACCATTCGGCCTTGAGTTTGCCATCGGCACCGCGGGTGATGAGGGTGTAGAGATTGGTTTTGTTGGGATCGTCAAAGGCATCCCACTCGGCTGCGGTGATGTCTTTGGGATAAAAGCCGGCTCCGGCAAACTTTTCTCCAAAACCTTCGATGAATGGCTTCTCGTTGTCCATCTGGTCCCAGGGACCATAATTGATCACGGCAAATTTCCTTGCTTTTTCATTGGGTATCGAAGCAAGAAATGGTTCTTTCTCACCAATGTTTTGTGTCCAGAAAATGTCGTCCATGATTGCTGCTGCCTTAAAGAGCAGTTTCAGCATTTCTTTTTCATCGGCCGTGAGGTGGCTGATATCTGATGTCAGCGTCACTTCGGCATACTTGTTCAATAATTGATCCATGGGGTCGGCAACTGTTTCTTTTTTTGGGGCAGGCTGGTTACACGCAATGGCGAACAACAGCATGAGGCTGCCCAGAATGATGGAAATCTTGTGTTTTAACATGCGGATGAATGATTTAGTTCAGCCAACAAAGGTAAACGATTTCTTTTTCGTGACTTGCTTTCAAGCTGTTGTAAAAACGCATTGGACGAAAATATCAGTTGCCAGATTCAATGGCCGGCCCTTCATTTGCCTTGATTGAAAATCTTATAAAACAAAGACTTAAAAGCATAACGCCTCTCAGCATTGCGGATGTTAGTTTTGCGCTGTATATTTTTTGTTACATTAAATTTTTGCAAGATGAAAAAAAGTCTCTTCCTCATGGTGCTCACCTTCCTGGCCGCCATGGTTGCAGTAAGCAGCTGCAACAAAGATGAAAATGAAACTGTGAACAATGCCGCTTCAACTGTCGCATTGAAAACTTCAACCCTCAGCACCCTCGAAGCTGCCATGACAGCCGAATTGAGTGAAGAAAGCCTTGAAACCGTGATGCAATGTGCTTACGACTGCCTCAATCAGATGCCTGCAGAAGAGCTTTCGCAAAGCGAGATTGACGCCATCACCTTTGTGCGCGAAGAAGAACTGCTTGCACACGACGTATATCAGGCTTTGTATGCCTTATACCCGGTGCCTGTGTTCAATTTCATTTCAAACAGTGAAGCACTGCACGCCTGGACAATGAAAGTGCTGCTTGACAAATACAATCTTCCCGATCCTGCTGCTGATCATCAGGCCGGAGTTTTCACCAATGCGGTGATTCAGCAATTGTACAACGACCTGGTGGCTTTTGGTTCACAAAGCATTGGAAACGCGCTCACCGTGGGTGCCACCATCGAAGATGTGGATATTGCCGACCTGATCGAACATCTTGAAAATGATGTGGACAACCAGGATATTACCTATGCTTTCGGTCAGCTGTATAAAGGTTCGCGCAACCACATGCGTGCTTTTAACGCCCACCTCACCTTCAGAAACCTCACCTATACCCCGCAATACATTTCACAGTCACTGTTTGACGAAATCATAAGTTCGGGTTGGGAAATCGGCCAGGGTTTTTGCCAGTGCCAGTGCAGCACTGCAGCTCCTGCTGCCGCTAAAATTACTGAATAGCAATCGTTGTTTTGGTTCAAATGTGTGAAGGCCTTCCGAAAGGGGGGCCTTTTTTTCGCATTTTATCGCGCTACTGCTTTATCTTCAACAAGCTGAACCATTACTTTGCTGCGACTCACACATCTAACTGCTGCTACGAGGCTCTTTCAGGCAGCTGTTACTGTTCTGAACAATAAACACTACTTTTGCGTTGAATTATCAAAAGCCTTTTGGCAATAAAATATGGTACAATGAAGCGGTTCAATATCTATCTTCCTTTGCTTTTTTCAACTTTTCTCGCCCTCGGGCTTTATTTTGGCTACCGAATCGGATTCCGGGCTGCCACAGGCGATGAAAACACCATTTTTGCTCCGGCTCAGGCTGGTGGCAAACTCGACAACATCCTGCAGTTCATCGAACAGGATTATGTTGATACCGTCAACAGCAGCCAGCTCGAAAACAACGCCATCAATGGCATGCTCGAAAAACTCGATCCGCACAGTCAGTATATCACCGCTGATGAGTTTCACGAAATGAACGACCCGCTCCTCGGGAGTTTCGAGGGGATTGGCGTTTCGTTCAGAATCGAAAAAGATACCATCACCGTCATCAACCCCGTTAAAGGCGGCCCATCCGAAAAAGTGGGCATCATGGCCGGCGACCGTATTGTTATCATTGACGACTCGCTCGTTGCAGGCGTGAAAGTGACCAACCGCGATGCCATGCGCAAGCTTAAAGGCAAGAAAGGTACAAAGGTGAACGTTAAAGTTTACCGCCATGGCGTTGAAGGACTGATTCCTTTTGCCATCACGCGCGATGTTATCCCAACCTACAGCCTCGATGTTTCATATATGATTGATAAACAAACCGGTTACATCCGGCTGAATAAATTTGCAGCAACCACCTACGACGAGTTTGTGGAAGCCGCAGAAAAATTGCTCGATGCCGATATGAAAACCCTGATCCTCGACCTGCGTGGCAACACCGGCGGGTACCTGAAAGCTGCCACCGAAATCTCCGATGAGTTTCTGNNGATGGTCTGCTCGAAGAGGTTGAACTGATCGTGCTGATTGATGAAGGCTCGGCCAGTGCAAGCGAAATCGTGGCCGGGGCCATCCAGGACAACGACCGCGGAACGATCATCGGGCGACGCTCCTTTGGCAAAGGCCTTGTGCAGGAACAAATGTCAATGCGCGATGGCTCTGCCCTGCGCCTCACCGTGGCAAGGTATTACACGCCCACCGGACGTTCCATCCAGAAACCCTATGACGGTGACTTCGAAAAATACCATCACGAATCCTACGAACGCTACGAAAACGGCGAGATGATGAGTGCCGACAGCATACACCAAACCGACACCGTGAAATACCTCACCCCAGGCGGAAAAATCGTCTATGGCGGTGGTGGAATCACACCTGATGTGTATGTAGCCCTCGAACGCGACAGCAGCCTTTACTTCTTCAACCGACTCACCAACAGCGGATTGATATTTCAATATGCCTTTGATTATGCCGACTCAAAGCGCTCCGAACTGCTTCGCTTTAAAGATGTGAAAGCTTTCCAAAACGGCTTCAACATGACTGATGCAATGCTTGCTGAACTGTATAAGTTGGCCGATGACAAAGGTATTAGCAAACCTGCAATTGTGAGCACCGAAAGCAGGCGCCATATCAAAACATTGTTCAAAGCCTATGTGGCACGCAACATCCTCGATGATGCCGGATTCTATCCGGTTTATCAGGAAATAGACCCGATACTGCTGAAAGCCATCAGCCACAGCAAAAGCACCGCAAAAAACTGATGTAGTCAAATGATTGCGTTGATCATCATCGGCTCGATGCTCCTCAGACTGGCCACTTTTGCCGTTGTTATCAACTATTACAAGGTTTCGCGCCACCGTATTGCATGGTTGCTTATCGCGGCAGCTATGGTATTGCTCGCGCTCGAAAGCCTCTTTGAGCTGCTCGCCCTCACCGGGATCTCATCGCTGGCACGAACCACGTTCATTCCGCATGCTGCCGGACTGGCTGTTTCGTTGCTCATGCTCACAGGCACTGCCATGATCAGCACCATTCTCAAACGATTGGCATCGGCCGAGCGAAAAAAAGAAAACATCGAGCGCCGTTTCCAAATGCTCTTCAATACCAGCTCCGACCAGGTTTTTGTGCTCACCCTCGAAGGCAGTATAGTGGAAGTGAACCTCTCGGCCTGCGACAAGCTGGGCATGTCGAGAGAAGAACTGCTTAACAGGCATTTCAGGGAGATAAAATCCTCAACAGCCGTTGAAGGCGTGATGGACCATGTGCATGACATCCGCAACAAGGGAAAACACATCTTCGAAACAGAACTTTGTAGCAAAACCGGACAACGCTTCCCTGTTGAAATAAACTGCCGCCTGGTCGAAATTGATGAGCAGCCTTTTATCACCTGCATTGCCCGAAACATCAGCGAACGCCGCGAACTCGACAAAAAAGTGCGTATCGCTATCATTGAAACGGAAGAAAAAGAAAGAAAACGCTTTGCCAAAGAAATTCACGACGGCCTCGGCCCGCTGCTCTCTGCCGTGAAACTTTATGTGAATGAACTCGAAAGTCTTGCTGACAATTCTGACGAAAAAAAAGAGTTTATCAACCACATCAATGCCATGCTCAACGAAGCTGTTGACTCGGCACGCAATATCGCCAACAACATCACCCCCAAGATATTGTCCGACTTTGGTCTGAAACAGGCACTCTCAACCTTTACAGAAACAATTAACAATACCAACCTACTCAAAATCAACACCTCTTTCAGCTCCCTTGAAAGAAATATCAGCCCTACACTTGAGTTGATTTTTTACCGCATCACCACCGAACTCATCAACAACACCATCAAGCACGCCAATGCCGGCCGAATAGATATCAGCCTGATAACCAAGGATCAAAAACTTATTCTCAACTATCAGGACGATGGCAATGGATTTGACCTGCAACAAGCCATTGACAAAGGCGATAACCACATGGGTGTCAAAAACATCATTAGCAGGGTGCGCTCTCTTGGCGGCACATTCACATTCAGAAACACCTCGCCCGGCATCAGTATCAACATCTCTGTTGACATCAACCCGGAGCAAACAAAATAGCTTCACAGGGTCTGCTAAAACACCCTTAAGCGCATCATTACCAATAAATAAAGATAGACTTATTCTCTTTTTGTGCAGCCGTTTGTAGCCATCCACCTCGAAAAGCTTGTATCCCTGTCAAAACAAAACCCCAAACAAACCGTAAGTCGCTAAGTTCGCTAAAGTTGCTAAGTTCGCTGAAGTCGCTTCGTTCGCTCAGTTCGCTAAAGTCGTTAAGTTCGCTAAAGTCGCTTCGTTCGCTAAAGTCGCTAAGTTCGCTCAGTTCGCTTCGTTCGCTCAGTTCGCTCCGTTCGCTAAGTTCGCTAGAGTCGCTAAAGTCGCTAAATCTCAAAACAACAAAGGCACAAAGTCGCTAAGGTAGTTGCGCCAGTTTTTCCAGATATGCCCTCCTTCCGATTCATAATAGCTATAGGGAAACGACATGCTGTCTAACTTTTTACGAAAATCAACACCGGATTGATACAAAAAGTCGGTTTTGCCCATACCAATCCAATAAAGCTTGAATCCCAACTCTTTCTGCTTCATCAGTGTTGCATCAATGGCTTCGTAAACCTTGCTCTGCGCTCCCTGAGCAGGAAGTATTGCAGCCGAAAAAAGACCAATATAATCAAAGGTGTCAGGATAATAGCGTGAGATATGCATGGCATGAAACCCACCCATCGAAAGACCGGCAATGGCGCGGCTGCTTTTTTTGCTTTCGGCCCTGAAATGGGTTTCAACATACGTGATGATCTCAGAAAAACCTGCTTCATACGTGCCATCCATCGTTTTGGCTACCATAAACTGTGGCTTGTAGAAGCCATCGCTCCCCTCGCCCGGAGCAGCATCCTGAATCACATTGCCGTTGGGCATCACAACGATCATGGGCTTTGCCTTACCCAAAGCGATGAGGTTGTCCATAATTTGAGCCGTCCTGCCCAGCGAAATCCAGGCTTCTTCGTCGCCACCGGCTCCGTGCAGCAGATAAAGCACCGGATATTTTTCATTGCTCTCTTCATAACCCGGAGGTGTGTAAATGGTGATGCGGCGCTGCATCCCAAGCGATGGAGCATCATACCAGCTGCGCCTCACCGTTCCGTGTGGTACTTTTTTCACCTTGTAAAGTCCGCTCTGCGCGTCTTCGATGAGAAAAATATTGGTCACCGATGCAACGTCTCGTATCAGAAACGGATTGTTGAGGTCGGGGGTTCTGATGCCGTCAACAATAAAAAAATAGGAATAAAGCTCGGGCAAAAGCGGCGAGGTGGTATAGGTCCATACACCGTTTTCGTTTTTCGTCATGGCTTCGGTGCCGGGCGTCCAACCCTGGGCAGGCATCCAGTCGCCACTGAGTTTCACTTCCTTTGCTTCAGGAGCCAAAATCCTGAATATGACCGTGTTGTTTAAACCAATTTCTGGCGATTGAATGTCCTGTCCGCCAAAAATTGACTGCTGAGATGCTGCCTCTAAGGTAACAAACAGCGCGAGAAAAAGAAAAATTTTCGCAGTATTAAGCATCATATTGTATTGTTAAGTGAATAGATTCATGATGGACTGTGTATAAGTTAACGGCCAATGGCCATCGTTTGGATTGCTTTCCCATCTTGTAACGCCCTGGCATCGGGCCGCAGCATCCGGCTTTTTTCGGCATTTCATTTCAAAATAAAAACTAACTCCATTGAGGCCTTGTATCGGATGACATGGCAGGGCCGCTGCTCAAAACAAACTTAGCAGGTTCGCCACCAGATAGCCGAGATAATTACCCACCACATAGCCGATGATGCCCATGGTGATGCCCGGGATGATGATTTCCTTGTTTTTGAGTGCGCCGGCAACCACAGGAACGAATGGCGGACTGCAGATCATGGCTGTTGAGGTGATAATCACCGTGTCGGAGTCAATCTTAAAGATGCGTGCCAGCACCACCTGCATGGCCAATGAGCCAAAAACTGCCATCGTCACATAAGCAAACAAGCCAGGGGTGATGCCGCTGAAGTTTCGTACATCTGCCATTGACGACACCACAAGACTGAAAATCAGGATGAGGTACATGCCCGATTCAAAGGTCTTCTCAATCTTATTGACCGACGGAAGCAAGGAAGCCAAAAGTCCGAGCGTGGTGATGGCCAGAATCACAACAACCATCGTCATCTGCTCACTGGCAAGTGTACTCAGTCCCACTGCCACCCCAAAGATCAGGATTGCCAGCCCGTAGGCTCTGAGAAGCGGAATAAACACGGCTTTGCGAAAAATACCCCAGAAAGGGTCTTTGCCATCGAGATCGCGGATGCGCACCTCGTCTTGTTTATATGGATAAGCCGGAAGCACCTTGTTGAAGAGTTTCTGACCCACACTCATCAGGAAGGAGAG
>DISP01000079.1:0-9141 GCA_002421995.1 Bacteroidales bacterium UBA6207 | reverse complement strand
GCCACCACAACCACAACCACCGAGAAGATGCCCGTGAGGAGTGCGATGAGATTCTTGCCGGCCATCTTGCCCCATTGTTTCACATCAGCCGAGAACAACACAAGCGGAATGGCTAACAAAATGGTGATGCTCATGAGCAAATCGCGTAGTTTGTAGATTTTAAAAGCCAGAAACTGACTGTTGGTGATATCGCCCGATGAGAGCAATGCTGCTATCTCGTTGCCGTCAGCTTTGGGATGCAACAGCATATACTCATGCAGAAAACTTCCCATACCCGGTAAAATTCCAATATTACCAATCAGTAGCCCAATCAGATAGGCAATGATAACCGACCCAAGCTTGTTGACAAACGGGAAACTGTGACACAGATGAAGGATCAGGATGGGGGTTAGCACATAAAAAAGTGCAAGCGCGATGATTGTTAGTTCCATAGCAGCAGCTTAAGCAGCAAAGGTAATCAAATTCGCAATAAAACAAATACCGCAATACTGCTACTTTGACGAAGCTGAGGTTCCATGGCTCACAGCCTTTTATTAAACTGCACGCTCAATGCCTTTCAACCCAAAAGTTAGTGTTATTTTATTCACATAAAAAATTGCCGGTTTTGTAAAATTTCCATTTCTTTGTACCCGATATGCAAAAATTACATAACGGATAACAAATCACACATTCAAAATATGAAAACAAAATCATTGCTACTGCTGAGCTGCTTCCTGATGGCAGCCATTATCTTTGTTTCCTGCAAAAAAGACGAAGACGAAAGCCCTAAGAAAAATATTGCCACACTGGGGGCTCAGGACAACACAACTGCCGGCGGATTCCTTTCTGTTAGCACAAAAACAGTTTATACGATGGCACAAGCCTCTGAACATCAGGATAAAGTGGATATTCTGTGCTTTTTTGAAGAAGCAGGTGGCAACAATATCGCCATTGCAGCTCCGGGCACAGGCATCACAGGAATCTTTTCCGGAAACCAGGCTCCTGAAAACTGGACCACAAAAAATCAAACCTATTTCACAAACCCTGCCACTGAGATCACCACAGCCCAGTTTGACCAGTTAGTTGACGGTGATGCTGTGATTCAAGGGTATTATGATGAAACTGTAACAAGTGGCAACCGTAAGAAAAAGGACCTGAAAGTAGATGATATTTATGCATTTAAAACAGCTGCGGGCACCTACGGATTACTCAAGGTGACTGCTGTGGTGCAGGGTGCCACAGGAGCTGTAACGTTTGAGTACAAACTGAAATAAGAATATTCAGGCTTTGGAAAACCGTGCGAATGTGTTTTGCAAAGTCGCACACTAATACCCACAGAATGCAGCGGATTTTTTTCTGGCTTTTGCTTTTGATCATACTGGGATGTAGCAAAGCTGAACAACCTTCCCTGAAACCCATTATTATAATGAAAACGGGCTCCTATACTGTTAATGGCAGCAAGGTGCCCCCGGGAGGGAGACTCAGCTTTGGCATCACTGCTTCGGGAGGCGGAGCAACGTTAACCAATCTGTTGATTCGCAGAAAGTTGGGCGATCAGGTAATCACCGAGCTCGACAAAGGCATTTATATTAATGAAGGCGGACTCAACATTGACTTCACGGCTGTGAAGGGTATGGCAGAAGAAGAAGACTGGACCTTTATGGTCATGAATGCCAATCGCGACACTGCTGTGGCTCAGGTTCAGGTGTTGCTTGGCGAAGGATCGGCCTGGGGTTCATTGCTGCATTTTGAGTCGGTTGTATTGGGTATGCAGCACAATGGCAGCCTGCCAAACTACCTTGATCTTCACAATGGCATATCATATACACAGGAGCAAGTGCAGGGTCACGAAGCAGAAATTGACCTCGTGGCTTTTGTTTATACCACGGGTGGAATTATATCACCTACGCTTTGCTGCCCGGCTTATTCCGGCAGCAGCTCTGTGACGGGGCACTACCCTGCCATTGCCGGCTGGGTTGTGCGAAATTCTACCCTGTATGATTATTATACCTCTGACAATCAACTCATCAGTGCCGAAACTTTTGACGCTGCGGTCAACGACAGTCTCCTTGTAACTGCCTTTAACCCTGGCAATGTCAGCGGATTGTGCAAGTATGCCTTTGCTGATCGTGTGATTCCTTTCAGAACCGAGGAGGGCAAATATGGCCTCATCAAGGTAAAACATGCCGATGAATTGAGTGACGGTGCTATTGAATTGGAAATAAAAATTCAACAATGACAAGGAGAGCCTTGGTTATCTTAACCTTGCTTGGATGTTTTGCTTCAAGCCTTATTGCACAACATACAGCTGAAGGGACGGTGCTCGAACATGGTAGCCGTCTGCCCGTGGCAGGAGCACATGTGCGCATTGGTCCGAAGGTGACTGCCACCGACCTGAATGGTTTTTTCAGTATTGACGGCCTTGACCCTGGTTTACAAACCATCACCGTGACTGCAATCGGTTTTGAGGAACACATTGCTTCCTTGCAACTCGGGCCGGGGCAGAAGCAAGAAAAGTTGACAATTCTCCTTAAAGAAAAAATGCAGGGACTCGATGAAGTGGTGGTTACAGCCACGCGCAGCGAGAACCGTATAAGTGATATCCCCGGAAGGATTGAAATGATCAGCCCGGAAAAATTGCGCCTCACAGTCAGTCAATCCATTGACGAAGTGCTTGCCCTTTTGCCAGGGGTGACAGTGAGCCGCTCATTTGGCCTTTTTTCGCATAAGTCAACAGTGAGCATGCGTGGCCTTGGTGGCAACGAACAGGCACGAACACTTGTGCTCGTGGATGGTATTCCGGTCAACAAGGCAGACGGAGGATCGGTAAACTGGAACCTTATCTCGATGCTCGATATTGAACGGGTGGAATTGTTGAAAGGCCCGGGCTCAGCGCTTTATGGCGGCAATGCCATGGGAGGTGTGATCAATGTAATTCGCCGGAAACCTTCTCACAAAACTGAGGCTAACCTTGGCTTGTCGTATGGCACCTATAATACCCGTGGTATCAAAGCGAATGCGGGTCGCCAGCACAACTCAGGCCTGTTTTGGTCGGCAGGTGCTTTTGCCAGGGCATCAGATGGGTATATAACCCAGTCATGGGCCGACAGACAAGCCAATCCCTACATTGTGAAATCTGCCTTTGATGAAAAAATGATGGCAGTAAGAGGGGGTTACAAAAAAAGCGATCGCTTCGAGGTAAATCTTGATCTAAGTGTTTTCGATGACCGCCGCGAAACCGGTGAAAAAGTCAATCAGCCGCATGGCAATACCACCGACCACGACAGCTACCATTTCAGGGCAGCATTTGCCGGCAGGGAAGCAAAGTGGAACTGGTCGGCAGCGCTGTTTTACCTCAACGAAAACTACAAAAGGGTGAGCGAATGGCAGAAAGACGACTACACATGGTACGATGTACGTTCTTTGCGCGAAGACCTTGGTTTGCTCACCGCATTGAGCCGCAATGTGGGTCGCCACAGCCTCACTGCAGGTTTCGACATACGCCATGGAGCTGTGGATGCCTCCGACATTTATTACACCTCTACTGATCAGGTTGATAACAAAGGCAAAATGCGTTTCCTTGGCTTTTATTTCCAGGACCAGTTGCACTTTTTTGACGATAAACTACAATTAATAGCGGGTTTACGCTACGATGAGGCCCTTTTCTATGATGCTGCTTTTGTGATTCATCAGCCTTCGGCTGAAACCAGATTTATGTCGTCCTACCAATTCAGTGGGTTGTCTGCACAGCATTGGGGTGCCATGAGTCCGCGCCTCTCAATACAGTACAAACCCCACAACAACTTCAGGGTCTTTTTAAGCTACAGCAGGGGATTCAGACCATCGGTGCTCGATGATCTGTGCCGCTCGGGCAGGGTGCGCGGCGGTTTCAAAGTGGCTCGTCCCAACCTCAAACCCGAATCTATTGACAATCTTGAAGCCGGGATTGACTACCGTCCGATAGAAATACTTCACATTGCTGCAAGCATATTTTATGCTGCCGGCCATGACTTTCTTTACTACGTTTCTACCGGCGACAGTATTGACATGGGCTTTGGGAACAGACCGGTTATGATTCGCTCCAACATCTCTGAGGTAAATATCTATGGTTTTGAAGGATCGGTGAACAGCAGTCCGCTGTCTTTTTTGAATCTGACGGCAGCGTATGCATTCACTGTATCGAAAATTACCGGATATGCTGCTTCTCTGGCAGTGTCGGGTGTGGATCTCACCGGAAAAACGCTGGCTGATGTGCCACGTCATACCTTCACGGCAGGAGCTTTTGCACGCCTCAGCTTTCTCGACGCCGGACTTACTGCCCGCTATACAGGCAAAATGTTTGTGAATGACCAGAATAGCTACGATGACCTCGTTTTAAGTAACCAATACCCTGCTACCTTCACTCTTGATCTGAAGCTGAGAAAATCCTTTCTCAAACATTTCGACCTTGGCTTCACAATACAGAACCTGCTTGATCAAAAGATATATGAAAGCAAAGGTGCAGTTGGACCGGGCCGGTTTATGCTTGTAGATCTAAGTTGCCACTTATAATTGCTCGGGCGCATCATCATTTGATGCATCTTCGTTGTCGCTGATGCGCTGCAACTGCGCCATCATTTGCTGAAACACACGCTCCAGTTCAGGCTCTGCCTGCGCGTACAGGCTGTCGAAAAACGATACTATCAGCTCACCTTTTTCGGTGAGCCTGGTATGTCCGCCTTGCTCACCTCCGCGGATTTTGTGTATGACAGGAAAGCCGAGCCGTTCTTCAAGCTTTTTTAAGTTATCCCAGGTTTGCCTGTAGGCATAACCACGGTCCTTTACTGCCGATTGGATGGAGCCGGTATCCCGTATTGACTTCAGAAGCAGCCACTTGCCTTCGCCCATCAAATTCTCCCCCACTTCGGTTTCGAGCCAGAATTTATATTTCAGCCGCAGGCCTTTCGATGTGTTCATGGTTTTTTTAGCAATAATAAGAATTTTTCAACATTTGTTTGTATGCTTTATCATTATACTTTGCAAGTTGAAGACCCGTATCAACTTAGATGACCCGGATTCACACAACTCCTTCTTAAGTACCAGCGCAAAAACTACAGGGTCCAGGGGCACATCCCGAAAACAATGATTGTCAAAAGTTTATTGGGCTAATTCAATGTCATCTGTCGTAAAATACTCACTGCTTTGGTAACATAACTGAAAGCGCAATATTTGTTTCCGCGGATTTTCCTGCGTATTATTTAAAAGCACTCTAAATTAGAGATTTATATCGTTACATAAAACTAATTTCTGAACTTTGCGATATGCAAAAATTACCTATCGCCAGTCATATGAGAAATGTTTTAAAACAGTTGATTGCCCTGTGCTTGATATTCCTGGTCACAGGAATGCAGCCCAATAAAAGCCGGCATTATGATGCCATCACTTCGGCTACCGTTAAGAGCAACGGAAACAGCATTTACCACCAATCACAAGCTTTCGAACTTCAAAGTGGAAGTCTTCAAATTGTGGGTGAAGTGGAAAAGCCTGGTACTGTTGATCTATCAGCATTATACCTCCACGAAGTTGTTGTGAAGGAAAGCGAGATGAAAGGTGATAGCGTTGTATTCATTGGTGCGTACCGCTACACCGGCTATTCCTTACTCGATATCCTCAATCCATACATTTTGAAAAAGAAGAATGCTGAATTGTTCCGGCCCGTGATTGATGCTTATGTTGAGATCGAAAATGCTGACGGAGAGAAGGTTGTATTTTCATGGAGTGAAATTTTCCATGTGAATCAATTGCATCAGATCTTGATTGCAACCGGTGGAAGTCAGGTGAATCCTCATAAAAAACAAGTGGAATATCCCAGAGCTGAAAAATGGAAAGTTGTTGCAGCCGGTGATCTGCGCAACAGCCGGCAATTGATCAACCCTGTGAGAATCACGGTTAGATCTTTTGACCGGAAGGACTATATCATCACAAGAAATCTTAAGCCTTTGTTTAGTCCGGAAGTCAGGCTTTGTGCTGATGCAACAGAAACTAAACTGATGAGCTGGCCAACCGTTGGGCAGTTGAAGCATTACGAGACCTTGTTTTACGGCATGGGAATGGGATACCACCCTTCTGAAAGTTTTTCAGGCTTGCCTCTCGATGACCTGGTGAGCGATGCATATCAATTGAACAGCAAGGAATTGCAACGCACGGGCCTCGTTTGTTTTGCCGGGCTTGACGGCTATCGCAGCTTGTTCAGCTTCAGCGAGTTGTTTAACAGGGTGGATCAGGTGCCGGCTGTTGTCACACGCACCGGCCCCGGCATTGAGGGTGGTATGTACCGCATTTTTCATCCATCCGACTTTTTTGCTGACCGTTCGGTGAAAGCGTTACAGGAAATCTATGTGTTTCAACCCGAGTAGCATCTGCTCTCGAAAAATCATGTAAGTAAAATTTGGAGCTCCGGTCTTTTACAAAAACCCAAGCTCCAGTTTTGCCTCATCGCTTAGCATGCTTTGGTCCCAAACGGGTTCAAAGGTGAGCTCAACCTTCACTGATCGCGTGTTTTTCACCAGACCCACTTTTTCCTGCACTTCCTGCGGCAGGCTTTCGGCTACAGGGCAGTTGGGCGAGGTGAGGGTCATCAGCACTTTTACATCGGCTTCATCGCTGATGCTTATCTCGTAGATCAGTCCCAGTTCGTAAATGTTGACAGGTATCTCAGGATCGTAAATGGTTCGCAATACGGTGATCACATCCACTTCGATGGCGCGTTTTTGTTCGGGGGTCATATAATTGTATTTATGCGTTAAACAAATGAAAGCTTGCCCTTGCCGGCAAGTGTGCTGCAAAAATACCTAAATTCCGGATTCGGCTTAGCTTTCCATCTCGGGTATTGTGCCTTCAACAAGCAGGGGAGCTGCCGTTTTGGCAATGATCTCTTCAACGCTGACACCCGGTGCACGTTCGAGTAGCCTGAACCCGCCGGCAGTGATTTCAACTACAGCCAGGTCGGTCACTATCTTTTTCACGCAGGCGATGCCCGTCAGCGGAAGGCTGCAGTGCCTGAGGAGTTTTGAGTTGCCTTTGGGATCGGTATGCGTCATGGCTACGATGATGTTTTTGGCTGATGCCACCAGATCCATGGCACCTCCCATTCCCTTGACCATTTTTCCGGGAATCTTCCAGCTTGAGAGATCGCCGTTTTCCGACACTTCGAACGCGCCAAGCACTGTCAGGTCAATATGTCCGCCGCGTATCATGGCGAAGCTTGTGGCGGAGTCGAAAAATGCAGCTCCAGTGGTATAGGTGATGGTTTGTTTTCCGGCGTTGATGAGGTCTGGGTCTTGTTCGCCCTCATAAGGGAAGGGACCGATGCCCAGCAAGCCGTTTTCGGATTGCAGGATCACCTGCATGCCTTCGGGAATATAGTTTGCTACTAATGTTGGGATGCCGATGCCGAGGTTCACATAAAAGCCATCCTGCAGTTCGCGGGCGATGCGTTTGGCAATGCCGTTTTTATCGAGTGCCATATTGTAGTGCTTAAGGTTTGGGACGTGTGGTAACGAATTCGATGCGTTTTTCAAGATTCACAACCTGAAAGATACGCTGCACGAAGATGCCGGGCGTATGAATCTGGTTGGGGTCGAGGGTTCCTGCCGGCACAAGTTCTTCCACTTCGGCAATGGTGATCTTTCCGGCCATGGCCATCGGCTGATTGAAGTTGTTGGCAGTGTGACGGTAGATGAGGTTGCCCAGCGTGTCGCCTTTCCATGCTTTGACAATGGCATAGTCGGCAGTGAGGGCGTGTTCGAGCAGGTGCAGCTTTCCGTTGAAAACGCGTGTTTCTTTGCCTTCTGCCACTTCGGTGCCGGCACCGGCAGGCACAAAGAAAGCGGGGATGCCTGCACCACCGGCACGGCAACGTTCAGCAAGCGTTCCCTGCGGGTTGAGCTCAACTTCGAGCTCGCCGCTGAGCATCTGGCGCTCAAATTCGGCGTTTTCGCCTACATAAGATGAGATCATCTTTTTTATCTGCCGGTTTTGAAGCAGCAATCCAAGGCCAAAATCGTCCACTCCGGCGTTGTTGGATATACAGGTGAGTCCTTTGATGCCCGAAGCTGCCAGTGCTGCAATGCTGTTCTCGGGAATGCCGCTCAGGCCGAAGCCGCCTAACATCAGCGTCATATTGTCGGCAATGCCTTCGATGGCAGCAACTGCGTTGGGATAAACTTTATTCATAGCTGAATTGGATTTTAATCAGTGAAACCGTTGTAGTTGTGTGTTCCGTCGCAATAGGGCCGCTTGTGCGAAGCACCGCAGCGACAGAGCGCAAACATGCTGTCTTTTATTTCTTTGTTGCCTTTTTGATCCACCACTTCAGCGGGCCCCTGCACCAGGGCAGGTCCGTTTGGAACGATCTGTATGCGCATCACAGCTGTTGATTTCGTCTCTTTGGTTTCCATCACTGAGTAAATAAAAGAATTGAAGCATTAGAAAACAGGCCCAAGATACTTCTTTTTTTAAACCTGCCGCCATTTATACGCTTGAATTGAATGAGATTTTTTTTTGGACCGAATATAGGTTTGTTACTAAAAAGTATTACTTTTGCAGCCCTGTGAAAACAGAAGAGGCCCGGATGGCGGAATTGGTAGACGCGCTGGTCTCAAAAACCAGTGAGGTAACACTCGTGCCGGTTCGATCCCGGCTCCGGGTACAAAAAAAGACAGTTGAAAGACTGTCTTTTTTTATCTTATGCTGGGTATGTATTATGTTTATGTTATTAAAAGTTTGCGCCGGAACTGGATCTATGTTGGAATGACAGAGGATATCGAAAGGCGTCTTGAGCAGCACAACCGTGGTTGGAATGTTTCGACAAAAAGTCATGCTCCGTTTCGTCTGATATTTTCTGAGACATACAGTGACAATTTAGGCGCAAGAAAAAGGGAAAAATACTTAAAATCAGCAGCAGGGAAACGCTTTATCAGGAAATACATTGAAAGTATTGGCGAGGAGTAAAACCTTTTTCCTTTGTGAAAATCAGTTCGTTTTTATTTGCTTGTTAATGCTCGTGCCTGCCCGTCTAACAAATTGGATTTCACATAAATAATACGTTCATACTTGTTAGCCGGGTAAATTCGATCCCGGCTCCGGGTACAAAAAAAGACAGTTGAAAGACTGTCTTTTTTT
>DISP01000199.1 GCA_002421995.1 Bacteroidales bacterium UBA6207 | reverse complement strand
CAAAATCGGCATCGGCAATGTCACCAATCCGCAAGCCAAGCTGCACATCAGGGCGGATGCTACGGAAGAGGCTTCGCTGCGCTTAGAGCCAACAGGAAGTGCTTATAATGCCGTGGTTTACTTCACCAACTCAGGCCATGCCGTGAAAGCCAAAACAGGCGGCCATCTCACCTTCAGCACCCAAAGCACCAAGGGTTTCGTGTTTGAGGCGGGCAATGTGGGCATTGGAATTGATGATCCTTCAGCAAAACTTCATATCGCAGATGGTGATGTGTATATTGAAGATATTGATCACGGCATCATCATGAAATCGCCCAATGGGCAATGCTGGCGAGGTACCCTCAACGACCAGGGAACGTTGAACTTTGCTCAAACCACTTGTCCCGAAGGAACTTCCACCGCGGTGCAATCGCATAACAGCGACAAGCTGATGCTGGTTTATCCCAATCCGGCTGGTGACAAAGTTACAGTCGAGGTAAGCCTTCACGGACAGGCTGCTGTTCTGCAACTAATCAGTCAGGATGGCAAAGTGCTGAGGCAACAAATCCTCAACACAAATATTGCCCAAATCAGTCTCTCCCAACTTCCAAGGGGTATGTACCTGATCAACCTGCTTCAAGATGGGAAAACCCTTTCAACGGGAAAAGTAGTTAAAGAATAAATGGGGTTTGCGGAATGGAATATTTAATCAATCAACAGCAAGGATATTTTTGTATTGTCTAGTATATTTGTTTCATGCAAATCTTGAATATTTACCTTAGCACCCAAACCACCATCCACACCTACCTGAGCGGGCCGGAGGGTTTGTTTGCCGTGGTGGTGCAGGAGCCAAAGGGAACAGCATACATCCGCTATATCCACACCGACCATTTGGGCTCGTGGAACACCATAACCGATGCCGGTGGCAACCGCCTGCAGGAAATCAACTTCGATGCCTGGGGCAACCGCCGCGACCCCAACACCTGGCGTGCCTTTGCCTCCACCCCGCCCGAACCTTTGTTTGACAGGGGTTTCACAGGCCACGAACACCTTTATGGCTTCCAGCTTATCAACATGAACGGACGCATGTACGACCCCGTGGTATCGCGCATGCTCTCGCCCGACAACTTCGTGCAGGCACCAGATTTTAGCCAGAGTTTTAACAGGTATAGCTATGCTTGGAATAATCCTTTGGTGTTGACAGACCCGAGCGGGGAGATAGTTGGTTTTTTAATTGCCGGCGCCATTATTGGAGCTTATATCGGAGGGGCTTATGCAGAAGGTGACCTAAATCCGGGAAATTGGGCATGGAATAACAATACCTGGAAAGGAATAATTGCCGGAGGATTAATCGGCACGGCAACCGGAGGCGTTATAGGAGCTATGTGGAGTGCGGGGGCAACGATTAGTATTGGAGCTAACCTGTTTGGAAATAGTGTGCCATTGATAAGTTTTAGCCAGGCAGGATTTTCAACCGCCAATACTGTTGCAGGTTTGATAGGAATTGGAGGTCTTGGTGCTGCCGGGGTTGCATCAATTGATTACAGCAGTCTCAACACCAATAAGGCTCTAAACGAGATGCAAAGCAGAGAAGATCTGTATAATCAGTCAATTGCAAGCTGGAATTCTTCGTTTAATAATGCAATTGATTTTCGCGCTGACGGTAGTCTATCATTTGAACAAGCAAGGTTTTGGTATCAGTTTGGTGGAGGTGATCCGCTAAATATTAAACTAAATACCATTGATTTTAGTAGGGTTTCAATGAGTGAGATGAATGATAAACTTATTGAAGTAAATCTTGACAATCCATTAAAACATTATACTAATGCTAACGATGCTTTAGTTTATGGAACTCTTTATTTATATCAAGAAAAAGGAAATGTATTTAGAGCAGCGCATATTAATGAGATTAACGGACGAGGAGATTATTACAACTTTGATGTTAAATGGACAAGTCCCAAAGCGTGGTTGTCGGGTAGAAATGAAAACACAATTGTTGGAGGGTTGATTAATGGTTTAATTACAACAGGAGGTTCTTTCATGTATGTGGGAGGCACTCCTTACCCAATCTATTTGCATGGCACAGTTGAAATTAAACCTTAGCTACGATGAGAAAAAAGATAATTTGGATAGTCTTTTTGACAATATTGATAGTGCTGTTTATGCTTATTGTCAAACCCTTTAGAACAACAAGAGTTATGGAAAATATTGCTAAGGAAATGTTGATGGAGGAAGGCCCGTTACACTTGTTTTCAGATAATGGTGAACCAATTTATGAAGGAATAGAAGGCCCAATAATTACTTACTATCAGAAAAGAGTAGAATTTACTTGGTATAAAGTCTTGGAATGGGGAGACACAGCAAGTATTTCAGCTTTTGTTAATAAAAACTTCCTGCAAGAATATTCAGGAATTTTTCGAGCAAAAAACCCACCTAGCGTTACAGCTGATGTTAAGTGGTATTATGTTTATGTTCCTGAAGGGATAAGCAAATTCACGGATATTCTACCTAAGAAATATGATAGTTGCTCCATCGATGTATCCGTTTTTGGGATTAATTCCAAGCAAGAAAGGATAGCAGATTCAATAGATTTTATTATTAATCCCGACAGGCTTTTTTTCTTTTTACGGAAAGGTCATTTTCAAATTGTAGAAAAAAATGACAATTACACGATCGTTGATTTTTACGAACCGATTGCAAACATTGTACATAAACATACAGACGAAACTATATCTACGATGTCAGCAAAAGTATTTGTGACTGATTCTTTAGAGTTGCTTATTTTGCCATATGATGTACCAGTTGAGATTAGAAATAAACAGTGAGGCAATTCCCCCAAGCTCGGCGTAGTCTGTGACTACATCGTTAAAATAAATGATAAAAAAGTAAATTTGCAATCGGTATTACAAGCATAATAATTTCAATGACAACAGGATACCGTATAGAGGATCAATCAGCATTGTATTCTCTTACGCTTCAGGTTGTCGGCCGGATGTTTTGATATTGTCAGTTAATTGGAAAGAGTTTCACTAAATTCAACCTACATGATGAAAGTAATACATAAAAAAAATCATTTGAAGCGTCGTAGTCACAGACTACGCCGAGCTTAGGTTCCTTTATTTTAAATAACAAAAATAATATGAGAAACTCAATAATTTTAGTTCTATTTATTCTACAGTATAATGTGCCTCTCCTTTCGCAACAGTGCAGTTATTATTCTATTACTGGTACTTATTTTTTAGATGAGCAGCCTCAAACATCATTAAATATTTGCATAAACAATGAATGGTATTTTACAAATTGTACCATCTCTCAATCAACGAGCTCTAGTTTTGGCAATAATTGTGACAACATTTTGAATATTTCAGGCAAGTACCATATAACTGACAGTACATTGATCTTATTGGATCGTAATGAAAATGTGTTGCTTACTTTGAAAATCATAGATACATTGAATATTATGGTTTTAAATTCATTATGGGGCTTATCTTTAAACTCATATTTAAACAGAGTATTAGACTATTATCCTGGTCATTCCTGTGAGGCATATATTAGTAATCTTGATTATATTAAGTGGGAAATAGCTGAGGATAAATTGTATAAATACAAAGAAACTGGAAGTTACTTTATGAGAAGAGAAATTGAAGTTGTAGAATTACCCAATGGCTATTTTAAGAGGAATTATTAGAACTTCAATTCCTTGATGAAAGGTACTTTAATTCATTGTATGGACATAATCCTAATTTTGTACCTGATGGTCCCGGGCCTAACCTTGAAAGGTTTGGTGGTAAAGCATATCACTATCTTCCTACTTACATCTCTTTACCATTCAGATCATTTAATTAAGAGGTTATGAAAAAACTTTCAATTGCCCTTTTCATTGCTGCTTTTGCAATTATATCTGTTTTTTTGTTTTTATTTATTGATTGCAAAATGTATTACTATGGAGAAAGCAAGTATAATATCTGTAAAAAAACCTTACCTTTGGGATTAAAGCCTGATTATTGGGATAGTCGGGTAGTTTTCCCTGTAAAAGGATTCACAATAATTGATAAATTCGGCTTTGTATTATTCCAAAAAGGGAAAAGGATTACGATTGACAATGATTCTATCGAAATTAATGAAATCATAGATTATAGTTTTAATGATGATTCAATAATTATTACTTGTATTGATGCATATGGTGTAATACGCTTGGTTGAATGTACTAAGATAATTGATAAACAACATGATAGCGAATTATTGATTAAGATATTGGAAACTAATTCTGCAAGTTTGAAATCAAATTTTAAAAGAGTTAATTTGAAAAACAACCAAGAAGAAATAGACAATTACGAGCAATTGAGAACTGGTTCTGTTTTTGGTTTCATCTTCATTACGATTGTTTTTCTATTTGAATCTTACATTATGAATAAAAGGAGAACCCACGCTCGGCGTAGTCTGTGACTACGTCGTTAATATTCATGATAAAAAAGTAAATTTGCAAACGGTATTACAATCATAATTACTTCAATGACAACAGGATACCGTATAGAAGATCAATCAGCACTGTATTATCTTACGCTTCAGGTTGTCGGCCGGATGTTTTGAAATTGTCAGTTTATTGGAAAACATTTCACTAAATTTAAACTACATGATGCAAGTAAAAAATGAAAAAAATCATTTGAAGCGTCGTAGTCACAGACTACGCCGGGATTGAGATGAGCTGGTCTAGAAAAACTGGACAGATAAATTAAATTATTAATTTTATGTCCTATGAAACAGAATCGAAGAAAATTTAGTTCAGCCTTCAAGGCTGAGGTTGCCCTGGAAGCGATCAAAGGAATCAAAACGGTATCAGAAATCGCGCAGTATTATGAGCTTCATCCCATGCAGGTTACGCAATGGAAGAAGGAATTTTTAGCTCATTCTGCTGAAGTTTTTGAGGGAGATCAAAAACGCCTTGAGGAGGTGGAGCGGCTTAAAAAAGAGCGAGACGAGTTGTTCCGGCAAATCGGCGAATTGAAGTTTGAGAATGACTGGTATAAAAAAAAATTACTGTAATGCCGGCCGAACAAAAGCGAAACCTGATTGACCAAAGCAGTGAAGTGAGCATATCCAAACAATGTCATTTGCTGGGTGTGAACAGAAGTACTTACTACTATAAACCACAGCCTGTCAGCAACAAAGACCTTGAAATCATGACAGCCATGGATAAGCTCCACATGGAAGACCCCACGCGTGGTACGCGCCGGATGATGGATGAACTGCAGAAGCAGGATATTGAGATCGGGCGGCAACATGTGCGAAAACTGATGAAGATTATGCGCATGAAAACCGTTTACTGCCGACCCAGAACCACGGCCATCACACCAGGCGATTACAAATACCCCTACTTGCTCAGAAATCTGCCAATCATACGTGTGAATCAGGTATGGTCCGTGGATATCAGTTATATTCCAATGCAACGGGGATATATGTATTTGTTTGTCATTATGGATGTTTACAGCCGGTATGTCATCGGATGGAGTGTGTCCAACACCATGGAAACCAGCTGGATTACTCAAACACTGCTCAAAGCTGTCGATCAATATGGTATCCCTGAAATTATCAACTCTGATCAGGGAAGCCAGTTCACATCACAAGAGTATGTTTCTTGTATTAAAACCTTGAAAACATGCCAGATATCAATGGATGGAAAAGGCCGTGCTATTGACAATGTCTTTGTTGAACGTTTTTTTCGCACCATCAAATACGAGAAACTATACCTGATTCAGTTGAATACCGGACAGGATGTTGTGAAAGCCTGCGATGAGTTCATCAATTATTACAACTGCAAAAGAGATCATTCCTCTTTGCAAAAAAGAACCCCGGAAAATGTTTACAAATCAGCAGCATAGACAAACTTTGTCTTTTGGTACGGAGTCAAAGTTATTTCCGAAATTTATCCTTGAGACCTCTTTGGAAGGGTCTCCGGAAAATTTCAGAATAACTTTGCCGGCCAAACCCGGTTTGAATAACATCATTAACTTAACTTTGTCAAAAAGTTGTCCAGTCGAACTAGACCAGCTCAGAGATATAGACGAGATGCCAACCTATTGCGCGGTTTAAAGATTAACTTGCGAAATGATTTTTTTATTCAGTGCATATTATGTGCTGACGGGTCTGGTTGGTTCAAAAACTGTTGCCACAATAGCTCATTAAGCAAAAAATCCACCGGTAACCGGTGGATTTTTTATCAGGAAAAGGATGCCTGTCTTATTGCAGCACCACTTTTTTCACTTCTTTCTTTGCACCGGCTTCAATGCTGATCACATAAATGCCTTTCGGAAGGTGGCTGAGATTGGTCTGCATATCACCTCCTGTCCAGCGCATTTGCATGACAGTATTTCCTTTAAGGTCAATGAGTTTCACAACTGCGCTGCTGAAGTTCTCATACCCGCTGTATTTCAGATTAAGGATGCCTGTGGTTGGGTTGGGCGTAACAGAAATATCGGCCCAGCGGTAGTTTTTGTCAATGCCAACGATAGGGTTTGATGAAAATACGACCAGGTTGGCAGCAACATCAAGGGTTGGGTTGAAACCGTCGCTGCAGTCGGTGCAGGTGACTCCTGTTACACAGTCGGGATGGTTTGGATGGCAGAGATCTACATAGTTTTCGGCAAATTTGTAGCCAAGCGTCATATTGTTTGTCACATAGGGGCTCATGTTAAAGTCGAACCAGGGCGCAATAGATCCCGGGCACCAGCCGGCCCTGGCATAGAACCATGTTCCGTTTTGTGGTTGACAGCCATCGGGATTGGGATTGCAGGTTTTCCAGTTTACCTGGTTGAATGTTTGTGCTCCGTTTACCCAGATATGGTGGGTTGCATTGTAGAATTCAGCAGCATTGCCGGTGTTGAGGTCGCCCCACCCATGCCCTGTTGAAACGAGTTTTAAGGTGGAGGCAACCGCGTTGTCAGGAAATTCAAAGTTAACATCTTCAACGGGTTGCAGGTTGGCGTAGTCGCCAAACGGATAGATTTCTTTCCAAATCTCATATACCGTGCTGTAAAGATGTGCCGGACTTCCCTGGTTGTAGTTGAGCGTAAGTTTATACACAAAACCATTGTCGAGTGTCATGCAGTTAAAACGGAATTTGACTTTGCCCTGAAGGATAGACATATAGTCGGTCAGATCAATAACGTGTTGACATGGAACGCCGTATGGTGTGATATAGCGGATAACTTCAAACCAGCGGCCCTCGATGCCCATGGCATCAACACTTGCCACACGGTCCCATTCGCCGCAACCGCCCGTGGGACAGCTTACGGTGAGTGTGGCTGTGATCTGATCAAATGCTCCAAGGTAGGAAGGCAGTTCGGCTTCGACGGTCTGGGTAAAATTTGATGGGCTGAGCCAAACACCTTCTGCAGCAACAATGGTCATATCCGAAACCGTCGGTGTTACATTCACCGTGATGGACTGAGTGGATGTTGCGCCGAAATTATTGGTTGAAACAACCTGGATGTTATGTGTTCCGAATGATGGAGGCGTCCACCAGGCTGTGAAATGGCTGTTGGCGTAAAGGTCGTTGGCATAAATGATCTGGTTTCCGGTTTCGAACCGCAGGCCGGCCACATTAAACAATTCGGGATAACCGATGGTTGCCACTGCCGAAAGCTGGATAGGATGCAGCACCGGCATATAGACGTTTCCGGGAAGCGGGTTTCTGACGTTAATAGCTGGCACATAGGTAGCTGGATCGAGGGCCATGAAACTGTTGATCACAGGCACTGCAGGATCAAACTGACTGTTTCCGGGCTGGGTGGCCTTGATTGTGACTTCGCCGGCCTGACCGGTGAGTGTAACAAGGTTTCCGTTGATTGTGGCCGGGCCTGACAATACCTCGAAACTTACCGGCAACCCTGAAGTTGCTGTAGCTTCGATAGTGAATGGCGGATGTGATACAAGCCGGTGAGCAATTTGTGGAAACGAAATTGCCTGATAGCTCGAATTGAGCGTACCGTTGAAGTTGGATGTCTCACCATTGAGCGCAAAGTTCATCAGTTCGGCATCGCGGTCTGCGCCGCCAATTTCGCAATCAAGGTGTGTTATTGAGGTGTTGTCGCCCCCCGGAACTCCCTGGTTAAACTTGTAGTACAGTTGCAGGTTGTCTTCTGTTCCGCTGAGTTCGTCGGCCATCATGGCTTGAATGTCAGCAGCCGACAAGGCTTTGTTCCATGCCGAAATCTCATCCACGCGGCCACCATACACAAAGTTGAAACCGCCCAGCAGACTTTTTCCAATGGCAAAGGGAACGTTTTCTCCCTGAAAAATTCCTGATGCTGCGGCGCTGCCTTTCAGGGTGCCATTGATATACAGCTTGACTGTATTCACATCAAAAACCCAGGCAATGTGTTGCCAGACCTGGGGAATCACGGTATTGGCGGGAGAAACATACTCGTGCAAACCGGTGGTTGTTTTTAAGCGGCACTCCAACACGCCATTGTTGAGCTGGATGATGTAAAACTCGGCATTGCCCGATCCGACACGGAATCCCATGTGACCTTGACCGTAGGCCAGGGCATCGCAATAGAACCAGCCGGCTATGGAAAGCTGTGTGGTGCCGCTGAAAAATTGAGATGCATTGTTGAGCACCACATAGTCATCCACCCTGTCGAAATGAAGGTATTGGTTTGACTGTGCCGCCACTTTGCTGCCTTGCATTAACAATGCCCAGAACAGCAGGCTTAGAATGGAGTAGTAGAATTTTTTCATTGATGTAGGTATTAGGTTATTGAAAGGATTCATGATTATGGCATCCACCAGATTTTATTGTCAGGGCTGTCGCCGCCCTGTCTGTTGATTGCTTCTGTCACGTTTTGTGCATTATAAGCAAGCTCTGAGGGTGGATAGGGGAGCCTGAAATGTTGAAGTGGTTCATTGGTTCGCGGTGTCATTTGGGTACGGCGTGCCAGAGCATAAGCCTGATCGGGCTGCCTGAAAGCGTCAATCCAGGCCTGGGCATAAATGAAGCGTAACTTTTCATCTTCGTCGGCGGCGTTCCAGAAGCCCCATCTGCCCTGCACCGAGGCAGCGTTGAGCCAGGCCGGAATGCTGATTACCTCGGAGAATGCAATGCCCGAGCTTGGGAGCTTGCTTTGGGCTGCGCGTTGCATCCACCATTCAACACTCGAGTTGATGCCGTTGAAGTATTCGATTTCGGCCTGAGCTTTGTCCTCCGGCATACCAATTCCGCGAAAATAGATTTCCGACTTCAGAAAGTGAACCTCTGCTCCAGTCATGAAGATAATTGGCATCTGGTCCTCGTCCCTGACAACGAAGTAGTTAAACGGAGAATAGATATTTGTTTCGCCTTTGATTGAGAATGCGCCGGCCTGATCGCGGTGTGTGCCGTATGGAATTCCGCCAGAGGGAGGAGTGGATGTCTCAGCCGGTTGCGGGTAGGCTTTCCATTTGTTGGCGTTATTGGTTTCGAAAAAGATAAAAGCTCTCGGATCGTTGATACCGCTCCCGTTGGTGCTGTCATGATACGAAAGCTGGTGCCAGATCACCTCGCCCATGCGCAGGTTGTTGTGCTCACGAAACGACCAGTTCAGTGCCTCATGCTTGAAGCCGGCTGTGGCAGGCCACAAGCAAGCGCTCTCAAGTTTTGGGGTGATGAAATCGTATCCGTCAATGAGCGGACGATTGTTCTCGAGGATGTGGCGAATAATGGCAGCTGCCTGTGTCGGCTCTCCGGCCGACATACGCACCGCATGCCGTAAACGCAGTGAGTTTGCCAATTTTTGCCATTTCAGCATATTGCCATTGAAAAGTTTGTCAAATGCGGCAAAGCTGCTGAATGGTTCTTTCGTCACAGCACTAAGGTTGATGTTGGAGTCGGCCCATGCCAAATCATTGAGCAGTTGGAGATAAATCGCTTGCTGGCTGTCATAGCGGGGTCTCAACAGATCGAGGTTTTGAAAGCCATAACCTGCTTCGCTGAAAGGGATATCGCCAAATAAATCAGTTAGTTTGAAGGTTTTCAAAGCCAAACTGATCCTGAGCATGGCTTGCATATTCCGCAGCTCCGGGCTCGTGTCATAGGTAGCAAAACGCAGTTCAAGCTCCCTGAAAGCAGGAAGGGTGGTGTAATAGTTTTTCCAGATGTCTTCTGTTCCCAATGTATAATTGCCCCAGGCCTCCTTGGTGAGTGCCGCCTGCTGGGTTTGCTTGTAAAGAATTTCGTTTTGAATATAAAACAGTTCGTTTCCGGTAGGCACCAGCGACTGAATGATGTGGTTGAACAATGAGCCATCCGAGGCTGTGGTGAAACCGTGCGGGTTGGTGTTGATGTCTTCGAAGTCTTTGGTGCAGGACGCGAAGAAAAGCATCGAAAGTATTGTAAATGAGAGCGTAATGCCGGAAATATTCCTGACTATACTGTATTTTTTAGCTTTTTTCATGGTAGCTTTTTCGTTTTG
>DISP01000166.1 GCA_002421995.1 Bacteroidales bacterium UBA6207 | reverse complement strand
GGCATGACACAAACCTTTGCCGAGATGGATGCAAGCCATAAAAACAAAATCAGTCACCGTGGCAAAGCCACCGAAAAACTCACTGCCTTCTTACTTAATGGTGAACGCTGAGCGCATTTTCAACTGCCATTCCAAACAATTCAGGCAAGCTGATGCCCATGGTTTTGGCTTGTTGCGGCACGATGCTTGCCGCGCTGAGACCGGGAATAGTATTCACTTCGAGAAAGTAAATGTCGTTGTCTGTCAGGATGAAATCAAAACGTACGATGCCTTTGCAGCCAAGGTGGCTGTATAGATCGGCGGCTGTGGCTTTGATCTCTATTTCGGTGTTCTCGTCAACAGGAGCCGGCGTAATTTCGTCAGACATGCCGGGGCTGTATTTGGCTTCGTAATCAAAAAACTCCTTTTTGCTGATGATTTCGGTTAATGGAAACACAATCTTTCTGCCCAAAAAATCAAAAACACCGCAGCCTATCTCACGTCCTTTGATATAAGACTCCACAAGTGCTTCAGTGTCTTCGGTAAAGGCTTTTTCGAGAGCAGGCATCAACTCGTTGATTTCGTTAACTTTACTAACACCTACACTGCTGCCGTTGCTGTTTGGCTTCACAAAGACAGGCAGCCCGAGCGAGGCAATCACTGCTTCAGGACTAACAAGCTGCCCTTTGCGGATCAGCTGCGCATTTGCCAGGCTTACCCCACGCGATGCAACTACTTGTTTGCAAAAATGCTTGTTGAACGTAACGGCAGCTACCACATGACTACTGCCCGTGTGGGGAATTCCAAGCATATCGAGGTAACCGGGCAGCTTTCCATCTTCGCCCGGCGTGCCGTGAATGGCGTTAAAAACCACATCAAAAGTCAGTTTTTCACCTTGAATCGAAACGCTGAAATCGTTTTTATCAACAGGAACAGACAAGCCATCGTCTAAGAGCACTCTCCATGCTGCGCCTTTAATCACCACAAGATATGCATTGTATTTTTCCGGGTCGAGATTGGTTTTCACCACCTTACCACTTTTCAGTGATATTTCAAATTCACCCGAATCACCACCGCATACAACAGCAACATTCTTTTTCATGTTTCAATAAATTAGATTTATCACAATATTTAGCACTAATCCAGAGCCTCATCGCACAGTTTGCGTTCAAAATATCAGTAATTTTGCGCCAACAGGCAATAAATCAGGGCCTCATTCAGTTTTGGATTAAGCCTTTAACAGGCTGCGAAATTAGGAATAAACGTTTTTTATCGGATGTTTACAAAGAAATTCTTTCTTCATCTGCTGGCAGTTGTGGTGATAACAGTTGTTGTAATTTGGATCGTCCTCTCGATGCTGGCAAGTTATACACGTCATGGCGAGGTGTTTATCGTTCCGGATTTCACCGGGCAAGACCACGAGATGGTCATTGATCAATACAGCGATCAGTTCAGTTTTATTGTGAGTGATAGTCTCTACAAGCAGGGTGCAGTGCTTGGCTCGGTGCTGCAGCAAGAACCTCCGGCCGGATCAAAGGTAAAAAGGGGCCGGAATATCTACCTGATGACCGTTGCCAAACAACCAGAGAAGGTGATCATGCCCAACATACAGAATCTTTCGCTGCGCGAGGCATTGGTAACCCTAGCATCAGCAGGCTTAGAGGTAGGTGAGATTCAGGTCACACCGCATTTTGCACGCAATGCCATTGTAGCACAGAAATACCACGGCACCGAAATAGAACCCGGAACACAGGTATATCGGGGAGTTGCCATTGACCTCGTGGTTGGTGATGGCGGCAGCATTAAAGATGTGGCATTCCCGATGATTTATGGTAAAAATGCAGCTGAAGCCAAACAACTACTTCATTCACTGGCACTTAACGTAGGAAAAGAGATTTTTCCGGCTGATACCGATATCAACAGCGCCCTGGTATTTAAGGTTGAACCTTATTACAGGCCGGGTGCCATGGTCAGCCCCGGAAGCTATGTAAATCTGATTTACAAACCTTTCGGCCTCACTGAAATCAGCAAATACCTGCGCGACAGCCTTTATCTTGAAAGCACAGACACCACCAACGTATTACCTGAAGACGAGATATGAACAAAAAAATAGTCATCCGCTGTATAATCAGTGTTTTATTGATAGCTCCGGCTATTGCTGCCATTGGGCAGGAACATGTGACAGCACTTCCGGGCAACCTCTTGCTGCGGACGGATGGAGGTCAGAGTCAAACAAGGTCGAAATCGGCCGGTGCTCCACTGCTGTTGCCCTTCTTCGAAGATTTTTCGGTGAATACGCTACGACCTGATGCGGACAAATGGGCTGATAACTTTGTTTTTGTGAACAAGGACTTCCCCTTCAATCCCATAAACACGGGAGCTGCAACTTTTGATGTGCTCGATGCAAATGGGAGACTTTATGAATCAGCATCTTCTGTTGCTTTTCAGGCAGATTTCCTCACCTCGCTTCCCATCAGGCTCGACAGCATTTTCACCGGTCAGGCAGCACAACTCAGGCCGGAGGATTCGGTTTATTTTAGCTTTTGGTACCAGCCTCAGGGTCGTGGTGATGCACCAGAACCATCAGATTCGCTCGTGCTTCAATTTGGTTTTCCAACCGGCGCTATGGTATTTGACCATATGGACTCCATAAGTGTATGGGCCGACGATTACCTTCTGGCGCAAGGCATCGAACAGATTAAACCGCTCGATACCATTTACGCACCTCCGGGCTGCAACCAGCAGATTTATATCATTAGCAACCAGTTTTATACATGGGGCGACCAGATTATGATGCCCTGCGACTCGGTCTTTGTGGCAGAGATCAGCTGGGAAAATAAATGGTCAATGCCAGGCACCACGCGCGAAAGTTTCACTGAAAGCCACGGAGGCGATTTTGCCCAGGTGATGATTCCGGTGACTGAAAGCAGGTACTTCAGCCCTGCGTTTCGTTTCCGTTTTTTCAACTACGGAAGCATAGCAGGCACCTACCAGGAAGCAGCCGGCAATGTGGATCAGTGGAATGTTGACTTCATCAGGCTTGACGCCAACAGAAGCAAACACGATACAGCATACAACAAGATAAGCTTTAGCGGCAGAGCGCCTTCCTTCCTGAAGCGTTATGAATCAATGCCTTACAAACAATACCGCTCAGCACCGACCAATGCAGTAAAGCCTGAAATCAATGTTAATATCACCAACCTTTCCTCTGAAACTAAAAATACAAGATACAGGTACCGCGTAAAACAAAGAGGTGGAAACCAGACATTTGAATGGGATGGCGGTAACTGCAACCTGACACCTTTCACCACCAACGGCTTCCAGAGCTGCGAAACAGGCTGCGGTGCAAAACATGCCTGCCCACCCGTTGTCTCACTCTTCGCGCTTGACTTTGATCAGGATACAGCTTCGTTTCTCATCCGGCACTATATAAGCGACTCCTCTGCTGCCGTAATACTCGTTGACTCTTTGGTTTACAGGCAAGGCTTCTACAACTATTTTGCCTATGACGACGGCACGCCCGAAGCAGCTTATTCCATCGAACCTAACGGAGCTTATCTGGCTATGCAGTTCAACATGAGTGCACCCGACTCACTAACGGCAATACAGTTCTTTTTCAATCGCATCAATGATGAAAATTCGCAACGATTTTTTGATTTGATGGTTTGGTCGGATAACAATGGCATTCCGGGGCAGGTGCTTTACCGGAAAATCAGGCAAAAACCACAGTTTGAAGACACGCGCTATGCTTTTTCAACCTATGAGCTCGATGAACCGCTCCTGCTCAACGGCAACTTTTATATCGGAATCATGCGCGAAAGCGGAATCCTGAGCATGGGATTCGACAGGGTGAACAACGCCAAAGACTACCTCTTTTACAATATTGACGGCAGCTGGGTTAAAAGCAATATGGACGGAGCACTGATGATTCGTGCCGTCACAGGAAAAGGCAGCGTTACATCCATCGAAGAAACACAAACAGAGGCCTTTCAGTTCAGAGTAAGGCCAAACCCTGCCTCAAACAGCATTTTTATTGACCTTTCGGACGACAAAAAAATACCTGAAACAATGCATATGTTTGATTATACCGGAAGGCTTGTGCTGGAAAAAGCGTTCTCCGTGCAAACCGATGTCAGTCATTTGCAGGCAGGTATGTACATACTCATGCTGCGCGACGCAGCAGGAAACAGCAACAGCACAAAACTAATCATCAACAGATGAGCGAATTCAAATTACACACCGATGCCGATGCACCGGAAGAAAACAGTGAACTTTTTGAGCATTTCAAAATAATTGTTGACAAAGGACAAAGCCCCTTGAGGGTTGATAAATTTCTGCAAAACAGGATAGAAAACGTTTCGCGCAACCGCGTACAACAAAGTGCCAAAGCCGGTAACATCCTTGTAAACGGACAGGAAGTAAAATCAAACTACAAAATCAAACCACTTGACGTGGTGACAGTTGTGTTTAGTTTCCCGCCTCGTGAAATCGAAATCACCCCCGAGCCCATACCACTTGAAATTGTGTTTGAAGACGAACATCTGCTCGTTTTGAACAAACAACACAACTTAGTGGTGCACCCCGGTCATGGAAACTACGACGGGACATTGCTCAACGCACTGGCGTGGCACTTTGAACAAAATGGCAAAAACGAAGTGGAGAACCGCTTTGGCTATCTTGTTCACCGCATTGACAAGGACACAACAGGCCTGATGATCGTGGCCAAGAACGAACTGGCACAAACAGTGCTTGCACGTCAGTTTTTTGAACACAGCATCGACCGCCGATACCAGGCTTTGGCCTGGGGCGATCCGGCTGAAGACGAAGGAACGATAGAAGGTCATATCGGACGCAGTATAAAAGATCGCAAGGTAATGGGAGTTTATCCGGATGGCTCGCAGGGCAAAGAAGCCATCACACATTACAGGGTGTTGCGGCGCTACAGCTATGTGACGCTGGTGGAGTGCAAGCTCGAAACCGGGCGCACGCATCAGATCAGGGCGCATTTCAAACACATTGGCCATCCGCTCTTCAACGATGCCTGGTACGGAGGCGACTCGATTATTAAAGGAACAACCTTCACCAAATACAAGCAGTTTATCGAAAATTGCTTTGAGATCATGCCACGTCATGCCCTTCATGCCAAATCCATCGGATTTACACATCCGGTTACAGGCAAAAAGATGCACTTCGACAGTGATTTGCCGGCAGATATGCAGGCATTGCTCGAAAAATGGGAAAAATATCTCACAAACCGAAACCCTGCCGACAAAGGCTGATGGCTTGCTAATTGTTTTAATTCGTTCCCGAAAGGAATTTAATAAGCCACCACAAACTTCAATATCTTTTCGATTGACTTGTCGCTGATGTGGATAACATAAGTTCCGCGTGCAGGATTTGCCAGCCTGATACTGATACGTGAACTCTTTATCTCGGCATAAAAAGGCACTTCTCTGCCCATGACATCCGTCATTGTCAGTGCCACATCGGCTGTGATATCAACTCCAAATGCCAGCTCGAAACTCCCTGCCGATGGATTTGGAAACAGGAAAGGTTTCACGCTGATATAGTCTTTGCGCAACAGTGTATCCGAGGTCATTTCGTTGGAAACGATGAGTTTAACATCAAAGTTGCCATAGTTCTCATACAATACCGGACCGGGGCTTTTGAGGTTGCTGGTGGCAGGTTTTCCACCCTCAAAAAACCATTCATACTTACCTATTTTACCGGCAGACAAATTCTCGTACACAACAAACTGGTTCATAGAAAGCTCTGTGCGTTCGGTTTCGAAGTCGGCTTCAACAAACAATGTGTCGGAGCCAAGGCCGCCCAGAAATTCGAGGCCGGTATTATCCGGATCGAGCCACGGAGCTAATTGATTTGCGGCATCGGTGCCGTTGGATTCCCAAGAATAGCTGAACTTTCCGTAAAAATCAGGTTCTTCGCGCTGACTGCAAGAGGAGCTGCCACCTGTGAGTGCACCGATGATTCTGCCGCTCTGATCGAACAAGGGCGATCCGGACGAGCCACCTTCGGTAACACCATGCCCGTTGGCAGTTGCCGACCAGTTGACGCGCCAGTATTTGCCGTTGGGATTGCTGCCGCCGAAACCATAGTTGGCCGTAACGACAGGACTGGTATAGGTTGAAATCTTTTTCACATCGCCATCAGGATGATGGATGCCTACCCCGGATGCGGAAGCAGCGTTTTGGCGCGACCATCCGTTGTAATAGGCGTTGTAAGCAGGAGGCATATCCTGCAGCAATTGCAGCAGTTTGAAGTCGGAGCCCTGATCGGTGCCAGCGACAGCTTTGGCCAGCATTAGTGCGCCGGTCATTGTTTGGGCAAGCGGCTCAGTGCCAGGTTTTTCGCAGCCGGGTGTTTCATAGTTGAAAGCAAAAATCCATTGGGCATAATCGTTTGCCGAGGCATATTCGCCGCAATGGTTGGCGGTTAGAAAAAACGGGGTAGCATCAGCGCGTGCATTGTTGATGAGCGAACCTGAGCAATAATAAAGCGCCGAACCCTGTTTCACAACGATGCGTGCCACTCCCCTTTTGTGGCGTTGCCAATCCAGACCTTCGGCGCAATTAACATTGATTTCGCAGTTTCCGGAAGTACCAAAACCCTGGCCGGAAGAAACAGACCGGAGCAAGCCTGCTTCGGTAAGCTGAAAACCAAAATCGCTTGCTGTTTTTGCTGTTTCAAACTGAAGAATCAGTTCAGTAGCGCGTAAAGGTCCGATGCTGAAAGCCATATCTTTGGTGCGGCTTTGCTCTGTGAAAGCACCTTTTATCACCGAACCATCGGCTGACAAGATGAAGAGTTTTCCATCAGCGCCGGGTTCAAAACGACTGAAATACAGTGCTATTTCGTCAGCATCCGCCACATCCAGCTTCAGCTGCCAGACTTTGAGCGCATCGGTTTCGGTCCACAGCTCATCATTGCTGCTTCCCGTTTCGAGTTTGCTTGTATAGCCAGCTATTGGCAAAACAGATGCCGAGCCTGTGTCAACAGCTTTGAAAGCAGCAAAATTCCATTGCAGTCCTATGCTGTGAATAGCTTTTTCAGAACGAAACTCCGGCAGAAAATCTTCAGTGATTTGTGCTGAAACATTCACAGTGAACAAGATAACTGACAACAGAATCAGCCAAGGGGAAGCGGTTTTAAACAACATGGAAACGGTTTTTAAAGGCATAAAAGTACGATTATTTGGAAAGTAAAGCAGCACAAGCCGGAAAAAGGACGGACCAAAAGAAGCAACCGAAACTTTTGTGGTTTAGGACGCTGCTGCGCCGCAAAGCAGAAACCACCATAGCAAAAGATCTGATTTATCATGTCGCAGGCCCAGACTATCAAAAAAGTTTTAATCTCCGGAAAATGAATGCTTCGACAGCTAAATTTTTTCAAAAACGGAGCTTGTTTAAATGATTTTAATAATTTTAAGCAATCCAATTAAAAAAGTCATTATGAATCAAACAACTTTCAAAATCTTTGTTTTCTGCGCGACGATGATGACCTTTACTCATCCCAAATTCGCTTATAACAGATGTATTTACAACAACAACCTTGAAAAACAAGACACATCCACACTTGATCTAAGTAAAATCCGGCAAATAGTGCGCTATGCCAATGGCACGAAAGACTACACCAAAACCTATCTTAACATCATCAACGCACACACAGGCGATCCCTTTCCGGAGGGCATATCGAAGGTTTCAGGTTTTTCAGATTACGCTGTCAGGGGATACGCGCCCTCAGACTATGAAGTTGTTTACGACGGTATTGTCTTAAACGGATTTGAAAACGCCACCTATCATTTCCCGAACTGGGTAGCGCTCACTAACCTAAGCAGTGCAGCAGCAGTGGGTTTTGAAACTGAGTGCAACAAAAGTATTTTTGGCGGAAAATATGGCACTTACGCATTGACCTCATCACGGCTCAACCGCAAAATGACTTCCTTCTCATGGATATCGGGCAACCATTTATACAGGAATCGCTTTCACATTGTACACAATACCGGCGAAAAGAAAAATGGCTGGTCGGTTGCAGTCAGTGCCTCAGGTGCATGGGCAGAGGAAGCTTATGTGGAAGGCACAGCCCACAGCGAATGGAGCTATCTGTTGATGGCTAAAAAGATTATTAATCAGCGTCATACCTTGTCGTTTACAGTGATGGGAGCACCGGTCACGGGCTCACAATCAGATTATGCGCCAGAGGAGGTTTTCAGGCTGAGAAATGACAACTACTACAGTCCGACTTTTGGCTATCAGGATGGCAAAATCCGCAAGGCAAATCAATTCACGAGCCATGTGCCGGTTGGAATA
>DISP01000051.1 GCA_002421995.1 Bacteroidales bacterium UBA6207 | reverse complement strand
GAAGATGACCTTTGGTTCAACGATCGCCTTGTGAGCGAAGCACTTAATGCAGTCGTTGATCCGGTTTTCGGACCTGTTCATATCAATGTTCCTTTGGCTGAACCTTTGTATGGCTTGCCCTTGCTCTCTGAAGGTAAAGTGCACGACATCAGATTGTTGACGGTACAGAAAACCTTGGCGTCGAACGAAATAAATCAGTTGAAACACATTTGGAGCAGTTGCGGTAAAAAGCTGATTTTGGTTGGACAAATGACACCGGACGCGAATATCCAAAACATGCTCAGCCTCTTGGCCCGGCGCGAAGATGTTGTTGTGCTAACTGAGACAACGTCCAACTGCTTTGATGCTTCCTTTGTTGGCTGCATTGACAGGAGCCTTGCCGTGATGAAAAAAGCAGAAGATTTTGAACCTGATTTGCTCATCACCTTTGGTGGTCCGGTGGTGTCGAAACGTATTAAATCGTTTTTGCGGAAAGCAGCCCCAACACACCATTGGAATGTTGATCCGGCTGAAGCAGGCATGGACACCTATCAGGCGCTAACACTCGCTATACCAATGGCTCCGGTGGATTTTCTTGACATCATCCTTTCTTTCGGAGTTGGAGTCAGCTCCTCATTTGCAAGCAATTGGCAGCTTTTGAAAGCAGAAGCACAGATAAAACATGATGCTTTTCTTGCTTCGACAGCCTGGAGCGATCTTAAAATTTTCGATTTGCTTACCAATGCCATTCCTGACGGCTGCGAAATACAGTTGGGAAACAGTACGCCGGTGCGTTATGCGCAACTTTTTGCAGGTAAATGGGCAGAACGTTTCGACTCGAACCGTGGAACAAGTGGCATTGACGGGAGTCTTTCAACCGCTGTGGGAGCTGCGGTGGCTTCGCAAAAGACCACGCTGCTGATCACTGGCGACCTCAGCTTTTTTTATGATTCCAATGGACTGTGGAACAAGCACCTGCCAAGCAATCTGAAGATTATCGTTGTCAACAACAGGGGAGGAGGCATTTTCAGATTTATCGAAGGCCCTGATAAAACCGGTTTCATGGAAACGTTTTTCGAAGCGCAGCATGAGACTTCAGCTGTGCGATTGGCAGAGACCTACAAGCTTGCCTGTTTTGAGGCTAATGACGAGGCTTCGTTTGGTCAGGCAATCAAAGCTTTGTTTGCCGAGAATAGCCGTCCGGCACTCTTAGAAGTTTCAAGCCCTGCGCAATTGAGTGGTGAAACAATCAGAGCCTATTTCAGTTGGCTGAAAGCCTGAACTTTGTAACAAACCGGCTTGGGGCTTATCAAGCCTGTTGCCTTTCGTCAGTCCCCGTAATAAAGGATCATCGTTAGGGTCAGCTGAAAAACATGTAAGTGAATCAATATCAATAAATAAACCCTGGATTACGCATTATTGGGCATACATTTGAGTCTGCACCCTGATCGAAATTCGAAGCTGGGATTGATTGAAAAGGCGCCGGTAGCGTTCATTTTTTAACCGCGGAGTCCGCGCGAAGGAGGCGCAGACGCAGATAAATCAATGATTTCCAATCGCCCCGTCGCTTCGTTCGCCCAGTTCGCCTTGTCGCTTCGTTCGCTCAGTTCGCTCAGTTCGCTCAGTTCGCCCAGTTCGCTTCGTTCGCTCAGTTCGCTCCGTTCGCCTCATCGCTTAGTTCGCTTCTTTCGCTTCGTTCAAAACCCGATTTGTGCCATTGCCCCTCATTGCTTACTTTTGCATTTCGGCATCATTCAAAATAGCCGCCATAGAACAATAATTAGTAACGATTGTTGAAATAGAAATAACCATGCAAACACACAGAAGCTGGACACCCGTAAAGGCATACAAAGACATTCTTTTCGAAACCTGGAACCATGTAGGCAAGATTACCATCAACCGGCCAGAGGTTCACAATGCTTTCCGCCCGACAACAACCTTCGAAATTGCTGATGCACTCGACATCTGTCGCGAAAGGCAGGACATTTACGTGATTGTGCTGACAGGCAGCGGTGACAAAGCTTTTTGCAGCGGTGGCGACCAAAACGTGAAAGGCGAAGGTGGATATATTGACGAAAATGGCATTCCCAGACTGAATGTGTTGGATGTGCAGAAGAAAATCCGGTCAATGCCGAAACCTGTGGTGGCCATGGTTAATGGCTGGTCGGTGGGTGGCGGCCATGTCTTGCATGTGGTTTGCGACCTCACAGTGGCCTCCGACAATGCACGTTTCGGTCAGGTGGGGCCCAAAGTCGGCAGCTTCGATGCCGGGTTTGGCTCTTCCTATCTTGCCAGCATCGTAGGCCAGAAAAAAGCCCGCGAAATCTGGTTTCTCAACCTGTTTTACTCGGCTGCCGAGGCCCTCGAAATGGGTCTTGTGAACAAAGTTGTTCCTTTTGCGCAGCTCGAAGATGCCACCATGGATTGGTGCGAGATTATGATGAAACGCAGTCCTATGGCATTGAGAATGATTAAGTTAGGTTTAAATGCCGAGTTGGACGGCCAGGCCGGTATTCAGGAGTTTGCTGGTAATGCCACCTTGTTGTATTACCTCACGGAGGAAGCGCAGGAAGGTAAAAAAGCTTTCCTTGAGAAAAGAGATCCCGACTTCCATAAATACCCAAAATTCCCCTGATTCTGCCCATGCCCAACATTCAATCATGGGTAAAAGCAGCAAGGTTACGTACCTTGCCTCTGGCCTTGTCAAGTGTGGCCATGGGTGCTGTTGTGGCCGCTAAAGAACCTACTTTTCATGCCCCGGCGGCATGGATGGCCGCGCTGACAACACTGCTGCTTCAGATATTGTCAAATTTTGCCAACGACCTTGGCGATTCAAGCAGCGGGATTGACAACGATCAGCGTGTTGGTCCAAAACGCACGGTTCAGTCAGGCGAAATCAGCCGCAAATCTATGGCTAAAGCTGTGTATGCTACAGCCGCTTTGGCTTTTGCCAGCGGTTTGTATCTACTTTTTGCTGTGTCAGGTTTGAATACGCATCAAATTCTGCTGTTCATCGGCTTGGGCCTCGCCGCCATCGCTGCCGCCATCACCTATACCATTGGCAAAAAACCATACGGCTATCTGGGGTTGGGCGACCTGTTTGTGTTTTTGTTTTTTGGCTTGCTCGGAGTGGCCGGTACATTTTTTGTGTCAACAAGCCTGTTCCGGGGCGATGTGTTGCTTCCGGCAGCTGCCATGGGCTTGTGGAGTGCCGGTGTGCTGAACCTGAATAATTTACGCGATCATGCCAACGATCGCTTCAGCGGAAAAAATACCATTGTTGTTAAACTTGGCTATCATAACGCACTGCTTTACCACGCCTTTTTGGTGATGATGCCTTTTGTTTTGCTCAGCATTTTTGTTGTAGGCAGAGGTGGTTCGTTGGTTGCTTACAGTTTTCTAATAGCCATCGTGCCTTTCATTGCCGATCTGCGGGCCGTACTCAGGATGAGAAACCCTGCCGAACTTGATCCGTACCTGAAAAAACTGGCCATAAAGACAATGTTGGTAACATTGGTGTTTGGGATCACAAATTTGTTGTGAGATGTTGAAAGCGCATTGGAAAGAACTTGATTTTCAGTTCAGGTCTCCGGCCGGGACTTCACGTGGCACGTTGCTCCGCAAGAAATCATGGTTTCTTTTGATCTCCGATGCCGATCAACCTGAGCAAACAGGAATTGGCGAAATCAGCATCATACCGGGTTTAAGTCCTGACAAATCAGAGGCTATTCCGGCAATGCTTTCGCTGTTGTGTGCCTCCATCAACCAACATTCCGCCTGGCGCGATGCCTTTGGACAAGCATTTCCGGCCATTCAATTTGCACTTGAGACAGCACTTGCCGACCTTGATAATGGTGGCAAACGGATATTGTTCGATACAGCTTTCAGCAGGGGAGAAGCCGGAATCTCTACCAATGGTCTGGTGTGGATGGGCAACTTTGATGAGATGAAAGAGCGCGTTGTAAGAAAAATTGAGGATGGTTTCAAGGTGATAAAATTGAAGGTGGGAGCCATTGATTTTGAGCAGGAATTGCAACTTTTGCGTTTTATTAGAAACACATTCCCGGACGAAAACCTTGAGATTCGGCTTGATGCCAATGGCGCTTTCAAGCCGGGCGATGTACTGAAAAAGATAGCTGAACTCGCGCAATTCAATATCCATTCAATTGAACAGCCTATCATGCCAGGCCAGCATGATCAAATGTCCGTGATTTGCAAGCAAAGCCCGATTCCTGTTGCGCTGGATGAAGAACTAATTAGCCTCAGCAATAAGCTTGACAAAATACAGCTTCTCGAAACGCTGAAACCGGCCTATCTTATCTTAAAACCTTCGCTGATTGGAGGTTTGAGACAAGCTGACGAGTGGATAGGGATTGCAGAAGCAAACAATATTGGCTGGTGGGCTACTTCGGCGCTGGAGTCGAACATTGGACTGAACGCCATTGCGCAATGGGCTGCATCAAAGGAAGTTACCATGCCGCAAGGGTTGGGAACTGCACAGCTTTATGTTTCAAACTTTGAATCGCCTCTCCTTGTCGAGCACGCGAAACTGTTTCATAAAAACAACATCCCATGGAAGCTGAATCCTTTGATTTGATAAGTTTGCCTGCATCATTGCTTCTCAATGGACAGATTATCAATAGCTTAAACCTTGAAGATGCGGCTGTTAGCATTTCCGATCAAGGCAATGCTCTGGCAGTTGAAGTTATTGAATTTCTGCGGCTTTGGTTTGATAAGTCCGAAACAATCTCGATGCGTACATCCGGCTCCACAGGACAACCGAAATCCATTACTGTCACGAAATCGGCCATGCTTCAAAGTGCCGCGATGACGGTGCGTTTTTTTCAGCTGAAAGCCGGAATGAACGCCTTGCTTTGCCTTTCGCCAAACTATGTTGCCGGAAAGATGATGATTGTCCGGGCGATGGTGGCAGGTATGAACCTCATAACAACAGATGTGAGTGCACATCCGGTTAAAAATCTTGAAAAGGACATTGATTTTGCAGCCATGGTTCCATTGCAGCTCACAAAATCGCTTGAGCAATCTATTGAAAAACTGGAGCTTATCAAAAAGCTGATTATTGGTGGAAGTTCTATCAGCTACCAGCTGGAAACTGCCTTGCAACAACTGAAAGTCCACGTTTTCCACACCTACGGGATGACCGAAACCTTGAGCCATATCGCCCTCAGGGCTGTGAATGGCCCCGATGTAAGTCAAAGCTTTTTGCCGCTTTCAGGAGTTAAAATTGCATGCGATGAGCGAGACTGCCTCACTGTGGAAGTGCCGTTTCTGTTTGACCAAAAGATAGTTACAAACGATTTGGCGACAATTGCACCTGATGGTTCATTTCAAATCACCGGACGAATAGACGATGTGATCATCAGCGCAGGCATAAAAATACACCCGGCTGTTATTGAGAGAAAACTTGCTTCTGTTGTGCATCATGATTTTGTAATCAGCAGTGTGCCTGATCAAACGGCAGGGGAGATAGTGCTGTTGGTGCTTGCAAAAAAACTGTCAGCTGTTGAGCTTATCAAGCTATGGCAGGCGATGGAGGAAGTGTTGCCAGCTTCCGAGATGCCGCGTCGGATCGTTCATGTTGACAACATTCCTGTGTTGTCAGGCGGGAAAACCGACCGTAACGGGCTCAAATCGCTGCTTGCTGCCCGAAGCTTGATTGCAGAAGAACAAGGCTGAAACCGTTTGCGGTTCAGCTTGATCACTAAGCAGCTTTTTTTCTGAATTTTTTACCAGGTTTTTCCTATCTTTACGCATTAAAATCCCTCTGCCAAAATTTTGGTTCGGGACTAATTTAGCACTAACACTCAAATTATAATTAAAGTATGTTTCTTCATCAATTTCGCAACATGAGAATTTGGCTGATGTTGCTCCTTATTGGTTATCTTTCAAATTCTCTCAGCGCGCAGCAACTTAGCCTTATCGAGCCACCTTTTTGGTGGGTTGGGATGAAAAATACTGAATTACAGTTGCTTGTATATGGTAAAGACATCAGCTTGAGCCGACCATTGATAAATTATCCCGGAGTGAGACTTAAGGAAACCTTGCTGGTCGAAAGTCCTAATTACCTGTTTTTGAATCTGGAGATCAGCCCCGAAGCCAAAGCAGGAAGTTTCGAGATAAAATTCCAACTGCCTAAAAACAAATCTATTTCATATGGCTACCAGCTGCTTGACCGCACGGAAGGATCGGCTGATCGTGCTTCATTTGGCAGCAAAGATGTGATCTATCTGCTTATGCCTGACCGCTTTGCGAATGGCGACCCAACGAACGACAATGTCGCCGGAATGATAGAACAAAGCAACAGAAACAATCCAAACGGCCGACATGGCGGCGATCTGAAAGGTATTGCCAATCACTTGGATTATTTTGCCGACCTCGGTGTAACCGCACTTTGGCTCAATCCGGTGTTCGAAGGCAATGTGCCAACACCCTCATATCATGGCTATTCCATCACCAATTTCTACCGCATTGACCCGCGTTTTGGCAGCAACGATGATTTTAAGTTGCTCGTTGATAAAGCACATGCAAAAGGCCTGAAGGTGATCAAAGACATGGTTTTCAATCATTTCGGCACCGGCCATTGGTGGATGAACGACTTGCCCATGAAAGATTGGATCAATCAATGGCCTGAATATACCCGCTCAAATTTTCGCTCCGGAACGCTGATGGATCCTCATGCAGCCGAAGCTGATCGTGAAAAAATGCTCAATGGCTGGTTTGATAAGATGATGGCCGACCTGAATCAAACAAATCCGCTCGTAGCCAAATATTTGATACAGAACAGTATATGGTGGGTCGAGTTTGCCGGACTTGATGGCATCAGGATGGATACTTATCCCTACTCCGAAAAAAACTTCATGGCACATTGGATGCAACAACTTCGCAGCGAGTATCCCAACTTCTCGGTGGTGGGCGAGGTTTGGCTCAACAGCTCACAGCAAGTAGCTTACTGGCACGAAAACAACCGAAACCTCGATGGATACAACTCCAATCTAAATTATGTGTTTGACTTTCCGTTGAAATATGCCATTGGCAGCGCTTTCAACGAAGGCAACGGATGGTCATCGGGCGCATCAAAGCTGTATGAAACCCTGAGCTTCGATTTCTTGTATGACGATCCGCAAAAGATTATCAATTTTGCCGATAACCACGATGGTGACAGAATTTTCTCGACCTTGGGCAAAGACTTACGCAAACTCAAAATGGCTATGATCTTTCTGATGACCACACGCGGAGCTCCGCAAATCTATTACGGAACAGAAATTCTCATGACCGGCTGGGAACACGATGGACACGGTTTCATCCGCGAGGATTTTCCGGGAGGCTGGGAAGGCGACGCTGTAAACGCTTTCACTGATGAAGGCCTGTCTGCCGACCAAAAAGACGCCAAAGCATTCATGAAATTGCTTATGAACTGGCGCAAACAGAGCAAAGCTGTAACCGAGGGCAAACTCAAACATTACATCCGCGAAGAGGGCGTTTATGTTTATTTCCGTTATACCGATGACGAAGCCGTTATGGTGGTGATCAACAACAACGAAGAAAGCAGAACGTTCAAAACCAACCGCTTTGCTGAGAATCTGCAAACCTACACCACCGGAACAGACATACTGCACCGCACCTATTTCGACCAGTTGAAAATGATCAGTGTGCCAGCCATGTCAGCACGCATTATCGAACTGAAAAAGTAAAAACATGAGCAATAGCGCTGTTATGAATTATTTTGGTAAGTTGTTGTTTATCAATCTTATTGGATTGTTTTTGCTATTCAGCAGCGGGCTGATGGCTCAACCTTTGCTTGTTGTTCCTGAGCAACCCACAATGAACGATCTTGTTGTGATTCGCTTCGATGCTTCTCAGGGAAATGCGGCGCTAAAAGACTTTGACGGGACTGTATATTTTCACACAGGACTCATAACCAACGCCAGCCGCGATGAGAAAGACTGGAAATTTGTTGTCGGTGACTGGGGCAAAGACGATCAGCGCGTTGTTATGAAATCCGTAGGCAACAACATCTACGAAGCCAGCTTCACTCCGGCACGGTTTTACAATGTGGCTGATGATGTGAAAGGGCAAATGATGGCTTTTGTTTTTAGAAACACCGATGGCAGCAAGGTGGCTAAAACCAGTGCCAACAGCGATTTCTACATCAATTTTAAAGGATACAAGCCTGTTGAAAAAAAGGAAGCTGTTTATTTGTTTAAGGAACTCATTTACAGCGGATTCAAACAGCATGAATCGCATCTTACAATCGAAACATCACAGGGAGAAATCGTTTTCAGGCCTTTTACCGACAGCATTGTTGAAGTGAGTTGGCATCCGGATGGATTCATTGACTTTTTTCCTTCTCATGCTGTGGTGGCAAAACCGCAAAAAGACGTTGCTTCAGTTACGGAAACACCGGCAATGCTTGTTTTTGACATGGCCGGGATGCAGGTGCTCATTCGGAAAAAACCTTTCAATATCAGTTATCTAAGTAACGGAAAAGCCTTCCTTGCCGAAGAAAAAGGATTTTTCAGTCGCAGCGATGGTCAGGGTCTCAGGTTTAGGCTCGATGAAACAGAAAAGTTATATGGAAGTGGGGGCAGGGCTTCTGGATTGAATCTGCGCGGGCAGAAAATGGGACTTTACAACCGTCCTGATTATAATTATGAGTTTGGAGCCGTCAACCTTAATTATACAATTCCAACGCTTTTATCATCGAACAATTATTTCCTGTTTGTTGATAATCCGCACAAGGGCTGGTTCGATCTCGACAGCAAAGGCGATGGTGTGCTTGAGTATGGTGCCGGGGGTGGCTCGATGAGGTATTTTCTTATCACCGGCAAAAATGCTGCATCCTTGCTCAGGCAATATTCTGCACTAACAGGAAAACAGTCCATGCTTCCACGATGGGCTTATGGAAACCTGCAATCCAGGATGGCCTACCGCAACCAGGCCGAGACTGAAGAAATTGTTAACAGGATGATAGCCGAAGACTTCCCTATTGATGCCATTATACTCGATTTTTATTGGTTTGGCGACAGTATTTTAGGGCATTTGGGTCGTCTTGACTGGTGGAAACCATCATGGCCCGATCCCAAAGCCATG
>DISP01000167.1 GCA_002421995.1 Bacteroidales bacterium UBA6207 | reverse complement strand
AAGATCAGATAAACCGGTGCTCCGGGTGCATGGCCGATCTCCAATTTGCCTGCACAGGCAATAAACTCGCTGCAATCCCAAAAACTGGCAGAAGGCTCGAGACAAAGCAGATAGGTTAGCAATGATATTGTAAAGGCAAAAAGCCTGAAAACGACTTTCATCTGTTGATCTTTCATGTCGGGTTGCAGCTTGTATTTCCCGGCTGTACACCCTTCTCAGAAAAGGTTCAAGGTTTTGCCTGCTAAATTTGTTTTCCCAGGTGGTTTTTACACAAAAAAAACCTTCCCCTTTTAAAGGAGAAGGCTTGGTGTGAATAGGAAATATCCGGGTTTATTGCTCTATGATGAAATCAAATTTGGCTTTGTCGCCTTTGGTATAGAGGTCAACAACTTTGGCATAGCCACGTTTTCCGGCTTTGGTCTTGAAATAAACTACTTTGCCATCGGCGAGGTTGTTGGCTTTGGAGCTGGCATTCGCATCCACAAACTCAGGGAAACTGTAGAGGCTTCCAATGGCATCAAACTCGGCTGCTGTCATGGTGGTGGTGATGAAGCGGGTTTGGTTTTTTGTGGTCCATGTGTCAAGATTAAACTCATCAATGGTAGCTGCATCAGCATCGTCGGGTGCTGCCAGGGTATTGCCATTGGTGGCTCCTTTGAAGAAGATCACATCAATAAGTGCCTGGTTGTTGGCGGCACCCGAGATGGTGTAAACGGTTTCGTTGGTGGTGGCATAGAAGCTTCCAATGGCATCGTTGTATGAGCCAAACTCAACATTGGCTTTTTTCTTAACAGCCACGCCGGCCTGGTTCACTGTCACCTTAAAACTAACTTCGGCATATTGTCCGTCAGCATCGGTGATGCGGGCAGCAAGGCTTACTTCGCCCACATTCGGGAAAGTGATGACAAAATCCTGTGAATAATTCATCTCGTTTGCACTTTCGAGTGTCTCATTAATCAGGGTTGTCGGGCTGTTGTTGGTTGTCAAAACAATGGTGAATGTTTTGAGCTTGGCTTTGGTTTCGCTGTTTTGCGAAGCGTTGATGCCTACCGTGATGCTCTCGCCGGCAGTGATTGTTGCATCAGCAGATGTGTAGCTGCTGCCTCCCTTGAAATTGATCGAAGGCTCGGGGTTCAACACCTCATCTTTCTGACATGAACTCAGAAAAATGGCAGCACTTGCCATCATGGCAAACAAAAAGATACCTGGTTTTTTCATTTTTTTTTTTTGATTTAGGATTGTTAATTTGATGTGAAAAATAAGTTGACTTACTATAAGTATGTTATGGGTCAGGGAACGAATATTTTGCCAATACTGGAAAATTGGTTCGATTACCGGAAAAAAAATTCCGGATTAATCCCTGCGGCCCATGTATATTGCGAGATAATAAAGCAAGGTTGCCAAAGAGGAGAGTGCGGCCACCACATAGGTATAAGCAGCCCAGCGGAGTGCTTCCTGTGCTTTGGGTTGCGTTGTCTGGCTTGTGATACCACTGGCACCAAGCCATGCAAGTGCCCTTCGGCTGGCATCAATCTCAACCGGTAAAGTGATAAAACTGAAGATGGTTGTCATTGCAAACATCACAATACCAATCAAAAGCAATTGCGGGAAAGTGTTTATAAGCAGTATTCCGGCCAAGAGCACCCACTGCACCCATTTTGAAGAGAAGCTGACGATGGGCACCAATTGGCTGCGCATCTGCAACCAATGGTAGGCTGTGGCATGTTGCACAGCGTGTCCGCATTCGTGGGCAGCAACAGCAGCTGCAGCCACACTGTTGCCATGATACACATCAGGGCTGAGGTTGACCGTTTTGTTCACCGGGTTGTAGTGGTCGGTGAGCTCACCTTCAACAGATTGAATTTTAACATCATAGATGCCATTGTCGTTGAGCATTTTCTGCGCCACATCGCGGCCGTTCATGCCATAATTGACAGGGATCTTACTGAATTCGCGAAATTTACTTTTCAAACGGCTTCCAACGATCCAGCTGAGAAGCATAAAAAAGCCAAAAATTATCCAGATCATAGTGTTTCGATTTATTTTGCAAAGGTTGTACAAATTTGCTGCCAATTCTGTTTTGTCAGCCGCTTATTGACCGGTTTTTTGATAAATTTAACAAGTTCCGCTTTTGAGCTGCCTTTCATTCTGACTTGCTGCGCCACGACAAGGCTGTTTTAGAAATCTCAAAGTATTACTTTTGCTTTTTTAAACGACATAGCAATGGCAAAGAAAAAGTCTTTTCTAAATGAATTGAAATCATACAGCATCATCACGCTGGGCTTGTTTGTGATGGCACTTGGCTGGACAGCTTTTCTGATTCCAAACGAGATACTTGGAGGGGGTGTAAGTGGTATTGCCACCTTGATTTTCTGGTCAACGGGGTTGCCTGTAGGTGTCTCGGTGCTGGCAATCAACGCTGTGCTGATCGTTTTTGCCCTCAGGATTTTAGGTTCGGGCTTTGGTGTGAAGACCATCTATTCCATTGCGGTTTTGTCGGCATTCTTTGCCTTGCTTCAATATTTTATCAGAGAACCATTCGTGACCGACAAGTTTATGGCATCGGTGGTTGGTGCAGTGCTTGCCGGCTCGAGCATGGGCATCATCTTCACCCAGGGTGGAAGCACCGGCGGCACGGATATCGTGGCAATGATTGTGAACAAATACAGGAATATCAGTCCGGGAAAGATCATTTTGCTCCTTGATGTATTCATTATCTCGAGCTCGTTTATCATCTTCCGGAGCATTGAGCCGCTTGTCTATGGCTTTGTTGTGATGGCAGTTGTGAGCTATACGATTGACCTTATCATCACCGGGAACAAGCAATCGGTGCAGCTGTTTATCTTTTCGAAGAAAGCTGATGCGATAGCCGATCGCATTGGCAATGAGACCGGAAGAGGTGTTACATTCATCAAAGGGGTGGGGTGGTACACCAAATCGGAGAATGATATCCTGATGATTATCGTCAAACGTATGGAATATCCGGCGGTTTTTCGCATCGTGAAACAGGAAGATCCAGATGCTTTTGTGTCGCTTTCTTCGGTTATGGGCGTGTATGGGCAGGGATTCGATGTGATGCGGTAGGACAGG
>DISP01000117.1 GCA_002421995.1 Bacteroidales bacterium UBA6207 | reverse complement strand
CAATGGCCACCACCCGCGAAATAAACTATAAGGTGACAGCAGGAACTACCTTATTGCGGCTCGAAGTGACATCGCCCGAAGGTTGTACCAGCAGCGATCAATTGAATATCCTGTCAAAGGCAGTTCCGGTTATCAATCTGGCGGCCAATGACAGTGAGCTTTGTGTTGGTGAGAATATCATCCTGAGTTTGACCACCAGCGGAGCATCAGGTACGGTCTGGTGGGACAACATCACAGGCATCAATCCAAGAATTTTTGTTCCGGGTATCGGCGATTCAACCTATGTTTTCTGGGCCCAGGCTGCCAACGGGCTGGGTTGTACCGCGCGCGACAGTGTGGAAGTAAAGGTGAACCCCTTGCCGGTTGTGAACATCAGTACACCGGGTGGAAACAACAGTGTATGCATCAATTCAACCGCAGTTGTAAACGGACCGGTTATGGCCGGACATCAGTATCAATGGTACCTGAACGGGGGTGCCGCCGGCACCAATAATGCACAGTTCAGCTTCCCTATGCTTGACGATGCAAGGGTGAGCCTCCGTGTGACGGATGCCAAAGGATGCACGGCCGAGTCTTTGCCTCTTGACTTATTAGTGATTGACCTTCCCGGGATTATTTTGCATCAGGATAAAAATGAAATTTGCTTGGGTGAAGCTGTCCAACTCACCATCAACCAGCAAAATATAAGCAGCTTTGTTTGGCAGGACGGCCTGGGTGGAAACATCCCCAGCCGAAGTTTTATACCTGCGAGCACCGGAACTTTCGCTTTTAGTGCCAGCGGTGTGCATAACGTTACTTCCTGCGTTTCTTTTGACACTGCCTTTGTGGTAGTTCATGCTTTGCCGGTTGCTCACATTAATACTCCCGCGCTTACAACGATCTGCCAGGGACAAAGTGTCACACTCAGCACAACCACACTTGCCAATCATCAGTATATGTGGATGATAGAAGGTGATTCGGTGGGCAGCGGGGCAACTTATGTTTTCAATGGGATGCTGACCAAAACAATCACTTTACAGGTTAAAAACCTTAATGGTTGCATCGAAACAGATGAAATAACCATCCAGGTTGAAGAAGCTCCCCAGGTTGATTTGGGTGGCAACAGAATGGTTTGTAAGAATTATGTCCTTGACCTACAAGGGCCCGAAAACGACAATTACACCTATAAGTGGTTTGTAAACGGCAACCAGATTGCCAACAATACATTTGCATACAGTTTTGTTGTCACACAGCCGGTCACAATTCGTCTCGAAGCCAAGGTTGGTAACTGCACCATGGCAGACCAAATCACAGTGACTCCGCTTGAAGTTCCGGTGATTAATGTGACAGCTGACAATGCTGCCATTTGCCATGGCGACACCCTTGCATTGCAGTTAAGCACCCAAAACGCTTCTTCCTATGTATGGTGGGATGGCTTTACAGGCCTGACACAGCGTTTTTATGTGCCGGTCGAAAACGACACCACCATCGCCCTCTGGGCCGAAGCCATCAATGGATTGGGTTGCCGCTCGCGCGACAGCGTCCTCGTTAGAATCAATCCGTTGCCCGAAGTTCCGCTGACTGTTTCAGGAGGTTCAAACACAGTGTGTTATATGGCAACAGCCACTGTGAGTGGACCACAAAAAGCAGGGCATCACTACCAATGGTTTGTTGATGGTGTGGCTCAGGGTACTGACAACTACCAGTATAGTTTTATTGTTACAAAAGACGTTGCAGTAAAACTCAGAATCACGGATGCCAATGGCTGTGTCAACAGTAATCAGATCACTGTGCTTTCGCGCAACCTGCCGGGCATTGTTCTCAATCCCGACAGCCTTGAAGTGTGCACCGGCGAAAGCTTTACCCTCACCATCAACGATCAAAACATCAGTGCATATGCATGGTTCGACGGGCTGGCGGGTAATCTGAAGCAAAGAACTTTTGAGGCAACAACAGCAGGGGTCTATCGCTACTGGGCCGAAGGAACAAATAGTTTTGGCTGTATCTCACGCGATACCACCGTTGTGACAGTGAATAATCCACCCCTGGTGAATATCATTTCTTCCAACGGTACGCTTGTGTGTGCCGGAACAGATGTAACACTCACAGGAACAGGTCAGGAAGAGGATGAGTTTGCCTGGTATGTAGCCGGAGAACTGGTGAATAACACTTCCACTTATGTGTTTGAGGCCACGCAAACTGTCCTGGTGACCCTTGTTGTCACCAGCCCCTCCGGTTGTTCCGGATCAAAAGAGATTACCATTGAGGTTTTGCCCACACCTCAGCCAAACCTTGGCCCCGACAGGCAGGTTTGCGAAGGATACACTGTCCTGTTCAGTGCGCCTCTTGCCGTGGGGAACACTTTCGGCTGGTATTTGAACAATACACTGGTGTCTGACGATTCGGTTTACAGCGTCACTGTTCAAAATGCGTTTAACCTGCGCCTTGTTGTGACTTCGGCTAACGGCTGCACCAATACCGATGAAGTTTCTATCACACCGCTCGCCTCACCTCAGATTCAGCTCAACCCTCAAACAAGCGAGTTCTGTCTTGGCGAAACTGCAGTGCTTTCGCTCACAACCAATGGTACTTCATTTATTTGGTGGGATGGTTTGGGCACTAACGCTGCTACCCGCAGCTTCACACCACAAACCGGCGACTCAACCTTTGCCTACTGGGCCGAAGCCATCAACGCGCTGGGTTGTACACGTCGGGATACGGCTTTCGTGACAGTAAATAACCACCCTGAAATTGATATTTCCATCGCTGGAGTCACCAATACCTTCTGTCAGGGAAGCAATGCCACTGTTGTTGGTCCTGCTGTGGATGGTTATAGTTATCAATGGTATGTCAACGGAATGCCGACGGGCGGAAACAACGACAGGCTGATCTTCCCGGTGATGGAAGAGTCGCTCGTGAAACTCGAAGTGACCGACGCAAACGGATGTTTTGGCGCTGATTCGCTCACCGTTTTCATGCACAATGAACCCGGAATTGTACTCAATCCAGATAGTCTGGATGTTTGCTTCGGCGACTCGTTCACACTCACTATCAATCCGGCGAATGTGGTTTCTTTTGCCTGGTGGGACGGACTTGCCGGCAATCTCACAAGCAGAACCATCGTTCCAACCACTGCGGATATCACCTACGTTTATTGGGCGCAGGGCATCAACAGCATTGGATGCATCTCGTATGACACGGCTTATATTTATGTACACAGCCTGCCACAGGCAATCATTCTTACCCCTGTTGGAACAAATATCTGCGAAGGCGGGACAATGCTTTTGCAAACACCTTCCATTGAAGGATATACCTATGAATGGACCATCAACGGTGAGCTTGTTTCAACAGAAACCGAAATTGAGTTTATTGCACAGAGCAGTGTTACCGTAAGCCTACAGGTCTTTAATCAGTACAATTGCTCCACAACTTCCAGTGTTGAAATCATAGTTAATGACACACCTCATATTACCTTAGGTAATGATATGGAGGTATGCAAAGGAGAAACAGTAAGCTTGAACGGACCTGCTGGTACAGGATATACCTATGCCTGGTACTACAACGGCCAACCCACCGGCGTCAATACACCAAGCTTTGAGTTTGTTGTGGGAGAGCTTGCCGAGGTAAGGCTTGACATGAATACGGTGAATGGGTGCGTTGCAAGTGATACCATTAATATTTCGCCACTTGTGAGCCCAAAAGTGACCATCTCAACATCGCTACCTGAGGTTTGTACCGGGCAAGCTGTCACCCTCACCGCCAGCCTCGTTGATGCTGTGGCCTTTGCCTGGTGGGATGGCTATACCAACCCCACACGAACACTTGTTCCGGAAAATGTGGGGGTGAATGATTTTTGGGCCGAGGCTGTAAGTGCTGCCAACTGTGTTTCACGCGACTCAGCTGAGGTGTTGGTGCATCCCAATCCCGCTATGTTGCTCTCTATCTCACAAGGTTCGCCAAATGTATGCGAAGGAACAGCAGTTACATTTGCTGCTGCTAATGTTGGAGAAACCGTAATTGATTATGTTGTCTGGGACAAAGTACTTACAGAGCCAATGGGCACACAGACTGTTCTTTATCATGAAACCACCTTCAATCAAAGCCGTTGGTTCCATGCCAAAATGGTGAGTACGCTGGGCTGTGCTGTTTCTGACAGTCTTTACATCGCCGTTGAAGCCTTGCCCGAGATGACCATCTCGAACGATACCACCCTATGTGCAGGAGCAGACATTACACTATCGGCTACAGGCGGGAGTTTCTGCATCTGGAGCGATGAAACAGGTATTATCGGAGGAGGATACAGCTTTGATATTATTGCAGATGAAAGCAAAACGTATTATGCCACAGTTTTCAGTGATAGTAATCTTGGCTGCTTTAGTATTGACAGTGTTACAGTTACTGTTGAGCCTAAGCCGACCGTCACCATTCAGGCATCGCAGCAGAATGTGTGCGGTGGCACCCCGGTTGTCCTCTCGGCCACCGGTGCTGATGCTTATGTGTGGTCAACCGGACAAACAAGTCAGCTTATTACTGTAGCGCCTTTGCAAACAACTGTTTATAGTGTCACAGGTATCAATCAATATGGATGTACGGCACAGGCAACCTTCACATTAAATATGATACCTGCTCCTGAGGTAAGTCTTAGCGGCCTCGATCCCAGGTATTGCAGCAATGCCGATCCTGTTGTATTGACAGGTACGCCGGTTGGCGGAATTTTCAGCGGTGGCAGCGGATTGGTTGGCGGCAAGTTTTATCCGGCCCTTGCCGGTGGCGGGCAGCACCAGATCATGTATAGCTTTGTAAACAGCTTTGGCTGCACCGGCTACGACACACTTTCAACTGTGGTAGTGGTAGTGCCTGATACCATCAATCTCGGCGAGGCTGTTGCTATTTGTCCGCATGAACAAGTAACTTTTGATGCCGGCCCGGGCTATGAGCAGTATTTCTGGTCAACAAGCGATATTACTCAGACAGCAACAATAAAAGGCAATGCCTATTTTGCAGGAACTACACGCACCATCACCGTGATTGCAGTGGTTCAGGAATGCTCGGTGAGCGGGAGTGTTGAGCTTACAATCCGAAACGACTGCTATATTGGCTTGGATGAGAATGACAAAACCACTGACTTTGTTCTTGTACCAAACCCCACAACAGGGGAGTTTGTAATCAAACACAACGGGGAGCCGGGCACTATTGAAGTGAGCATCTTTGATGGTCGGGCTGCAGGCGTGTATTCGGGTCGTTTTGATAGCTGTTTCGAGGATGGACAGTCCTGCAGAATCAACCTAAGTCATTTGCCAAAAGGAGTCTATATGGTCAGCATTGTCAAAGACAACAGACAATATATGCGAAAATTGGTGGTGATGTAAGGCCTGCGACCAATCAAAATTCAATACTTTTGCAACAAAAATATTACATGACAAAAGTATTGGGAATTGGAAATGCACTTGTTGACATTTTGACGATGGTGGAAGATGAGTTGATTTTGGAGCAGCTTCGCCTTCCAAAAGGTAGTATGCAACTCGTTAGCGGAACCACCTGCACCATGATCGCGCAAACCACTGCCGGCATGAAGCAATCGAAAGCATCAGGCGGTTCAGCAGCAAACACCATTCATGGATTGGCGCGATTGGGTGTTGAAACAGCTTTTATCGGACACGTTGGAACCGATGAAACCGGACAATTCTTTCATGCCGACATGCAGGAAGCAGGTATAAAACCCCTCCTGGCGAAAAGCGATACGCCCACAGGCATTGCCAACGGGATGATCACCAGCGATGGTGAACGCACTTTTGCAACCTATCTCGGGGCTGCTGTCGAGCTTTCGGAAAACCACCTTGACGCATCACTCTTCAAAGGATATGACTACCTCTATGTTGAAGGTTATCTGGTGCAAAACGAGCAGCTTTTGATAAAGGCGCTCGAGTTGGCACAAAAAGAAGGGCTCAAAATAGTGCTCGACCTTGCTAGTTACAACGTGGTTGAAGCCAATCTTGCCCTGCTTGGCCGCATTCTGGAACAGTTTGTTGACATCGTTTTTGCCAATGAGGAAGAAGCAAAGGCTTTTACAGGCAAATCGCCTGAAGAATCAGTGGATATTTTAGGTCGCCTTTGCGAAGTTGCTGTTGTAAAAACCGGAGCAAAGGGATCGCTGATTCGGCAAGGAGAAAATCTTGTAAAAGTAGAAGCCATCAAAGTTGAGGTGAAAGACACTACAGGAGCAGGCGACTTGTTTGCTGCTGGTTTTCTGCACGGCTGGATCAATGGCTGGGGTCTTGAAAAATCGGGTAAAAGCGGTTCTGTACTTGCCGGCAATGTTGTTGAAGTGATTGGCCCAAAGATGGATACCAAGAGATGGGAAAACATCCACAGACATCTGGAAAATCTTACCTAAAGCTAAATAAGTCAGTTATTTCCAATCTGTTCAATGAAAATGCCCTGCATTTACCAGGCAGATTGTGCAGTACGAATCCTTCACGATGTCCGAGTCTTATTCAGCATCAATTTAAATAAGGAGCCTGTTTTTTTTATTCAGGGTATTTGATTAAATTTGCCACCTTTATTTTATGCATAAGTGTTAATTTAACAGAGATTTATATGAAGATTTACCAAACAGAAGAGATCAGGAATATCGCCCTGATAGGTGCAGCCAAATCGGGTAAAACGACCTTGGCCGAGAATATGTTGTTCGAGGGCAAGGTCATCAATCGCAAAGGTACTGTAGATGATAAAAATACTGTTTCGGACTATCGGCCCATCGAAACCGAGCGTCAGATTTCGGTCAATCTATCACTGATGCACACCCTTCACGAAGGAAAAAAGATCAATATCCTTGATGCTCCCGGATTCAGTGATTATACAGGCGACATTCTGGCAGCTGTCAGTGTTGCTGATACGGCCATTTTCACCGTGAACGGACAAAACGGGGTGGAAGCTACCACCGAAAACGCCTGGAGACAAGCTGAGAAAGCCGGAACTCCTGTTGTGTTTTTTATCAATCATCTCGACCATCACAACTCAAACTTCGACGAAACTGTTAAGCAATTGCGTGATTATTTCGGCGAAAAGGTTACCCTTACACAATATCCTGTTAAGACCGGCGAAGGCTTCGACAGCATTATTGACCTGATGCTTATGAAAATGCTCAGGTTCAAGCAAGGTGGCGGAGCCCCAGAAGTGTTGGACATTCCGGCTGCAGAAATGGAAAAAGCCGAGCGTCTGCACCGCAGCCTGATTGAAAATGCTGCCGAAGGTGAAGAGTCGCTGATGGAAAAATATTTCGAAGAAGACAATCTCGACCTGAGCGAAGTGCGTCGCGGCATTCAAATGGGAATGATTTCGAGAGGAGTGTTCCCAGTTTTCTGCGGTGCTTCAAAGCATGGTATTGGGGTGCATCGCCTGATGGATTTCATCGTCTTTACCTGTCCGGCACCAAACTGTTTACCGGGTCGCGCACTTACAAACGGAAAAGTTGTTAAATGCAGCGTTGCAAACCCTGCTTCCTTGTTTATCTTCAAATTGGCCAATGAGCAGCACCTGGGCGAAGTTTCGCTTATCAAAGTTTATGGCGGCGAGATCACCGAAGGTCAGGACCTTATCAACCCGCGCTCGGGGAATAAGGAAAGAATTTCGCAGTTGATGATTGTCAATGGTAAAAACCGCGAAAAAATCGAGAAAGTTGTTGCCGGTGATATTGCAGTTACCATCAAGCTAAAAGATGCCCGTGCCAATGACTCCCTCATGGATCCAAAAGCTGCTGATGCAGGTTTTGAACCGATTGCTTATCCCGATCCGATTTTCACCACTGCCGTTAAAGCTGTCAGCTCAACCGATGATGAAAAATTGGGCAGCATTCTTCAGGATATGCACCGCGTTGATCCAACCTTCAATGCGGGCCTTTCGCGCGAATTGCGCCAGCTCATTATTCAATGTCAGGGAGAATACCATCTGAATACTGTTAAATGGTACCTCGATCACACTTATAAACTCGAAGCCGAATTTTTCTCACCAAAGATTCCTTACCGCGAAACCATCACCAAGCCGGCCAAAGCTGATTATCGCCATAAGAAACAATCAGGCGGGTCGGGTCAGTTTGGAGAGGTTCACCTGATGGTTCAACCCTATTTTGAGGGATATAAAGACCCAACAGATTTTCCGGTGCGCGGAAAAGAAGAGCACATCCTCAGCTGGGGCGGAAAACTTATCTTCAACAACTGTATCGTTGGTGGTTCAATTGATGCACGCTTCATGCCGGCAATCCTGAAAGGTATCATGGAACGTCTGGAAGAAGGCCCACTCACCGGTTCGTATGCCCGCGACATCGTGGTTTATGTCTATGACGGAAAAATGCACCCGGTTGATTCAAATGAAATTTCGTTTAAACTGGCCGGACGTCATGCTTTCAGTGCAGCATTTAAAAATGCCGGACCAAAGATCATGGAGCCGATCTACGACATCGCAGTGCGTATGCCTGAAGATATGATGGGAGCTGTTATGACCGACCTGCAGGGACGTCGTGCTGTGATCATGGGTATGGATTCTGACAATAAATACCAGATTATCAAAGCCAAGGTGCCATTGGCCGAAATGGACCGTTACAGCACTTCGCTGAGTGCCATCACCAGCGGCCGCGGTACATTTACAATGAAGTATGCTGAATACGCGCAAGTTCCAAGTGATGTTCAGACGAAATTGCTCAAAGAATACGAAGAAAAACTCAAAGAGGAAGAATAGATCAAAGATCACCCTTTTCTCAAAAAAAAGCGAAGCTGTCAAAAGCTTCGCTTTTTTTTATTTGGGTTACATAAGCTTGAAGACCTGACTTTGCCCTCCGTCTAAGTGCTGCCTGAAACGTTCGACGGTCTGGTTAAACAGGTCAATATCAATTGGTTTGTGTAAATAGGCGAAGGCGCCATAGCGTTCTGCTTTTCCAACATATTTTGAATAGGCTGTTATAAAAACAACGCCAAATCTTCTTAATGGAAAACGCTCAAGCAAATCGAAACCTGTGCCGCGCGGCATGTCAATATCAAGAAAAACAAGATCAGGCTCGGTGGCCTTGATGAGGTCCCAGGCTTTGTCAATCATATTTGCTGTGGCAACAACCTCGATATCTTTACAAAACTCACTGATAATCAACTCTATGGATTTTATAGCATCGGGTTCATCATCTACGATAACAACTTTGATTGGCTTATTCATTTTGATATAGTTTTTGTATTGTCTCCGGAAAAATAATTATGGCTTTTGTGCCCTGGGGCGTTTTCAGTTCATCATAAAGGTCAAGATATTCTAAACGTATTGATGTTCCTGAGCTTTGATTGATCAAAGATATTCTTTTTTGAATGATGCTAATGCCCAAAGAGGTTTTATCATGCAAGGGTTTTAATGCTGATGCGGCTTTACGTCCGATTCCGTTGTCTTCAACAATGCAAATCAAATCATTGTTTTTACAGATGAAATTTATACTTAACATGCCTTGTTTGGTGCTGTTCATCAATCCATGCTTAATGGCATTCTCCACCAAAGGTTGGATAAAAAATACCGGGATCAAGGTTTGCTTTTGATCAATAATAGCTTCGCATTCAATTGTTTGTGTAAATCTATCCTTGAAGCGCGCCGACTCCATCTCAACATAAAGCCTCAACACATTGATTTCATCTTCGAGGCTTACACGCTGCAGCTGCGAATGATTCAAAATGGTTCGCATGAGGCTTGAAAAAGTTGAAAGATACCTCGTTGATGAAATTTTGTCGTTGTCGAGGATATACCGCTGCACCGTGTTGAGTGCATTAAAAAGAAAATGAGGATTCATTTGGTTGGCCAATGCCTCCTGTTTATAACGATGGAGATCATTCGTGCGTTGACGATTCCGGTGTCGCTGCGACTCAATCATTCTGAACAGACCAAAAGCAATAGAGCTTAGCGCGATAACAAGCAGAAAAACGAACCACCATTTTTGCCAATAGGGTTTTTCAACAATGATGGTCAGAGGCGTTTTTAAGCTACTCCACTGGCCGTCAGTATTCAGCACTTCCACTTCGAAGCGGTATGAGCCGGCCGGCAGGAAAGGGTATTGCGCCTGGGTTTGTTGATTAATAATCCAGTCGTACTCAAGCCCCAAAAGGCGGTGACGGTAGGTGTGTTTGCCCGATTTTAAATAAGAGATACCGAAATATTCAATACTCAGGCTGTTGTTCTCATAAGGAATCCTGACCTCTTCCCCATGCCTGACAGCTTGATTTTTAACTTTCAGACTCCGTATCAGTATGGGCATTTTGAATGTTTTGGCAGTGCTGTTAAAATCATTAAAAACACTTATGCCGGCTTTTGAAAGAATAATGACAGAATCATTTTTCACAATGACTTGTTGCACTTCCTTGCTCAATAGTTCCATGCTTCCAAGCTGCCGTTTGATCAAAATGTTGTTGTCTTTGAGCTTTCTGCTTATAACTGCGGCACCGTTGTTTGTTCCGGCAATGATCGTGTTTTCAAAGATTTCGAGGGTTTTCACTGAGTTTGAGGGCAAACCGTCGCCCATGGTGAACTGTCGGAGGCTGTCAGCCGTAAGCAGCAAGAGCCCGTTTCCTCTTGTGCCAATCCAAATGCTGTCGTTTATTGCTTTCAAAGCGATGATGCGGCTTCCAAGCAGTGGATATTTGTCTCCAAAAGCAATGATGCTGTCAGCTTCAACAGAGAAGAGTCCTCTTGTGGCTCCTGCCCACACCTTTCCGGCACGATCCACCTCGATGCATTCAATGCGCTCATGAAAATCTTTGTCCAGATGACTTATACATGACGTGGTTCCATCTTTTAATACATTCGAAAAGCCATAAAAGAGCCCAATCCATAAGCTACAGTCAGTGGTATCGAGTGCAAGAGATTTTATAGCTGGCATTGTCACATCTGGATGCCTGGGTATTACGAATTTAAATCGTTTAACCTGGTGATTTTCAATATAAAAAAGATTTCTGTCGGTGGCTACCCAAATCCTGTCACGGCAAGGATCGGCCAAGACACTAACAATAAACTCTCTTGATGCGAGTGGCAGCTGACAAGATTTGGTTTCTTTTTCGGTCAGACAACTGATTTTTCCTGAAAAAAATACTGTCCACAGCTCACCCCGGTGGTCAAGCGCCATGTTGACAATTGGTTCATCGAAACCGAAATCTGCCCGGCTGATGGTGTGATGGTGCAGATTGGGAATATAAAAAACCCCTTTGTTGACTGATGTGAGCCAAATACCTCCCTCATGGTCCTGTAAAAATGATGTAAAGGACTCAGACTTAAAAAAATGATACAATACATTTAAGCTTTTGTCTAAAACATATACTCCGCCACCAAGGGTCATGGCCCAAATATGACCCTCATTGTCAATATTTAATCCAACTACATATTTAGGACTTACAAATTTTGTTTTAAACACATTGCCGTCATACCTTGAAATGGTGTGCTGAAATGATAGTATAAATGTGGTATCAATGGCAATTGCAGAAAAATTCTTGGGTAATGCCAGTTTATCATCAAGCTGTGTTACGATTGACCGGAAGGTTTTGTTTTTGTAGTGAATTTCGATGCTGTCGAACTTTAATAAACCCGGCCCGTAAAAAAATGGTGTGTTTGAATGATCAAATTGTATTACTAAGGTGTTTTTGTTGTTGATATCATCAATGGTTTCGAGCTTGCCCTGGGCATCAATCGTAAAGTAGCCTATCCTTTGCAGAAAGAAATGTGCTTTATCATCGCCGTCAATCCAATAGGAGTGAAAAACGGCAAAATTACTAAGGGGTTCGTTGCGCAGCAATGACTGTAGCACATCATTGAATTTGTATGCAAATACTTCTCCTTCGAAAAGGTATCCAAGTTTTCCGTCATAGGTATTAAACCATGTGCGCCCTTTGCTGTCATTACGGAAGTAGAAAACAGAATTTTCGGGAAGTCCTGCCTGAATGTCGAATGTTTTAAACTGGTAACCATCAAAGCGGGCGAGCCCATGGTCGGTAGCAAACCACAAATAACCCTGTCGGTCCTGTATTCCGCTGTAAACCTCGGAAGATGGCAATCCAAAACTGCCATCATAAACACGGAAGTACGGGGTTTGCGCGTGGACAGAGGCCGAAAAAAGAAAACATATTAAAAAAAAGCCTGCTCTCGTCATGCTATATTCTGATGATTACAAATATACAACAAGCCAAATGGTTTTTCGCTCACATCACCAAAATTATTCCTGAAAAGAACATTATCTTTGGAAGTTTGTTACTCTACAAATGGCCGAAAATCTCAAATCTGTTTAGGTGCAAGGATTTATTGTTGAGTTGCCTGATTGTCAATCCCGGTGATGTTGCCAAATCAGTGTATGAACAAAAGCCGTTTTTTCGCGATATTAACTAACAGAAACAGCGATAATTTTATGAAAGAGTTTTGGGATGAGCGCTATGCTGCTGAAACATATATTTATGGTGAAGAACCAAACGATTTTTTTGCCCGGCACTTGTCTGCAATAAAAACCGGACGACTCTTGCTTCCGGGAGAAGGGGAGGGCAGAAATGCTGTTTGGGCAGCAAAGCAAGGCTGGCTGGTTGATGCTGTTGACTACAGTGATGTTGCAAAAACAAAAGCAGCAAAGCTTGCCGAGCAGCACAAGGTTAGCGTAAACTACCGGGTTTCGTCGCTTGAAACCTTTGAACCTGAAGCAAATGCCTACGATGCCATAGGCCTGATATTTGTTCATCTGCTGCCCGAAGAAAGAGAAACACTGCATCACAAACTTATTAATGCACTCAGACCCGGAGGTGTAATAATCCTCGAAGCCTTCTCTGTCAAACAAATCAACAAGCAATCAGGCGGACCAAAAAACATCCGGATGCTTTATGATATTGATTCGTTGGCAAGGGATTTTGCTTCAGTAAATGCTTACTATTTTGAGGAAGAAACCATTCAATTGTCCGAAGGACAACACCATGTGGGTGAAGCTGTGGTGATAAGGCTGGCTGCCATCAAGCCATTGTAGAAAGATCAGGATTTTCTGCCCAGGGATAGTCCCGGTTGAGTTGTTGCATTACGACTGCCATTTGCTGATGTAAACGCATAATTTCAGGATAAAGCGTTTGGCATTCAATACTATTGTCTTTAGCTGCTTCAATTTGCCGTATGGGCTGAGCCAGCGATTCGATGCCAAAAATATCGAGCGAGGGTTTGAGTTTGTGCGCAGTTTTCGAAACCAAACCTACATCGCCATTGGCACACGCTTCGATCATTTGGGTGCACAGCTCCCGGGCAGACTGAATGAAAATACCAATCATTTCGCGGATTGTATCCGGATTATCACCCACATAATCAATCAATTTGCTAAGGTTGTAGCTCGTGTTGCCCTGATCTGACGACATAATTACAGCTTATTTTCCTTCATCATCCTATAGATTGTTGACTTACCAATGTCAAGTTTTTTTGCAACAAGCACCACATTGTGATCGTATTTTTCGAGGTAAAAACGAATGATTTTGGTGGTATAACCCTCAAGCGTATTCTCTTCGAGCAGGAAATTGGTCGAAGCATTGGTCGAATTGAATGAGATGTGCTGTTCGTCAATATGATCGCTGTCGGTCAACACGGCAGCCAGTTCCATCACGGCCTTGAGTTCGCGCACATTGCCCGGAAACGAATATTGCATGAGCTTGGATTGTCCGGCCTCGGTGATGCTGAGACGCGGCATTCGGTTTTCAATGCAAAACTCATCAACAAAATATTTTGCCAGAATAATGATATCATTGCCCCTGTAACGCAGCGGAGGCAACTCGATTGGCAATCCCAGCAGACGGTAGTAAAGGTCTTCGCGGAAATTGCCTTTTTGCACTTCTTCGGCAAGGTTGCGGTTTGTGGCAACAATCAGGCGGACATCAATTTTGATGGTATCGTTGCCGCCAACGCGCGAGAGTTCGCGTTCCTGAATCACACGCAGCAGTTTCGACTGCATGTGCAAATCCATTTCGCCTATCTCATCGAGAAAGATGGAGCCCCCATGAGCCTGTTCAAACTTGCCGGTTTTGCGGGTAATTGCACCTGTGAAACTTCCCTTTTCGTGTCCAAACATCTCGCTTTCGATAAGATCGCGTGGGATGGCAGAAACGTTTACAGCAACAAATGGTTTTTTGGCACGTGCCGAATTGTAATGTATAGCTTTGGCTACCAACTCTTTGCCTGTCCCGGTTTCGCCGGTCACAGAAACAGTGATATTGGTTTTGGTGGCTTTTTCAATCAGGCTGAATATCTGGCGAATGGCGGGGCTTGTACCTTTTATCACGTTTCGGAACTCGTACTTGCGGCCAATCTCATCCTTCAGCAGGCTGATCTCGCTTTTGAGTAAAAGATTTTCACGAATTTTCTTGATGATATTCCACAAACGGTCTTTCACATCCTCGTCTTTCACAAAATAGTCGTATGCACCTTCGCGCAATAAGGCCACAGCAGTGGAAATATCTTCCTGACCCGAAACAATAACTACCGGTGTATCAGGACTTTCCTTTTTAATCTGCTTCATCACTTCAAGCCCTGACATGTCCGGAAGCGAATAATCCAGCGAAACAAGACTCGGAGCACGAAACAGGTTTTTAAGACACTCCTGTCCTGTTTTGAACAGATGCACTTCGTTGTCGGGATTCAAAGAGAGATGATGTTTGAGCATCTCGCCATAAAGCGGGTCGTCTTCAACGACAAATATTCTGAAACTTTCCATAAAACCTGATTGTTATAAACCGGGCGTAAAGCAATCCCAATCTTACACTTCCATTCTATTATTGAATTTGATTCTAAAATGCGGAAGTTTGACAAAAATAACATGATATCAAGCGATTTGCAAGTTTTTTTGTGACTATTTTCCCATTATTGGAAAAAAGTAGTGAATATGTAGAGAAATGCAAAGGTTTGGTGTTTCAGCTTAGGTGAAAAGCTGACCCAAGGTTTGTAAACAGCTGATTGAAAGAAAAAATTTCGTTAATGCATTTTTCGAATAACTTTGCATTAATATCAAAATGATGCAGCAAAGCCAAAATACTTCGGGCTGGTCGAAAATTATTATTCGTCTGTTTTGGGCAGCTTTTTTTGGCATGCTTGCTTTTTTGACGATCTTTTATTTGTCAGCACCTTTTTTTAGCTACGAAAAACCACAAGCGTTTTCGGGTGCTCACATCCATTCTCCTTACCCCGCTGTGTTTCCTCAAACAACAGTCTCGTTGTCATTCGACCTCAATGCCTTACATCTTGCCGATCTGCTGATCAACGGCAAACTGAGAACCAATTTCAAATTCTATGATACCCTGAGCAATACCACTGATAAAATTGATATCAGCAATTTTCAGTTCATGCACCGTTATATTGATAATAATAATGATAAGTTGTTGATTTACAGACATGGATATGGATTGACAGATGATCAGCAGTTGTGTTTTGGGGCAAAAAAAGTTGTTTGGACCGATTACCCTTTTTTTCAAGATCTTCGCCATAAGCAAGACATCATTTGGAAGTTAAACCAAACAAGCTATTTGGTTGCGCTCACCGATCCGGGCCGGTCTTACACCGCCGATGAATTACGGTTTTTGAGCGGATATCAGTTGATTGAACTAACAAACACAGATACTGATGCTTTGAAGGTTTGGGACCTTGTGCTGAGCCACGGTCACAGGGCCAACTTGCTGCTTAGCAATCTTTCACGGTCACAGTCATTGAATCTTGAAGAACAAAAAATTCACACAGTTCAGCTTCTTATTAATGAACTAAATATCAATCAATTGCTTGAGTGCCTTGCGAACGGGAGTTATTATTGTTTAAGCCGGCCTGAGTCAGTGGTCAATACACCGTCGCCACAATTGCAACAGCTAGTTATTCAAAACGATACCTTCAGTTTGGGAATCAACAAACCTGCCAGCGAAATCCGTTTGATTGGTCAGGACGGACGGCTGTTGAAAAAGCTTGCTGATACCAATCAGCTAAACTACCTGATGCGCGATACCGACACCTACATCAGGGCAGAAATGCAGTTTACTGACGGAAGTCAGCTCTTCTTAAATCCTGTTTTCCGTCATGAAAACATTGATTTTAAACCCCAATCGCCTGCCATCTTCGATACGGATAAAACAGCGCTCATGCGTGGGATCTATACAGTTCTGCTCGTTTTGCTTTTTATGATCATTTTCAGGATTTTCCTAAAAAGAGCACGGAACTGATGAAGTGGATTCACGCAAACAACAAGTTTACCAAACGACTGTTTTGGCTTATGTTGGTGAGTGGACTCACAAGGACCTTGCTTGCATGGTGGCATGAACTTGGTAACGACGAAGTTTACTATTTCACTTATGCAGCTTTTCCCGACCTGAGCCATTTTGATCATCCGCCAATGGTTGGATGGATGATGCAGCTTTTTAGTCTTAACTTATTGTTTGATAGCGAGTTATTTCTCAGGCTTTCTTCGGTCGTATTGATGACGGCGAACACTTGGCTGATTTTCAGAACAGGCAAAGAGTTGCGTGATGAACGAACGGGCTGGTATGCGGCTTTGCTGTATAACAGCTCTGTGTATGCATTTGTCATCACCGGATTTATGATTTTGCCCGACACGCCGCAAAACTTCTTTTGGATGCTGAGTCTCATGCTGATGATAATGGCTACAAAAGCTGAAGTCGAACCCAAAAAGCTGAATTTTTTGCTGGCTGCGATTGGTTTGACGATTGGCCTGGGCATGTTGTCGAAATATACCAGTGTGTTTCTTTGGTTCGGTTTTGGATTGTATATCCTCCTGTTTCGCAGGCACTGGCTGAAAAAGCCAGCCCTTTACCTTTCGGTTTTGCTATCGGCATTGTGTTTATTGCCGGTCTTACTTTGGAATTTAGAAAACCATTTTGTCAGCTTTACTTTTCAGGGCGAGCGGGTCAATATTTTTGATTCGCCACTGCGTTTATCCCTGTTTTTCACAGAGTTGGGCGGACAGGTCGTTTACAACAATCCTGTCAATTATATCCTGGTTTGGCTGGGTGTTTATTGGTTTTTACGCAAAAAGAATTTCATTGCTTTCGATCAGGGCAGTTTGTTGTTGTTGATTGCCTTGCCATTGGTTTTCATTTTTTTATTTTTTGCGCTTTTCCGTTCCACCCTCCCGCATTGGACAGGGCCGGCTTATAACACGATGCTTTTGATTGCAGCAGCGTGGCTGGCAACGCGGCACAGGGCGCCTGTTCCGCGAAGTATAAGGATTGCTTTTTATGTTTTGCTGGTGTTTATCGTGGCAGGAAGTCTTCAAATAAAGTTTGGGCTGATTCCGATGAAAGACAACCAACCATACCACAAGCTTGGTAATAATGATGTTACGTTGGATATGTATGGATGGCGCGAACTTCTACCGGCGTTTACAGCGCTTAGAGAAAAACATATTGCTGAAGGCAAGATGAAGCAAACCGATGCGCTGCTGGGCGAAAACTGGTTTCCGCTGGCCAATATGGATTATTATCTGGCACGCCCTCTCGGCATGAAAGCGATGGGCATCGGTGAGCCATCGCGACTTCACAAATATCTTTGGATCAATGATATACGGGGTGGTTTTGCACTTGGCGACGATTTCTGGTATATCACAAACAGCCGTGATTACAAGCATCCTTCCGAAGTTTATTCAGGCATGTTTGAAAGCATCGTTCCTGCCGACACCATCCAGATAATGCGTAACGGTGTGGTGGCCAAGCGTTATTTTGTGTTTATGTTGAACGATTTGCGTGTGCTTCCGGAAAACCATCTTGCTTCAGGCCAATAAAAAA
>DISP01000210.1 GCA_002421995.1 Bacteroidales bacterium UBA6207 | reverse complement strand
CGGGATCGGCGTCAGCAGCAAGACTCAGCAAAAGCCTGATGCTTTGGTAGCGCGCCGAAGCGCCCAACATGCGGGCAGCCCTGACTCTTTGGGCGGGCTGGTCCGAAGCAGCCATTGTTGCTATCGTATCAACAGATGCCGCGCGACCTTCTTCCAGCACGCTGATGCTGTGTGCAACGGCAGCTTCAACGGCCGGAGCTGATGATTTCTTTTTGAGTTCATACAAGAGCGGTAAAGTGCCGAAATGAAGCATCGCGGCCTGATGTTGCAGTATCTGCAGGCGGATTTCATCGTTTGTGGTGTCGAAAATTTTGATGAGAACACGCGCTGTCAACGGAGGGTCAATGGCTTCGCATCGCAGGACGAGCATCTTAAAATTTGCCGGATCACACTTGCTGAGTGCATGATACATCATACTTTCAAGCGACATTTTTTCGGGTTGGCTGTTGTCTAATTCGTGCAATTTGCTTTTTAATATACCGCGGTATGAATCATACATCCTTAAGGAAATCCATACCCAAGCCAGCAGAGCCAGCACAAAAAACCAGGAGTAAAACACCAGACCCAGCGAGCCAAAGGCCGAAAAAAACAGTATGACAAGACCAGTGAGTATGGTTCCAAGTGCCTTGGGGATGCCTTCGATCTGGTTCTGAAAAACAAGGCGCTGTTCGGTAGGAACAGGCTGATAAAGCAATTGAAAAGAAGGCTCATACACTGCCGCCCTCACCGAACGCTCAAAAAGCCGCGAAAGCGCGATAAAAGCGAAAAAAAGTGTTGACGCACCATATAAAAGCCCGGATATGGCTGCAACAAGCACCGAGCCAACCATTACCACCGGCAACGAAAGCAAACTCGGCCTTATTCCATATTTATTGAGAAAACGACCCGAAACCAATTTCATTAGCAACTCAATGACGGCTACCGAACCTAAAAAAATACCAAAAAATCCTGCTATGGCTTCGGGCTTTTGGGCAAACTCCACCTTGGTTTGCGAAAGAAAAAGGAAATCAACAAAAAGATAGCCGAATATGGGCATCAGTGCCATGAGCGAAATAAGGCTGAAATAGGGTTTCCTGATCAGCTTGAGGTAGCTGGTGTTGGTTTTTGCTTCTTTAAGGGCGGCGTTTGCATTGTGTGTGTTGCCGCCCATCAGTGTGCTGAAGCTAAGCAGAATCCAGCGCGCCATCACCAAACAAAGGAGCAGTGTGACAGATGCAAGAAGCAACAGGTCGGGCGCCTTGAGAAAGCGCAGAAGCAGCGGAATTGAAAAATAGCCGATGATGATCGAAACCACTTCGCCTGTAGTGATCAGCCCGAAGATGCGCTTTCCCTGACGCAGATTAAACAACCTGCCGGCAATGCCCCAAAAGGTGACCAACGTCACAAAAACAACAACACGCACCCAGGTATAAAGGATGAAAATGAGCCAGTTGTTTGGTAGATAATAAACCCCCGCCGTGAGCAACGCTACTGTTACAAAAACAAACAACATCTTCAGGCTAACCTGGTTTTTGAAGTTCATGCGGGCATCGAGTCGCGAAAAAACCAGCCAGCTGAGATAGATGAGTACGCCCGAAGCTATGAAGGAAACAGGAATCATCTTTGAATCGAAATATTTCAGAAACAAGGCGTTGGAAGCTGTGAAATAAAACGATAAGGTGAGACCCGTAAAAAACGAAAACGCGATAAGCATGAACACAGCCCTGGCCTCATCACCACGGATGTTCATCAATCGGAGCAACGCGTTTTCGTTATTCATCTTGCCTAACTTTGAATGAGCGGATGGAGTGCGAGGATATATTTCTCATTGAGGTCGTTCACTGCAGCCTGCCCAAGGGTGTGTTTAATTTCCGGCGGCATTAAACCATCAAAGTCAATGAAATCAATTTGCGCAGGGTGGCTGCCGCTGTTTCGGGAGCAAAGCGCGTGAACCAATTCCACACCCATCCACCCGCCGGTGCTCGTAATCTTATCGAGCAAACTTCTCACCGAAACGGGATAGCTGCCATCGGCGAGGCAGATGTTGACCTCGGGCGAAATGCCTACAATAGGGCCGACATCAATCTGTTCAGTAACCTTATGAATGACCATCTGCGAGCTTTTTTGCCCGTTTTCAATGGCTTTGTGAAAGGGCTGTGATCCGGCACCAATCTGTTTGTGCAGGCTCGAAGGATGAAAGTTGTAAGCGCCGGCCGGCGGACTGTCATACAGTACGGCATCAATTTTTTGACCAAAGCAAAACATCAGCAGCGCATCCGGATTCCACTGCCGGTAGATCTCCCTGAAATAGTCAGTTTTCACGGCTCCCGAATACACGGGTAGTCCCATATCTGTGGCGGTTTTTACCATCCTGTCAAATACACTGCGGCGCTCTTCGGCTGAAAACTGACTCCAGACACGCTTTTTCAGCGATATCCGTGCAGCAGCATCCACCGGATCGTCGGTTGCAATGCCGGTAAGGTGAATGGTGCCCGGAAATTTTTTCTCAAGCAAGGCCAGATGTTCAAGCAGCATGATGCCGCATTCACAACTGGCAAAAAGCACGATGCGCAGGCCCTTCGAAGCCGCAGGCCGGGGTTTTAGCGGTTGGTAGAACGCCCCCCAGCGCATGTCGGGATGCTTATAGATTGTATAATTATCTGCAGATGTCATGGTTTGGTTGTTAAAAATCATAGCTCAGGCTAACCAGAAAATGCCGTCCGCGTTGCAGGATGGCCGTTGGACTGTTAATGCCTTCGGCAGCCTTCGTTCCCGGGTGGTAATATACGGTATTGAAAATGTTGTTGCACACCAATTGCAGCGCAAAACCCTTCAACAGCTCCGGGTTGGAGTAGTTGACGGCGCTGTTCAGGATCGTGACGGCAGGAAAATGATCGTTGTTGAGCGGAACTGTTGTGCCTTCGCCCACAGGACGTTCGCCGCTGTAGTTAAGCCTCAGATTGACATTGAGTTGATTGAAAAACAGTTTATTGACTCCTGCATTGAACTGATGTGCAGCAATGTCGCCCACCCTGTTGTCCACTTCTCCGGCTTCGGAATAGGTTTGACGCGGATGACTGTAAGTATAATTGATCCAGCTGCTGAAAGTGCCTTGTTTATAGGTGGCATTGGCTTGTATCCCGCGGATGTCAAACTTCCCGATGTTGGCGTTCTGTATCTTTCCCGGGTTGTCGGGCACATCCACCGTACCAACCACGTTGTCAATATAATTTTGATAGAAAGCCAGGTCGGCCTGCAGTTTGCTGCTGAAACGCCAGGCCGCGCTGAATTCAATGTTCTGGATGTTTTCGGTTTTCAGGCTTGGATTGGGTATCCGGTTTCCGGCCGAGGAATACTTTGTCCAGTTCGACACATTCATGATACCTCTGGAGTAGATAGCCTTGAAGGTTGAGCGTCCGGGCGACCATACCAGGGCAGCTCTCGGGCTGAACTCGCTGCCGAAGCCATCGCTCTTGCGCACCTTGTTGTAGTCGTAACGCAAACCTAAGGTCATGCGCAGGGTTTTGTAAAGCAACCATGTTCCCTGGCTGTAAATACCAAGGTCCCAGACATTGAACTCGTTTCCGCCTTTGGGCGAGGGCAAAATAACCGCCGAATCCTGTGGCGTATCGGTAAAGCTGGTGTAATAAGCCCCTTGCAAACTGCTGTTGCGTACCTCGAGCCCTGTCACCACATCTAAACGTGATGAAGGACGATAATTGATTTTCAATTCGTTACGCAGCTGTTTGGAGCGTTCAAACATATAAAGACTGTTCCACACCGGCGCTTCTTCGCGCACAAGGGCAGCGAGTTTTTTATTGCCCCGGGCATAATTGCTTAGCGAAACAAAACGCGTATCATCAGTCACTTCGTGAATGCGGAAGGTGGTAAGGTTCGACAGATAGAGGTTTTCGCCCAGATGGGTTTCATATTTTGTGTAAAAATTGCTGAGCTGCGGCACCCAGTTGAAGCCGTTTTCCGATCCGGCAACATACAAATCGGTGTATTGGGTGGTGCCTCCCCTGAAATATTTCCATGTCTGGAAACCAAAGCTGAAGTTGCCCACACTCACCTTGCCATTGAGAAGCCAGCTGTCGGTATTGTTGGAGAAGCCTATTTTTTTGCCGCCGACGATTTGTTCATAGGCTGATTTATCGAGGTCTCGTGCTGTTTCCTCACCCAAAGTAGTGAGGTTGAGTTTTGTTGAGTCGGCCGAAAGCTGATAAAAGGGATGCGAAAGAGGCAAATTATTTGAAGTAAGATAGGTCAGGGCATCGCTGCCGATGCCAAGCAGTGCGTTGTAATCAACCTGATCATAAACCGACGCATCGTAGTCGAAATATTTCTGACCCGAAAGATCATGTTCGTCTGAGTGATACAACCGGCCGGAAAGGGTGAAGGAGATGTTTCTTTTTTTGCCCGAAACACTGAGGTCGAGGGTGCGTGTGTTATAGCTGCCGTAATTCATTTTTCCACTTACACCTATGTTTCGCCCGGGACGGATGGCATCGGTCGAATTGCGGCTGATCACATTGATGACACCTGCAAAAGCATTGGGACCATACATGGTTGAAGCAGGGCCGTAGATAATTTCAACACGTTCGATGTTCGAGAGCGGATATTGCCTGTCAATATATGCCCAGTTGGTCCAAAGGTCGTTTTCTTCCATCCCGTCAAACAGCAACAGGGTTTTTTCGGTATTGTTTTGTCTGAAACCACGCTGGTAAATATTGGCATATTCCGGTCCGTAGAAAAGTGTGAGGTCAAAGCCAGGCACGTCTTTCAGCAGTTCAACAAGGTCGTTGTAGCCGCGCCGCAATATGTCTTCACGCGTAACAACCATGATCGAAGCCGGTGCTTCAAAAATATTTTCTGCCTTTTTGGATACTGAGGTAACAATTTGCCCGACATCGGCTGTTTTCAGTCGGTTTACCATCCTGATAAAGGCCGGCTGATCAAACAGATTGGGCTCGTAGGCCGGATTGATTTGCAACAACAAAGCTGTTTCATGTATTGCTGACTGAATGCTGTCCTGCGCCAACCATGCCATCGCACACAAACGGTGCGCTTCTATCTTTTGCTTTTCGGAAAACCCGTTCTTGCTGCACCGTTCCAGGTTGTTGATCACCTGACCAAATCGGCCAAGCTCATAAGCTTTGCGTGCTTCGTTGAGTGTGACTTCATCACACTGCTGGCTTTGTGCTGCCCCAAAGGCGAGTAATCCAATCAGCAGGCCCATCAGCTTCAAACGCGAAGAAGCGCCTGTATTAATGCTTTGGAATAAATGTATAAAAGCTTTCATGGCAGTTCGTTGATGGTTTTTTGATAAGGCACATCGGCACCTATAACTTTGGCCCATTCGGCATGACTAAAGTTTCGCCTGACCTTCAACTGAAGTTGATGCGCGATTTGTTGCTCATCGGATGAGAAAATCCTGATGCTGCGATCGGCACTGCAGCTGATGATATTCAGGCCGTCAGGCGAATAGCTCAGCCCATAAACCCAGCCTTCGTGACTGCTTATCGTGACCGGGCTTTCTTCGGTGAGCGGGAATTGCGAAAGACGTATGGTCTGGTCGTAGGATGCTGTGCTGATATGCTTTCCGGCCGGATCGAAATCAAAGGCGTTGATCCCCGAAATATGTCGTCCTGCCAACACGATGGCTTCATCCAGATTGCTTCCGTCGAAACGGCTGCTGCGCAACGATCCATCAAGGCATCCCATGAGCAGTGTTTTTGCGTCGGGGCTGAAGCGCAACACCCTCACCGGACTGTTTACAGCCTGCATTGCACCAAGTGCCGGGCTGTTTCCGGCGAGCAGAATGAGCTTGATCTTTCCTGAAGCCTGCGCCAGTGCCAGGGCATTGCCATCAGCTGTGAGTGCTGCACTCTGCACGGCTTCGGGCAACTGGTCAATGAGGCTGTGTTGAAAAGGCATTATTTCGCTGTTCCAGCGGAGCACTTTCCCATCGGAGGCTACAGAGTAAAACGCATTGCGAACGGGATCGGGGCGCAGGGCATTCACAATCTGCGTATGAGCCTCCAACTGTTGCGCAGCAAAGGGAAAGTTGGCAGTGTTCCAGACGATGAGTTTTCCCGAGATTGTTCCGGCAACGAGCCATTTTCCATCTTTTGTAAGCATGATGGCACGGAAGTTTTCTTTGAAGCCACGTGGCAAGGTGGCAGCCACCGGTGCATTTTTTGTTTCGGCGAGATCCCACCGAAGCACCTGCTGGTCATCACCGCAGCTGTAGAGGTATTTGCCGTTGCCGGAGATGGTGATATCGCGAACGGCATCCTGGTGCGCGCGCAGGATGCGTGGGTCGCCGGCAGTGGCTGAAAGCGCGTTGTAAATTGCGGGATCGCCTTTGTTTCCGCCGTTTTCGCTGTGAAGCTTGTAGGCCGTAAGTGCGTACAGTGCAGGTGTGTCATCAGCCAGGGTCGAGTGCAGCTGTATGGCCTGGGTGGCAAGGGCATTGGCAATGGCCAGCATGCGCAGGCGTTGTGCCTCCCGCTCGGATTCTTCGGCCTTGCTGCGTTCGGTTTCGGCTATTTGCTTTTGCGTGAGGGCTTCGCGGCGTTGCTGCCGTGCCTCATCACGTGCAGTGAGTGCCTCGTGGCGGGCAAGGTCGGCTTGCTGGCGTTGTTGTATGGCTTCGGCTGTTTGTTGCTGTGCAATGCGCTGCTGGCTCACTGCATACCCCCGTTGCTCGTTGGCGATAAGCTCCTGCTGTGCCGCTATCTGCTGTTGCTGTTCGGAGATTTTTCGCTGAACGACAGCTTCCTTGCGTTGCTCCTCGGTGCGGATGCGTTCCTGCACAGCCATCTTCTCTTTTTCGAGGGCCTGGCGCTGGCTGGCTTCGGCTTTGAAACGCAGGTTGAGCGAGATGACAAGAAACAGCAATGATACAACAGATGCGATACCCAGCACGATGGCCGAGTTGCGGGCACGACGCAGATTGCGCTTTTGCTGTTGTTCCTTGCGCATGATTTCACGCTCGTAGCTCTTTTTGCTTTGGTCGAGAAATGTCATTGCCCGCTCAAAAGCCGGGTCGTAGCGCTCGGCCCAGGTGGCGTTGGGGCGGGTGTTCTCTTTCCACTGAAGGGCAAGCTGCAACTCGGGATTGACCCACAGCGCTGTTTTTCCTTCCTGGTACAATGCAGCCGAATGCGACAACCGCAGGTAAAGCTGGGCCGACTCTCCTTCCTCCTCAACCCATCGCCTCAGGCGCTGCCACACACGCATGATGCTCTCGTGGCTGATATCAATCAGTGTTTCTGAATCAAGTGGCAGATGTGCCGGAGGCATCAGGAAGGCGCATCCCGGACTGCGAAAATGGTCAATGATGCGAACAATCTCATCTTCGCGTCCGTGGGTGAGGGTGCAAATTGCAGCCAGCGAAGTTGGACGGCGGGTGCCACGGTTTTGATTCGAAAGGTCGGTGAGCGACTTAAATATTTTCTCACTCAGAAAAAACGCCCGTTCATCGCCGAGGCTGTTAAACACCTCTTCAAGGTGAACGGAGAGTGCTTCCTTCATGGTTCCGATAGCTTCGTAGTGACTGATGCCCAGCTCCTGCGACCGGTTACCTGCCATCAGCCAATTGTCCCAGCTGCGCATCATGGCATGTTGCAGTATGGGTAACTGGTCCGGGTCATCGCCCGTGTCCTGTAACAGACGATCAACAAGGGCTTCACTGATTTTGGCGCCTGCAGCGCTCACCGGCCCTGTGATGGCCAGACGGCGCTCATCATCGTTCATGCGTGGCACCAGATAATATCCTTTGTTGATAAGCTCGCTGAGTTCGCGGTGTGCTGTACAGTCATCAAGAAAATCGGTACGCATGGAAAGGATGAGGTGGATGCCATTGCCTGATTCTTCTGTCAAAGGTGGCAATAATGCAATGAAACGATCAGTGATTTCTGCCGGGCTGCGCTCTTGCTGGGTCCGTCCGAAGCGGAACAATTCTTCAAACTGATCAATGTAAATGAGTGTTTCTTGTCCGGGTGTGGCAATCAGCCTGATGGCATGAACCAGTCCCTGGCTGCCCGAATCGAGTAGCTTCCTGATTTGTTCATGGGGATGTTTTGCTCCGGCAAGGACTTTTGTAAGGCTGTCGAAAGGATCGCTGCCGGGTCTGAAGGTCAGCTGCAGCCAGTTGCCGCTGCTTACGGCTTTGTCATAGCCGGTGAGTGTGGGAATCAATCCGGCTTTGATAAGTGATGACTTCCCACATCCCGATGAACCGACAATAGCCAGAAAACGTGTAGTTTCCAGCTTATTCACCAGTTCGGCCACCTGCTTTTCCCTCCCGAAAAAGTAGTGGCTTTCTTCCATTTCATAGCTGCGTATTCCCGGAAATGGATTTATAAGTCTGTTATGCGCTACCATGATTGCTTTTCACCTTATAAGCCTGCAAGGTAATCATTTTATAATGATTAAATAGGATGATATAATTTTTTCAAAAAAACAGGTGATTTTACTTAGTTTTCAATCCATATTTTTTCGCTTCAGCTTACAATTTGCTGCCTTAAAAGAATTTATACTTTCGTTCAATAAAAAACAATTTGTTTATTTTTGGGTTTCATAGACAAGATGATTTATAAACCGAAAATAACTTACAAATGAACTATCGTTTTCTTGGAAAATCAGGCCTTAAGGTCTCGGAACTCTCTTTTGGATCGTGGACAACCTTTGGCACACAGGTGGATGAAGATTTGGCCTATCGCCTGATGGTTATGGCTTTTGATCAAGGTGTAAACTTTTTCGACAATGCCGAGGTTTATGCCAGCGGCTTGTCCGAAATCATCATGGGCAAGGCTTTGCGGCGTGCAGGCTGGAAACGTTCGGATTATGTGGTTTCGACAAAGATTTTCTGGGGTGGACCGGGACCAAACGACACCGGCCTCTCACGCAAACATATCCTCGAAGGCACGGATGCTGCGCTGAAAAGGCTTGGCCTTGAGTATGTTGACCTCATTTTTTGTCATCGTCCTGATTACCAGACACCTGTTGAAGAAACTGTGTGGGCCATGAATCACCTGTTGCAGCAGGGCAAAGCCATGTATTGGGGCACAAGTGAGTGGCCTGCCTGGATGATTCGTTCGGCGTATGATTTTGCGCGGCAGGAACACCTGATACCTCCGCTTATGGAGCAACCGGAATACAATATGCTTAACCGCCAAAAGATTGAGGCAGAATATCTTCCACTCTACACTTCGATGGGGCTTGGCACAACCATCTGGAGTCCGTTGGCCAGTGGTGTGCTGACGAATAAATATGCCTCAGGCTTTCCTGAAGGAAGTCGGCTGAGTCAGGCTGAAAATGAGTGGCTGAAAAAGAGATATGAAACACCCGAAGGCCTGGTAAAACTGCAAAAAGCGAGCCGCCTTCATGCGTTATCGCAACAATATGGCCTTAGTCTTCCGCAGTTGGCGCTTGCATGGTGTCTAAAAAATCCCAACGTGTCAACGGTGATCACAGGTGCTTCAAAACCTGAACAATTGTCAGAAAACCTGAAGGCTGCCGAATTAGTGCCTTTGCTCACAGCTGAACTTTTGGAACAGATTGAGGAAATATTGCAAAACAAACCACATCAGCTACAGGAGTTTAGGTAATCGTCAATGAAATAGAACCAAGATTTTTGCCTTGGATTTTTCAGGTATTCATTGTAGCAGCACTACCGGTCCTTCTTCAGTACAATCCTGAAAGTTGTTCCTTCGTTGATGACTGAGCTTTTGATGAAAATCCTGCCTTTGTGGTAGTCCTTGATGATTCTGCGGGCTAAGGTGAGACCGAGTCCCCAGCCACGTTTCTTGCTCGTGAAGCCTGGTTTAAACACCGCTTTAAGGTTCGACTTGGGGATGCCTTTTCCGGTATCTTCCAAATCAAGGATTATTTTGCTGTCTTCGGTTTTTAAGCTGATGGTGATGGTGCCTTGCCCGTTCATGGCATCTATGGCGTTTTTGCACAGGTTCTCAATCACCCATTGAAAAAGGGCTTCGTTGAGCGGAAGAATCACCTTTTCCTGCAAAGGCAGGTCAAGTTTGTAGATAACTTTTTTTGAGCTGCGTGGTCGCAGGTATTCGATGGTTTTTTCGATGAGTTGCACCAGGTTGGCAGGCTCAAGCACAGGTGTTGATCCGATCTTCGAAAAACGTTCGGTGATGGTTTCAAGCCGTTCGATGTCTTTTTCCATCTCCTCAATACCTGCAAAGCTGCTGTCTTCCATTTTGAGCAATTCGAGCCAGGCGATGAGGCTCGAAAGCGGCGTTCCGATCTGGTGTGCCGTTTCTTTTGCCATCCCGGCCCACACCTGGTTTTGCTCGGAGCGCCTGGCGTAACTAAAAAGCAGATAGGCTATCAGCAGAAACAATCCGAAAACGATGATCTGCAACAGCGGAAAAAACTGCATTTTGAGTAAAAGCGGCGAACTTTTATAAAAAATGAACGTTTTGCCATGATCAAGAAAACTTATTTCGATGGGCGTGTTTTCCGAACGCATGAGCAAAATCTGCTGCTGCCAGAAGAGCGAATCGGCCTGCTCGGGAATGCTCAGGTTGCCATATTGCAACACATTACGCAAGGTGCTGTCAGTGATGATAACAGGAACACTGGAGGCATTGTTGGCAATCTCGGTCAGAAACGAACTCACCAAATCATCAAGCACGCGCTTGAGGTCGCTGAAAATGATCGACTCGCGGTAGTAGAGCAATTGACGGGTGTCTTTGATAGGGATTGGACTATATGCAGCAAAGGATTCGCGCAGCTCGCCATCGAAGGTTTTTTGCGATTCAAAACGTTTGTCCACGTTTTGCCGTTCGAGGATATTGCCTTCCTGATCAACGATGATGACGGGTATGCTGGTGTTGTTGCTTATAATCTCAAGATAGAATGTAAACTCCTCCTCAAGCGAGCCATAAAGCACCTTTTGGTAGGTTTTTGCCAAAAGCTCAACCCTTGCGCGCTCTTGTTTGCGCAGCGCTATGAAAAAATCTTCCTGATAACGCATTAGACTAGCCCGGCGTTCAACGGCATCGGCCCAGTTGCGCACCTGGTTGCGCTCCTCGGTGGCAAACTGCTTCACAAGGTTGTTGGTGTAATAGATAGAAAGGCTTATAATGACCAAAGCGATGGTGGCCAGCACAATTTTCCAGCGTTTTTTCCGGCTATAGATGTTCACGTGCGTTAAATATTGTTGAACAACGGTATTGCGGGAGTAAAAGTATGTAATATTTGCAAACAAGCCATGGTTTAGCATCGTTAGCCGGCTGTGAGCCATCGTACGATACAAAGCTGTTAAGCTGTTGCGTCAGGAGCCCGGACTTTGATGCAGAATCTAATAAGACTCTTTGTGAACGCCTGCCACCGCCCTGCCCGATGGGTCGATCATATTGCGGAAGGAGGCGTCCCAGGCCAGTGCCTCGGGTGTGCTGCAGGCTACCGATGGCAGCGATGGAACGCACCGTGCCGCGGCATCTGATGGGAAGTGCGTGCTGAAGATGCTGCGGTAGTAATACTCTTCCTTGCTCTGCGGCGTATTGATTGGAAAACGAAAGCGCGCATTTTCCATCTCTGTATCGCTAACGATATCAGCAACAAGCTTTTTCAGGCTGTCAATCCAGTTGTATCCTACCCCATCCGAAAACTGTTCTTTCTGCCTCCATGCAACATCGGCAGGCAAATAGTCTTCAAACGCTTTGCGCAGTATCCATTTTTCAATGCGGCCACCGAATGGTCGTTTGTCCTCGGGGTTGAGCCTCATTGCCACATCCAGAAACTCCTTGTCGAGGAAAGGCACACGGCCTTCAACGCCCCACGAAGCAAGCGATTTGTTCGCCCTGAGGCAGTCATACAGATGAAGTTTGCTGAGTTTTCTTACGGTTTCTTCATGAAAAGCTGCCGCATTGGGTGCTTTGTGAAAATAGAGGTAGCCGCCAAACACTTCGTCGGCACCCTCGCCTGACAGCACCATCTTTATACCCATTGACTTGATCACCCTTGCCAGCAGATACATCGGTGTGGATGCCCTGACGGTGGTCACATCATAGGTTTCGATGTGGTAAATCACATCGCGGATGGCGTCGAGCCCTTCCTGAACCGTGAAATGCACTTCGTGATGAACAGTGCCGAGATGATCGGCCACCTTGCGCGCGGCAGCAAGATCGGGCGAACCTTCGAGACCGATGGCAAACGAGTGCAACCTAGGCCACCATGCTTTTTGACGGTCACCGCTTTCGATCCTGTTTTCGGCAAAACGGGCTGCAATGGCCGAGATGACTGACGAATCCAGACCTCCCGAGAGTAAAACGCCATATGGAACATCCGACATAAGTTGGCGGTGCACAGCATCTTCGAGGGCTTTGCGCAATACGGCTATGCTGCTTGTCTGTGCTTCAACATTTTCATAATCGGTCCAATCCCTCGAATACCATTTTTTCAGCACCCCGTCAGTGCTTGATAAGTAATGCCCGGGAGGAAACTCTTCGATCTTCGGACAAACGCCTTCGAGGGCCTTCAGCTCCGATGCAACATAGAAGTTGCCCATTTGATCCCAACCCATATATAATGGTATGATTCCGATATGATCCCTGCCGATCAGATAGCTGTTTTTTTCAACATCATAGAGGGCAAAGGCAAAAATGCCATTGAGATCTTCCAGAAAGTCCGTTCCTTTTTCGCGATACAGCGCCAAAATGATTTCGCAGTCCGACTGTGTAAGAAAATCATATGGCTTTGTGAGTTTTTCGCGCAATTCAAGGTGGTTGTATATTTCACCATTCACAGCAAGCACCAATTGCTTGTCGGCACTGTAAAGAGGTTGTCCGCCTGAAATCGGATCAACAATGGCAAGACGTTCATGCGCCATCACAGCCTTTTCGCCATAAAACATACCCGACCAGTCCGGCCCGCGATGACGTACCTTTTTCGACATATCCAAAACCTGCGGTCTGATGAGCCGGGCTTCGGTTTTGAGATCAAAAACACCTACAATTCCACACATATATTTGTTTTTTAATGATTTACGACAATATTCCGACAAAGAGCCAATCCTGTTTCATAAGTATTAATGGGATTAATTCGCAGCCTTGAACAACAAAAATAGAAGTTCAAACCAAATAAAACATCTTTGGGTGATAAAAGAAATTTGCTTTTACGACAAGACTGTTTTCATGTTTAAAACACTTATCGCCAACTCCATGTCTCCCTCTATCTTAATGACATCTAAGTGATTATCAATATTTCTGTCGGTATTTGTGAAGAGCATCCAGCCTATGGATGCGGGGATTCTTACATTCGTTTTGGCCATATTGGAATCCGTTTCGCAAAAATCCCAACATCCGTTTTTATATTGCAAACGGTTGCGAAGTTGGATTTCACCAAACAGCTCAACCACAAGCAGATGATCACCGGTTGGGGCGTAACAATTGTTGAGGTGGGCCGGCAAAGCAAGCAGAAAGGTTTCATAAACAGGCTTCAAAAAGCGTTCGCTCATCAGCAAAGGCCTGCCTATGGCCAACCGCATTTGCATTTGGTGGTGCCAGCGCTCAGTATATTCCCTGGCAATGTCGAACCAGTTGGGCGAGCTTTGCTGGAAAGCCCAGGCCACGGGCAACATGGCATCGTCGTCTGGTTTCAGGCTTGAAAATATTTCAAATACTTCTTTGTCATACTTTTTGATCATCTCGACAAGCAAACGCGGACTCACCCTGCGCATGGCCACAATCCACTCCCTGTTGAGCTGTTGAATATACTGCACAAGCGTGTCGAGCTGGTTCAGGTCAAGCTTGTGTTCAACAAAAAAGTGATCACGCTGCATCGAAATTCTTCTCAATGAACCATCGGCCAGGTGCGCTGCAAGGTCTTTGACTGTCCGGTCAGGCAGCGCGGTCGGCAAAAGCCATTCTTCTTTTGAAAGGTCGGCTAAAAAATACACAAGCTCCTGGTTTAATTCCTCAAAAAGCGATAAGGTCTCGATTGGTTTCATGCGGTTAATGTGAGCAGCAAAAATACGTTTTCGAACCATTGACGCACCCGAATTTCCAAATCATTTTTTTGAAGAGTTCTTAAGAAGTTTTTTGAATTGATAACATTTTTTAACAAATCGAGGTGATTATGGAAATTGACTCCAATGAAGACTTTTAATACATAATATCTTGTATATCTGGTTCATAATTGAATGAATGCTTATATTAATTGATATATATCAATTTATTAATTATTATATATCTTCTATAAAGCAAGAAAATATCACCTTTCAGCTCTTGTCAGTAAACGCCGATCAAAGTAAACTTGCAACATGAAAAGAACACCGGCTGTTGCCGGAATTAAAAAAAAGAAATGAACCTAAATAAATCTACAAAGATGAAAATGCTCAACAGATTAAGTTGGATGGTAGGCCTCACACTCGTGGCCGGCATGTCTTTAATGTCTTGTACCAAAGAAGGCCCTGCAGGTCTTGCCGGTAAAGACGGAAAAGATGGAGAAGACGGCATTGACGGACAGGATGGCACAGCCACCTGTATCACCTGCCATGACAACACCCAGGCACTTAGTGCACGCACTATGCAGTGGGAAAACTCATTCCATGCCACCGGTGGCGCTTTCAACCGTAACACAGGTGAGTGTGCAGTTTGCCACACCAGTCAGGGATATCGTGGAAAACTCGCCGGTACTTATGACCCATTGGCAACTGGTGCAAAAATTGACAACCCAAATCCACCTAACTGTTACACATGTCATGATATTCACGAAACATACACTCCTGCTGACCTTGCCCTTACAATGAGTGGAGCAGTTGCTTTGTATAACTCAACTGAATCTTTCGATTTCGGTAAAGGTAGTCAATGCGCTTCATGCCATCAAGGCAGAACCATCTCTAACTTCCCGGTTATTGGCGGACCAGACATCACCATCACCAACACACGCTACAGTGTTCACCACGGCCCACAAGCCAACACAATCACTGGCATTGGTTTATTTAATATTGGTGAAGGTCTCTCAAACAGTCTTCACACCACTATGATTACTGATCAGTGCGTTACTTGCCACATGGCTCCCGGAACAGGTGCTGAATCAGGCGGCCACACCATGTGGATGCGCAACGCCAGCAACGGCCTCAACACTGCAGGTTGCATTTCATGCCACACCGATGCTGCTGCTCTTGCCGCTGATGTTACTGCTCTACAAACACAGGTTACAGATCTTTTGACCGAACTGAAAGCAAAACTCGATGCAAAAGGTATCACTGCCCCAGGAAGCGACAACTCGTTATCTGGTACATATCCACCTGTTGTTGCCGGAGCTCTTGTTAACTACAGAGCTATCTCCGAAGACAAGAGTAAAGGTGTTCATAACCCTACTTACATTGTTAAGCTTCTCCAAAACTCAATCGCTGCTATCGAATAAAGCACTAAAATAAATGATTGTTTGAGCAGATTCTGGCAACGGAATCTGCTCAATTGTTGTTAACCCCACAAATTTCATAACAACGTCATTTACAATAAAAAAAGAGTAATTTTATACCCTGTTCAGAATAAGAAAATCACTTGACTCTTTATTAAATCTTAAAATAATAACTATGAAAACACGGCAATTTCTCGCAATTTTAACATTTACCCTTGCAGGGATGTTATTTTCCTGCGAATATGTGCACATCGTGCCCGAAGCTCCACCGGAGATCGACCCTGAAGTTCCGATCAGTTTTGCTACTCAAATCGAAACGATTTTCAACACTGGTAATAACTGTACAGCCTGCCACAAAACCGGAGGTACTTCGCCTGATCTAAGTACAGGAAAAGCATATGCATCGATCGTCCCTGCCCTTATCAACACAGTTGATACAACTGCTAGTATCATCTATTGGCATGCCCATCCTTCATCAACTACGCATGCCTGGAAGAAATATACCGTTGGAGAGGCAACTATTATCCTTGAATGGATCAAACAGGGAGCAAAAAATAACTAACCATTAAATCCAAAAAAAATGAAAAAAAGATTATTCTCTATAGCTTTGATGATGTGTTTTGGTTTTATGGCTTTTGCTCAGGAAGAAACTGCTGCTACCGAAAAACCTAAAGATAAGCCGGTACGCGCGCCTTTTCAGAGCGGACTCCTCATCGACAATCAAACTACCTATATTCCATCAGCCAAAACACTGGAATATGTGATACAGCATAAGTTCGGAAAAATGGAAAACGGTTTCTCTGACCTCTTTGGACTGTATGCACCTGGTGCTAACATCCGTTTGGGGCTCAATTACGTTATTATGAAAAACCTGCAACTTGGTTATGGAATAACCCGTACCAATATGTACAGCGACTTTAATGTTAAATACACCATTCTGGAGCAAACCCGCAACAACACCATTCCCGTTGCTGTAGCACTTTATGGAAATATGGCTATCGATGGCCGAAACGAAAAAGTGTTTGGAACTGAATATGCCTTTACCAACAGGTTTTCGTATTTCGCACAACTTATTGTAGGGCGTAAAGTAAATGATTGGCTGTCGTTGCAGCTCAACACCAGCTTTACCCATTACAACAGTACCGATTCACTCATTGACCACGACAAAATTTCGGTAGGATTCAATGGCAGAGCTCAATTTTCACCTCAGTCATCCATCCTTTTTCAGTATGATATCCCGTTGAAAGTTAAAGGTATAGCTGAGTACCGCGATTTCACACGTCCTGCCAAACCTAATTTTGGTATAGGTTGGGAAATCAGCACCAGCACCCACGCTTTCCATATTTATGTGTCATCGGCCGATGGAATCGTTCCTCAACACAACGCCATGTACAACCTCAACGATTGGACAAAAGGCGACCTGATGCTCGGATTTACTATTACACGACTTTGGAGTTTCTAATTAACTAATTATATGTTTCACCTAATTAATCTTTAAATATGAAAGTAAAATCATTGATTTTAAGCCTAATGGCTTTTACAGTTATTGCATTGCTTGCATTTAGCTATCCACAGGAACAAAAAAAGGGAGCCGCCTGGAAGGTGCCTGCAGAATATAAAAGCAAAGCCAATCCTCATAAAGGAGATGCTGCTGCTGAAAAACTGGGAAAAGCAGCTTACGCCAAGCATTGCCGCTCATGTCATGGAAACCTTGGAGCAGGCGACGGCCCAAAAGCCAAAAACCTTGAAACATTCCCTGGAGATTTTGGCGATGCTAAGTGGCAAGCTACAGTTAATGATGGCGAATTGTACTATATGTCATTCATTGGAAGAGATGAAATGCCCAACTTTGAAACCAAAATCACAGATGAGGAAGAACGTTGGGGAATCATCAATTACATCCGTTCTCTAAAAAAATAATGCTTCGGTAAGCATCAATGCACCATGAAAGGTTTCAGGAAAGCCAGGCAAATGCTTACTTTCAGGAAACCTTTCATAATTCTCAGCTACCTGAAAAAGGATGCCTAATCTCTTTTTCCAGGATTCGTTTCATGAAAAAATTTAATGCGATGAAAATCAGATATTTTTTAACCTTATTATACCTGCTTTCCTTTTCAAGTCTCTGGGCGCAACTCAATGTGGATATGGAAAGCGAACCAGCCAAAATGGAAGACAACAAACATTGTTTTGATTGCCATTCCAATCATATCTACACCTTTGAAAATCCTGTCTCCGGCATAACAGAAAGAAAGGAAATGAATCCAAATTTCGTTTATTCAACCGAAGCATTCTATAATGGCGTTCACAGGCATTTTGCCTGTACCGACTGCCACTCCCCTGATTATGAAACTTTTCCGCATAATGCTGAACTCAGGTTCGAAACCATGTACAGTTGTATCGACTGCCATGGTGGCGATGAAACTTTTGCAAGCTATCACTTCGAAACCATCGAAGAAGAGTTTGGAAAGAGTGTTCATGCAAGCAAACACAGCGAAAACTTCAACTGCTGGATGTGTCATGACCCACACAGCTATAAAGCTATGACCCGCAGCAATTTCAAAATTTCGGAAATAGTCTCAGCACATAATCAGATGTGTGCCAGCTGTCACGATAACCCTCTTCATTTTCAACGTATCAGCGATAGTACAAAGAAACCCCTCGAAGAAATTCATAAATTCTTGCCTAACTTTAAGTTGCATTTTTCTGCCGTGCGTTGCATTGAATGCCATACTCCGGTTGATGATACACTCAGGGTTTCTCACAACATTCTTGAAAAAGAATTCGCGGTGAAGAAATGTAGTGAGTGTCACTCAGCGAACACCATGCTTATGTCGTCGCTTTATAAATACCAGAATATTGAAGCACGTAAAAACAGAGGTACGCTCAATGCAGTATTCATCAATGAATCCTATGTTATTGGTGCTAACAGAAATATCTATCTGAATATCATCAGTATAGCGCTCTTTGGCTTGACAATACTTGGTATTCTTATTCATATCTTTTTCCGAATAAAAAAGCATTAAACTATGTCACAACGACTCTATTTATACCCGATTTGGCTGCGCATCTGGCATGGCATCAATGCCCTGATGTTCCTGATTTTGATTGCTACCGGCATCAGTATGCAGTATTCTAATCCTGATGCACCCTTGATTCGTTTTGACCTTGCTGTGCAATGGCACAACATCACTGGCATCATTCTTTCATTTAATTATCTGATTTTTGTTATAGGAAATCTGATCACCGGAAATGGAAAGTTCTATCTCATACAGATCAAAGGATTTGTTCAACAAATAATGAAACAGATAAGCTATTATGTTGTAGGGACTTTTAAAGGTGAACACACACCCTTTCCGGTGAATGAAAAAAGAAAATTCAATCCTTTACAAAAACTAACGTATGTTGGAGCAATGTATATGCTGGTTCCCATCATTATCCTAACCGGTCTTGCTTTGCTCTTCCCCGAATTTATTGTAGAGAAAGTACTGGAATTCAGTGGAATTTACCTCACTGCCCTTCTTCACGGAGCTGTAGGATTTTTATTGTCTTTATTTCTGGTTATTCACGTCTATTTCTCTACAATGGGAAGTACCCCCGGAAGTAATTTTAAAAGCATGATGAACGGGTGGCACGAGCCTCATTAAACATTCATTCAAGCCGCCACAGGTGCTAAGTGTTGAATTGCCGGAAATCTACTGTACCTTTTCCGGTCGGTTTAGTTGCAATGCCTGTTCAGGCTTTTATTGAACAATCTCCTTCTGTTGGAAAAAATTGATGCATCTTTGCATCCCCAAAATTGCTACAAAATGAAAAAAATAGTTCAGCTTTTGATACTCATTTCAGTCATGTTTAGCTGCAGTCAGCAAAGCTCCGGCGTGGATTATGCTGTGGACCCGGCAAACCGAGAAATAGTTGCCGGCGATGTGCTTCAGGCCAGCTCCTATACCTATATCCTTGCCAATGAAAAATCGAGCCAATACTGGATAGCCGTCAGCAGAGAAGATGTTGAACGCGGCAAAACATATTATTTTTCAGAAAGTATGGAAATGGTCAATTTTCACAGCAAGGAACTTGACCGCACTTTCGATCTAATTCTTTTTGTTGGCAATCTGAGCAATATGCCTATTCCTGCAAAAGGTGCAGCCGTGCAGTCGCCGGTGACCATGCCACAGAAAAGCAAAACAGCTCAGGTCAAACAAGATATAAAAGTTGAAGCTGTTGACGGAAGCATCCCGCTCCAGCAATTGTTTGATAAGCCTGAAGATTTTGCAGGCAAAAAGATCAAGGTTGCAGGCCAGGTCACCAAGTTCAATAGTGGCATCATGGGAAAAAACTGGGTGCATATTCAGGATGGATCGGCCAATGAAGACTTTTTTGATCTGACAATCACCACCCTTGACGAGCTGACAGTGGGCGATGTTGCCCTATTCGAAGGCACGGTGACGCTCAACAAAGACCTTGGATCGGGCTACTTTTTCAAGATCTTGATGGAAGATGCCAAAGCCTCAAAGCTTAGCCTTCAATAAAAGAATCTAAATTCCTTTAAATGAAAACCATCGCGAAAGTGATGGTTTTTTTATTTTATCAGGCTAAGTCTTTGAATTCCATTAAATCCAACATCCGCTGAAACGATGCCTGGTAAGGCGCAGTGATGACGATGTTTTCATGATTTACCGGATGGGTGAATTCTAATGAAACGGCATGCAGCAACATATCGTTGTGATTCCATTTTTCCAGAAAGAGTCTGTTTTGCTTGTTGCAGCCATGGGGCCTGTCGCCGATGATGGGATGAAAGATATGTGCCAGATGCTTCCTGATCTGGTGCATGCGTCCGGTGAGCGGAGTGACCTCGAGCAACGAATAGCGCGAGGTGCTGAATCCGGAAGAAGGGATATCCAGTTCGGCGGTCTTCAGCCTGCGGTAGCGGGTGACAGCTTCCTGGCTTTGGCCTTTTTCATTCAGGAGCGGATAGTCAATCACACCTTCTTCATCAGTGAAACCCCGTACGATGGCATGATACACCTTGGTGATTTCGTGGCGCATAAACTGTTGCTGCATCAGGCTGTCGGTTTCTTTGTCGAGCGAAAACAACAACACACCAGCCGTTTTGCGGTCGAGACGATGCGCCGGATAAACCCGCTGCCCAAGCTGATCGCGCAACAGCTGAATGGCAAACTCCGATGCATCAGCAGCAATCATACTTTTATGCACCAGCAAGCCATGTGGTTTGTTGATGGCCACCAGATGGGCGTCGGAATGGAGAATTTGGAGCATGAGATGTTTTTTGATCATCAGTTCTTATGTTGAACCAATCCTCAAAAATAGACAAATGGATGCAGCGGATCGTTTTGTTTTTTTGACAAGTTCCAAAAATGACTGGTTCATTTTCAATCTCAATGAAGTTGAAAATAAAAAAGCCGGCATCCTTTCGAAATCCGGCCTCATCACAAACCAAATTCGGTTAAAATCCCCCGCTGTCAATGAAGTCACAAACTTCTGCGTTATTAATTTCAATTACCGTATTTGCTGATTTAACAGTGTCAATCCGCATATAATATTTATTGTCGTTTGGGTTAAAAAGGTAAAATTTATAGGCCTGCCCAACTTTTAGCGTATAGGAACTTGCGAAACCTTCATAGCCATACACATAAATATCCGGATAACTTGTAGCAGTATCATCTGGACCATACAAACTTCCAACACCAATTGATACCGATGGTCTTATCTCGGCATTATCACACTTGATGGAATAGTCCAAGGTCACGCGCTGAAGTTTACCGGCTGGTATTATGTAATCAAAAGGATGTGAGGAACCAGCCGAAATGATTAAATCTTGTGTTTCCAGTTCGCCCGACAAAATGGAAGTGGAGGGCCCATCCGAATACGTATAATTGTACCAGGTATATTTTTTATAGGTTCCGGGTAAGAAAGAAAAAGCCGGAATTGTAGGGTCGTAAGATTGGTAAACAGGGTTATTTATTGCGTCAAACCAACCACCAAAATAGTATTCATATTCCTCCCCGTTAAATTGAATTTTTTTCATGAGATATTGGTAAGTGTAGTCTGAATTATTCCAGCTGGGTTCTGAATTATCTCCTGCCACTCTAATTTCAGGAAAATCAAAATAGTCGACTGTTTGCATAATGCTACCATTCCATAACATACTCAGGTTGTCAAGCTCAATGGGTTCGAGTGAGAAATAATCACTGTTTTTTAAACTGGTTTCGGATAATACCTGTGTACTCACTAAATCATAAATAAATCTAACAGACCAACTATTCCAATTCCATGTCCAAATAAAGTTATAAAGTTTAATAACATCTCCGGCTTGGTATAATTCGCCTGTCTCAAGGTTAAATCCATATTTAGGTAGTGTAAGATTGGCCGTTGCACTAAATTCACCAGGCTGATCGGAATCCGGGAAAATCCATTGTCCATTTAATGTAAAACCGAAATACCATCCTCCCATGCCAGCCATGATACTGCCGGAAGGTATAGCTGTAGTATCGCCATTTTCGATTACAAAGCCGTTGGCATAACCACGATAGCCTGTTAACCCGGGAAAATATTGATAAAAGTAAGCTTGCCCGGAAATTTGACCGGATGCAACTACTTCTGTTCTTTCCCAAACAGGCACGCGATCCGGATTATAATCCCAATAATAAAATTTTGTTCCGGGGTGGATGATAATCGTATTCATTGCTTCTTCCTCGCTGTTTTTATAATCATTTTGCAACTGACCACCTCCAAGATTGATGACGATATCCTGCATGGTGACACCGTCTTTCAGTGTGCCCGAAAATTCACTGTAAGAAACGCCTTCAGGTAGGTTGCTTTTATTCATCAGGCTGAACTCTTTTCTGATTGATGGTCTTCCTTCATAAAACTCGATGGAAAAAGGCTGACTGATATATCCCGGAGCGGTTAAGTCAAAGCGGATAACAACAGGCTCTGTACCCATGGGTTTAACAGCAGGATGTAAGCCAAATTCGAGTGTTCCGGAAGGGGAAAACTTCAATTCTTTATCTCCAAAGATGGAGTAGAGCAGGTTTTCTTGGCCGGCAGCAAATACAATGTCAAGGTTGTTTGGCACGGTTGAATCAGCAGCATCATACACACGGATAAGTCCTGTGTATTCAAACAGGGTTGGCTTAAACCTCAGGTCGATGTTTTCAGTGATGTCTTTTTTGCAACTACTCAGGAAAAGTGAGGAGATAGCAATTCCTAACAAAAGAAATATCAAAGTCGAGTTGATTTTTTTCATCTGTATATAAATTTG
>DISP01000087.1:3991-9898 GCA_002421995.1 Bacteroidales bacterium UBA6207 | reverse complement strand
TTCCATCACATAAGTTTCGGCATATTCTTTTTGCTCAAAAACGATGTTGAAGTAGCCCCATTCCACAAGTGAACCGCTGGCTTCGGGTTCGAGCATCATTGCAATCAGGCGCGAAAGACGCTGATTCATCGGAACAACAAAACTTCCCCTGGGAAATGCCCGGGTTTGCTGTTTTGTTTCCACCCCGAGCCGTGCAAGCCTTTGGCGGCCTTCGTAGGAGGATTTTTGAAAATCAACCTCCTTAAAAAAATATATCTCACAGTCAATCAACGTACTTTCTTCAAGAGGATACATCTCCACACCATGTAGCAAGAGCTTGCCGATCACCTCCTGCCATGCGGCCGGAATAATATATGCAGCAGGCAGTTTGGTGCTTGCAACCGGTATGTTTTTATCAAACAGCGGCAGAATGTAATCCACAGGTTTTTTATTGTCATAAACAAACCAGTCGCCACCTGTCAGATCGCTCACCTTTTTATCATACGCAACCCCCTTGAATGTCACCATGCTGCTGTCGGTCATATCAACCTGATACTTCAGGGCGAAGGGTTCTTCCCTGAAAGCATCTGATGCAGCAAACTGATCAGCGGTTTTTATGAGATTTGATAATTGTTGTGTGTTAATATTCAGAATTTTAAGACTCGACTCTATGATCTCGCGTGTAGATTTTACCCTCAGGTGATAGGGCTTGAGCATATGGGTCTCAACAAGCAATCCGGGTCTGTTTCTCACAGCAGTATAGCCTTGCGAAAACATTGGTGATGCCACACCCGACACTAAGCCACTGCGGGGATCGTGCCATTTCCTGAAACTCACATACGGAAACAATGGAAAACCTGCCTTGTCCATAAGCTTCTCAAGTTGTGGCAGATACACCTCGTTTTGCCAATTGGTGAGCGCTTTGTCCATTTGTCCGCCAGTTTCAAGGGCATAGGTGATAACATATTGATAGTCTGCTCCATCGGAAGTGTGCGTATCAATAAAAAATTCGGGTTGCCACTTGTTGTACAACCCAAGCCAGGCTTGCATTTCGGGGGCTGCGGCTTTCAGATAATCTCTGTTTAAGTTGAGGTTCTGTGCTGATGTACGCCATCCCATCTCGGCCGGACCATTTTGATTGATCCTCCCAAAAGCCCCGAATCGCTCGTGGCCATCAACATTAAATATGGGTATAAACAAGAGCGAAACATCCTCAAATAGTTCTTTTCCAATACCATAAACCGCAACATCGCGCAGAAGCTGTAACATGGCATCTTTTCCCTCTGATTCGCCGGGATGAATGGCTGCTTGCACAAACAAGATGATTCGTCCACTCTCGCGAATTATTGCAGGCTCGGTAAATCCTTCCTTGTCATAAACAAGATACAACAATGGCCTTCCTTCAGGACTGACACCAAACTCACCGACACTTATTTTATCTGAAAACTCATCGAGACGGTTAACAAATTTTACTGTTTCGTTGTACCGTGGTGTGGCTTTGAGGTCCGACTTCTCGTAATCAGTTTGCCAATCAGCGGTTTGGGCAAATGTTGTCGTTATCCCAACAATAAAAACAATCAGGAGGATGATGCGCATGGTGAAAATTTTGAATGATGTAGATACTTTAGGTGTTGATTGACTTGAGCCACTTAATTGCTTCATCAAAATCAAGGAAAACACGGCTGTGAACATGCCGGTTCACTGTAACATTTTCCCAAAACAAAGCAATTTCTTCCTGATTGCTTGCCACAACCAATGCCACTGCCTGAATGAAGTGCAACTTTTTTGCAACCATCTCGCCAAGCAGAAACGTTTCGGCTAACGAAAGGTTGTAGGTGAGCTGCCGTTCATCGCTTAAGACTTTTTTGCAACCGCTTTTTTTTGCTTCACTGAGAATGGATAAATTGAAATCTTCAACTTCTTTGAGGCTGCCGTCCTGTCCCTCACTCTGAACTACCAAAATTTCATCAACGATCTGTGTTGTGTAAGTCATTGCCATCGCTTGATTGTATTTAAGGTTATCTCAATTTTATTTACCGGAAGACGTATTGGGTCTGATTTGCTAAAAAACCGCCGGGTTTGGTCTAAACCATCAGCAGCAAACTTAATACAAATAGTACAAAAGCCAAAGGAGTAAAAAGTTTTCGGTCGAGTTTGGTAAAGGGATCTGCAGTTTCGCTCCTGAAAACGCCCATAAACCTGAAATCGCCGATGCCTCGTATCAGTAGCAAACTCGACAATCCGTAGATGAGGTTGCTGATCACATTATCTTCGTGCGATTGCATCAACTGGCTGGCGCGCATCCAAACGAGACCTGCTGAGAAGAGCAACAGAAAAGACTGTATGATAAAGAGTGTTTTAGCGATTTTTTCACAGTCTTTTTTCATGCATGGCAGCATGAAATGTGGCTTGAAGCGCCCGCTTAATAAAACGACCCATGAAAACAATGCTGCTGTTGTAAACAATGCAACAAGTAGCCAGGCAGCGTAAAGAATGTAGTTCATCGTATTGAAATTTAATTGTTTATTTTATTCCGAGACAGATGTCGAGTGCTTTTGCTTTCTCGATGAGCGAATGATCTTTAGGTACGAGATTGAGTTTTCCTGCTGTTTCTTTAAGCAACACCGAAGCCGTTTTGTTGTTGCGGTTCACTACCATGCGGCCAAACTTTTCTTCGGCTATAAGCTGAACGGCATGTGAACCGAAACGTGTGGCCAAAATCCTGTCCATAGCCGACGGACTTCCTCCCCGTTGCACATAGCCAAGTATGGTGGTGCGTGTTTCGATGCGAACACCTTCTTCAATCATTTTGGCCACCCAGGCAGCAGCCGATGTTTCGCCTTCGGGTTTTTGCAAGCCTTCGGCAACAACGACAATGGAGTAAGCTTTCTTTTTATAAACACGATCGAGCAGATACCTGTTCACGATTTTCGGGTCGTAACCTAATTCGGGTATCAGTATCACATCGCCGCCTCCGGCCATGCCTGCATAGAGGGTGAGCCAGCCGGCATGATGACCCATGAGCTCTATCACCATTATACGTTTGTGGGAGTTGGCTGTTGTGTGAAGCCGGTCAATGGCTTCGGTGGCAATCGTAACAGCCGAATCGAAGCCAAAAGTGAAGTCGGTTCCAAAAACATCATTGTCAATCGTTTTCGGGATTCCAATCACGTTGAGTCCTTCTTCGGCAAGCAATGCCGCGGTTTTTTGTGTTCCGTTTCCTCCAATGCAAACAAGACAATCGAGCCCCATCTCTTTGTAGTGTTTCTTGATGAGCTTCGGTTTGTTGGTGCCCGGCATACCACTTTTTTTAAAGGGCTTTTCGCGCGATGTGCCAAGAATTGTACCGCCCAAAGTCAGAATGCCTGATAATGAATCTTCTGTAAGTATTTCATAATCATTGTGAATCAATCCGGAAAAACCTGATGAGATGCCAATCACTTCCATATTATGGCTCACTATGGCTGTTTTGCCAACCCCTCTGATAGCGGCATTGATGCCCGGACAATCACCTCCTGCGGTTAAAATACCTATTCGTTTTCGTTTTGTCATGTAGCAAGGTCAAATCTGTTGTTGCAAATTAAACAAATATTGGCTTTGCCAAAGTATTAATTCTTTGAACTGCGGTCAGTATTTTGCCTTTTCTCGGACATGTTTCTTATTTTTGGATTTTAATTCAAGTCCTTATGCGTTCAGTAAAACACCTTCCCCTGCATTGGCTGATTCTTCTTGGCATGGCTGCCGGCATCGTTTTTGGCATGTTGGCAGTGGTTTTTGGCTGGCACGGATTCACTGCCGACTGGATTCAGCCGCTCGGAACAATTTTCATCCGTTTGTTGAAGCTCATTGCCATTCCACTCATCATTGTTTCGCTCATCAATGGTGTTGCGGGTTTGAATGATGTGGCAAAGCTGTCGCGCATGGGTCTGAAAACAGTTGCTATGTATCTGATAACTACTGTTGTAGCCGTTAGTATTGGGCTCGTTGTTGTGAATATCATTCAGCCGGGTTCATATTTGTCCGAAACCAAGTCGGCCGAGTTCAGGGATAAATATGCAGCAGCAATAACAGATAAAGTTGTTGAAAAGCAAGGCCCTTTGCAGTTTCTTGTTGATTTGGTGCCCGAAAATATCGTCGGTGCCATGTCGTCAAACACCAATATGTTGCAGGTTATCTTTTTTGCATTGCTCTTCGGTATTGCACTAATCTCTTTGCCTTCTGAAAAAACGACTTCGGTCAAACAGCTCTTTGATTCGCTCAACGAAGTGATAATGAGTATGATACATTTAATAATGCGGACAGCCCCTTTGGGTGTATTTGCGCTTATTGCAGGATTGACCACACAGGTAGCCGGTGATAATCTGGGCGAAACCATGCAGCTTTTCGGAACACTCGGGATGTATTCCCTGTCGGTTGTAATTGGTTTGGTGCTGATGATTTTTGTTGTTTATCCGCTGTTGATAAAATTTTTATCGGGCAGGTCGCCACTTGCTTTTTTAAAAGCCATGATGCCTGCCCAGCTTTTAGCTTTTTCAACAAGTTCGAGTGCCGCAACCTTGCCATTGACGATGGAGTGTTGCGAAGAAAATCTTGGGTTGAAGAAAGAAGTCACGAGTTTTGTGCTTCCGCTTGGTGCTACGGTAAATATGGATGGCACAAGTCTTTATCAGGCTGTGGCTGCTGTTTTCTTAGCTCAGATTTATGGAATGGATTTAGGTTTGTCTGATCAGCTGACAATCATTCTGACGGCGACACTTGCTTCAATCGGATCGGCGGCTGTTCCCGGTGCAGGTCTGATTATGCTGGTAATCGTATTAAACTCGGTCGGTGTTCCCACCGAAGGGATTGCGCTTATCTTTGCCGTTGATCGCCCGCTTGATATGTTGCGTACGGTTGTTAATGTTACAGGTGATGCAGTGGTGGCTACTGTGGTTCAAAAAAAAAGTCGTTAAATTAAGTTTACCAATACATGAGAAAAATAGTTGTTTCTGTTTTTGTTTTATTCAATGCATTGTTATCCAATGCACAGCACCTTAATGTGCGTTTGGGAAATTTCTCCGGACCCAACGAGCCTTCCATCTGTATCAACCCGAAGAACACACAGCAAATGATGGCCGGTTCCAACCTCAATTTCTGGTATTATTCCGAGGATGGCGGCTACACCTGGCTTTCAGATATTCTTCAATCTCCTGAGCATGGTGTTTGGGGCGATCCGGTCATCATTGCCGACACAGCCGGTGATTTTTACTTTTTTCACCTTGCCAATCCGGTGTCGGGAAACTGGATTGACCGTATTGTGTGTCAGAAGTTTGACAAGTTCTCAAAGACCTGGAGCCCCGGCACTTATACGGGCTTGAATGGCGCAAAAGCGCAGGATAAACACTGGGCTGTGGTTGATCCGGCAACCAATACAATTTATGTTACATGGACACAGTTTGATGTGTATGGCAGCAGCAATCCGCTCTATCAGAGCAATATCAGGTTCAGCAAGTCAACCGATGCAGGCCAAACCTGGTCCGATGCCATCAGCATCAACGAAATACCGGGCGATTGTGTTGACAGCGATAACACTGTTGAAGGTGCTGTGCCTGCCGTTGGACCCGAAGGAGAGCTGTATGTCGCATGGGGCGGGCCAGCCGGAATAGTTTTTGACCGCTCCTTCGATGGCGGAACAACCTGGCTCGATCAGGATATCCCGGTGACAGCACAGGTGGGCGGATGGGACATTGATATTCCCGGCATTGCCCGCTCCAACGGCATGCCTGTTACGGTTTGCGACCTCAGCAACAGCCCACGCAGAGGAACTATCTATATCAATTATTCCGATACGTCAAATGGTGAAAATGATACAGATATCTGGCTTGTCAAATCAAACGATAAGGGCGAAACCTGGTCGTTGCCCAAACGCGTCAATGGTGACGGGCCGGG
>DISP01000087.1:0-3912 GCA_002421995.1 Bacteroidales bacterium UBA6207 | reverse complement strand
CCATCAGCAAGTGGCTATTTTTTTGGCGATTACAACAATATCTCCGCTGCGAATGGAGTGGTGAGGCCGATATGGACAAGACGTGAATCAAACGGTTCGCTGACAATTCAGACAGCTATTGTGGATTTGTCCGTTGCCTTACCCGAAAATCTTAATTATGTGAGTAGCTTAGAGCAAAACGCACCAAATCCTTTCAGCGAGGTGACGATTTTTTCGTTTCGACTCAAAAATGCAGCTGATGTGAAACTGTCAGTGATGGATCTTACCGGAAAAGAGCTCATTACTTTGATTGATGAAAAACGGCCTGCCGGAAAATATGAATATGTCTTCGAAAATGCCGGTTATGGTTTGAGTGCCGGAACATATCTGTTTGTTCTCACAAGCGACGACCAGTCGGTCAAACGTAAGATGATGATTACCAAATAGTCAGATGAAATAGTACTGATCTTCCATTTGTTTGCTTATGCATTACCTGCTGTGCTTAATCGTTCGTTTACACCATTGATCAGCAGCATCAGCATGTTGATTGACAAAATCTTAATGTCAATTTTTTTTATGTGTGTAAGTTTGACTTAACAGACGGATTTGATCTTTTCAGTCTTTTTTTTGAAATTTTAAGAAGAAAGTGATTGAATTTCATCTAAGAATTGGCTGGCGAATGCAACCCCTGGCACTTTTGTGCCGTCTTTTCAGACAGTTTTCTTGAAATTAAAAAACAAATTAGAAATGATACAGGAAGCACTACGTCCAATCTTAGATTTAACCCGTCATAAGGCATTTGAAATGAATAACTTAGATTTGTCTTATGAGTCGTTAAGCCGGATTCCTGATTTTCCGTTGGAGCAATTGAAATCTTTCTCGCCCTGCACCGAAGACCTTGTGCGTCTGCTGCTTGAACACGAATTGGAAAAATTCATGATCATTGTCGAAAACGATGATTTGCTCGATAAGAATGCCATTGACGCCATGCTTTATGTGTCGCAGGAAATATCGAACAAGTTTAACGAAATATTTCCCTCGCTTTCGCCTTACATTAAAATACAATATCCTGCTGTTTACCACGAACAGTTTGAGAAAAGGATGCAGCTCATCTCAGAAAAGATCCGGATCAACCTCGCATTGGGAATGAACCAGGGCTTGTATCGCAGCGATTTGAGTGCAGAGCTTATCTCGCGCCTCTACCTCAGTCGTTTGATTGATATCCACAACCAGGATTTTTTTCCTGCCGAGACCTTTAGTTTCGATGTGCTGTTCAACCAGATGTTCGAGAGTCTGATTCGCAGCATCGCTACACCCGACGGTCTGGATTATTTTGAAAGCAGACTGAATCTCAGGCAGACTGCATGAAAGCATAAACAAAAAAAAGAGGCTGTCCCGTTTGAGACAGCCTCTTTTTTGTGACCCCGGAGGGACTCGAACCCCCAACCGACAGAACCGGAATCTGCTATTCTATCCATTGAACTACGAGGCCATGTGGCTGCAAAAATACAGCCTTTTATCGAATTCTGAAACCAGTTTTTTTCGTGATTCAGGTTTAGCTGAATGATTGCAGGTCGAACAGGCGCTTGTAAACGCCTCCTTTGGCAATCAGTGCATCATGTTTGCCCCGCTCGGCAATTTGTCCTTTCTGCATCACGATGATTTCATCGGCATGTTGTATGGTCGAGAGTCTGTGGGCAATGACGATAGAGGTGCGCGTGCTCATCACCTGTGCCAATGCGTCCTGAACCAGGCGTTCCGACTCAGTGTCGAGCGATGAGGTGGCTTCGTCTAAAATGAGAATCGGCGGGTTTTTCAAAACAGCACGTGCAATGCTGATCCGCTGCCGCTGTCCGCCCGAAAGGTTGGAGCCGCGATCGCCAATCGTGGTGTCGTAGCCTTTTTCCATCTCCATGATGAAGTTGTGGGCATTGGCCACCCTGGCTGCAGCCACCACATCTTCATAAGTAGCATTGATGCTTCCAAAAGCAATGTTGTTGAAAAGCGTGTCGTTGAATAAGATGCTTTCCTGCGTCACGATGCCCATCAGTCCGCGCAAATGGTCAATGCGGTAATCGCGTAGATCGTGGCCGTCAATGAGAATGCTGCCTTCGGTCACATCATAAAAGCGCGGCAAAAGATCAACCATGGTTGATTTCCCACCACCTGATTCGCCAACAAGAGCGATGATCTTTCCTTTTTCAACGGTCAGGTTTACATTGCTTAAGACATTCTCTTTGATGTATTTAAAACCGACATTGCGGTATTCAATCTTTTCGTTGAATGATATTACCGGTTTTGCATCAGGTTTTTCAACAATCATTTCTTCGGCATCGAGGATTTCAAAAATTCTTTCAGCCGATGCAATGCCTTTTTGGATGTGGTAATACCCTTGAGCAAAGGTTTTTGCAGGTGGTATGATCTGCGAAAAAATGATGATGTATGTGATAAAGTCGGCAGCACTAATGGTTGAACTGTCCGAAAGCACCATCTGACCACCAAACCACAACACTACAATAATCACAACCGACGACAAAAATTCACTCATGGGCGAGCTAAGGTCGCGGCGGCGGTAGATGCCGATCATCAGTGATGACAACAGCCCGTTTTGTTCTTTGAATTTTTTGTCGCTATAGTCTATTGCATTGAAAGCCTTGATGATGCGCAGGCCGGAGATACTTTCTTCGATGTGCGAAAGCATGTCAGACATACGTGCCTGTCCAATTTTTGATGTTTTACGCAGACTGCGACCGATCAGCCCGATGATATAGCCGGTGACAGGCAGGATAAGAAACACAAACAGGGTCAGCTGCGGGCTCATAGACAGCATGAAGAAAAGGAAAGCGAGTATGGTAATAGGGTCGCGCACAAGCATTTCCAGATAATTCATGATGGAATATTCCACTTCCTGCACATCATTGGTGATGCGTGCGAGGATGTCGCCTTTTTTGTTTTTGTTGTAGAAAGAAAGCGGGAGTATCAAAATCTTTTTATAGATGGCATTGCGCATGTCTTTCACAGCACCAACGCGCACATTGGCCATATAGAAGCTCGACATAAAGCGGGCCACATTTCGCAGGAAAAAAGCCGTGACAAGCACCAGACAAATGAAAAGCAGGGCAGAAAGCTGACCGCTTTCGGTGATAATTCTGCTGATTTCGAAGTTGAGGTTGCCCAACAAAGCATCGGAACTGAGTTTAAAAGGAGGTCGCTCTGTAACCAGCTCGGCAGTTCCGAACAAGAGGTTAAGAAAAGGCACCAAAAGTGCAAACGAGAACAATGAGAAAACGACTGTCAGCAGGTTAAAAAACACATTGAGCAAGGCATAGGCCCAGTAAGGTTTCGCGAAACCGAGAATCCGGAGAAATTTTTTCATAAGTTTTGCTTTAAAAGGTCAATTCCTGTGTAGGAATAGGGGCTGAACTGACGCAGTTCGGCCTTGATGGTTTCTGAAACCGGCAAGTTGTTGATGAAGTCAGACATTGACTTTTGATCAATCTGCTTGTTTGTGCGGGTCAGGTCGCGAAGCAGTTCGTAGGCACCTTCAACCTGCTCTCGGCGCAAAATGGTCTGTATGGCTTCGGCCACTACAGGCCAGTTGTCTTCGAGATCGGCTTTGATTTTGCTTTCGTTGAGCAGGAGTTTTTCGAGGCCTTTTTCGAGCGATTGAAGCGCTATGAGCGTGTGCGACAACGGTATGCCGATGTTTCTGATCACAGTCGAATCAGTGAGGTCGCGTTGCAGGCGGCTCACGGGGAGCTTGGCGCTAAGATGTTCAAACAAGGCGTTGGCGATGCCCAGATTGCCTTCAGCGTTTTCAAAGTCAATGGGATTCACCTTGTGCGGCATGGCCGAAGAGCCTACTTCTCCTGCTTTGATACGCTGCTTGAAATAATCGAGCATGACATACATCCAAACATCTCTGCTTAAATC
>DISP01000191.1 GCA_002421995.1 Bacteroidales bacterium UBA6207 | reverse complement strand
AAAAAACATGAAACTGCCTGAAATAATTCGCGTGCTCGTTGTTGATGACCATCAGCTGATCATTGATGGATTGAAATCCCTTCTGCAGGATGAGACAGACATACTTTTTGCCGGAGGAGCGAACAACCTTTCGCAGGCTATCCATTTCGTTTCGCAACAAAATGTTGAGGTGGTGCTGGCCGACATCAATATGCCCGGCGGAAACGGAATAGACACAACACGGAAAATCAAAGAAATCAATCCCAACATTCAGGTTCTTGCACTCACAATGCACGAAGACTACGCCAACATACGTAAGATGATTGATGCGGGTGCTTCGGGCTATATCCTTAAACGCACAAATATGAACGAGGTGCTCGAAGCAATACGTGTGGTAGCTGCCGGAGGCAAATATCTTGGCCGTGATGTGCAAGCAATCCTATTCAACAAACTCATCGAAAAAGACGAGACAACGGGCGAGAATATCACAACAGCCATTCTTACTACACGCGAAAAAGAAATACTGCAACTGATTGCTAAAGAGATGAACAATGAGGAGATAGCAAACAAACTTTTTATCAGCGAGCGAACTGTTGAAACACACCGAAGAAATATTTTCACCAAAACAAAAACAAAATCCATTGTCGGACTTATAAAATACGCGCTTAAACACGATCTTATTCAGCACGATGCAGGAAACTGAAAAGAAGGTGCATACCGAGAATGCTGATTTGCAATCCTACCGGTTTAATGGCGACCGGGGCTCCGGAATTTGCCAATCAACCCAAACCTACTCTGACTTAATAATCCATAAGCAGGTCTAAGGCACAAGCGTAGCTGTCCAGCTCTTGTTTTCTTCGCCAAACGTATAGGTGCCAGCCATTGTATTCCCCGAAAGCATGCCCGTAAACTGATACTTTTTGTCGTCTGTTGCCGGATCGTCCGAAGCATCGAGGTCGTATTGCAGAGCATTTCCACTCAACAGCCAGGTGCCATTGGTCAGATATGCTCCCGGATATTCAGGTTCATCGTACACAGTAGTTCCATCGCTATTAAAGCTCACATCGGCATGCCACGAAATGGTTTCGCTGTGAATAAGGGTGAAATCCCATTTGGTGCCCGCAAGCCCCGGTGTACTTATAACAAATTCATTGCCATACCCGGTACCTTGCGCGTTGGTGGCAAATGCCCTGAAGTAATAGGTTGTATTTGCCAGCAGTTGATCAATGTCGAGTGTAAATGCGTCGGTGAGCGCATCCATTTTGCTGTCAGCAATAGTTGGATTTGACTGTGTACCCCAGCAAAGACCACGGGCAGTGACGGCCTCACCGCCATCAGAAGTGACACTTCCACTTATTTTTACAGAAGTAAAAGTCAGCTCCGCATTTTGTAAAGTTGTGCTTATTTCGGTCACAGGCACAGTGGCTTTGGGCTCTTCTTCCTTTTTGCAACCCGACGCACACATCGCAGCAAACACTCCGGCTACTGCTATAAAAAAGAATCTTTTCATTGAAATAATTTTAAGGTTTGTATTTTAAAACTAAAAGTTCGATCAACATATACTGCACATTTTAAGCACATTATAAATCCTCCATATTCTAAGCGAATTGATACGCTTTATCCGATTTCAACTATTTCGCAAATAGAAGAAATGCTCTTTCAACACTACAAAATTACTAAAGCAATCAGACAACGACACGGTATTTTTTTAAAAATATCGTAAAAAAACGGCTTAAAAATTCAGCGAATTTAACCTCTGCCAATCAATAATTCCTATTCCAACCCGCGAGTTTCCGCATAATTTCAAAACAGCATATCATTCAAAATCGCAGGAAGGTCGGTCTAATGTTTTAAAAAAGAGCTGACATACCTATATGAATCAATAGTACGCAGGGTGTCGAAATGAAGGCCGCTATTTCACCGTTCAAATCCTGACCAAAAAAGTGCCATGCACTCCTCTTCGCAACAGCCTGGCAATGTTGTGTAAAAAAGCAGACTATCAGCTTTTCGAAAGTCGAATTCCATTGATACTTTCAATGTTTCGTTTTCCGGAAACGCGGGATGGCAGAGAAGTAATTAGTCTGTCCGTTATGTCTGATGCTTGCGCTTCAATTTTGACAGCGTGGCATGTACGGAATGAGTGTCAGGAGGTTACTATTGAAAATGGCTGACATGAATGACGGACTTAACGAAGCGACGAGCTTTAAAGCTGAAGCACAAATTACGTAAAATTCCTTAAATATGTGGGCTAAAAACATGCTGCTGATCAAAAAAAGTTACTTTAGCAGCCTTATAAGTGAGTATGGTAGTGATACCTTTTTTTACACCTACTCTCAATTCTATTGGTTATGAATACAAGAAACATATCCGTCTTGACTGCAATTCCACGTCTGATGCGCATAATTTGGAATTCTGCCACCTCGTTCATACAAGGCAGTGAATCGGGCGGGCAGACTAAAATTCAGCAGCTGGAGAAACAAATCGCAGAGCTTGAAGCGGAAAAGAAAGCATATTTTCTCAACAAAATGAAAACCGACAAGAGCTGTACTGCCTGTCGTGAAATATTTCTCAAAGATTTTCAACTTCACAGATCAATCATTGACAATCCTGTTGATATGATCATTTTTGCTGTTGACCAGCAATACAGATATACTGCGTTTTCAAAATATTATAATGAAACAACACGTAGAATCTTTAACGCAGAAGCAAGTGTTGGGATGAACATACTTGAGCATATTAATGACAAGGTTTACCTTTCAATTGCAAAACAAAACTTAGACAGGGCTATGAACGGAGAATATTTTGTTCATTATGAAGAATTTATGTTCGAAAAACAAGCTCCTGCATTTTGCAACTGCTACCATAGTCCGATTAAAAACGCCGATAATGAGGTGGTAGGCGTGTTGGTATTTATGGTAAACATTACAGAAGTGGTCAACTCAAAACTCAGCGCCATGCGCAGCGAGGAGAAACTGATTGTGAGTGAAGAACGTTACCGAACTATTGCCGACAATATTACAGATGGCATCCTCTATGCCGACCAGGCCCACAACATTCAATACCTCTCGCCATCCTACAACCAGCAACTTGGCTATGAGCCGGAAGAAGTCGTTTTCAGCACACTGGAAAATATATTTGCATATGTACATCCCCAGGAAAAAGACGACCTGACAAATCTCTTTAAAGTAGCTGTTGAATCACAAAAGAAGAAAACATCATACACTTACAGGATCAAAAACAAAGAAGGAGAATACATCTGGCGCGAAGACAACACCCACTTTAAGTTTGATGAAGTGGGCAATTATAGCGGACTATTCACGATAAGCCGCGATATCACCGACCGCAAAAAGGTGGAAGCAGCGCTCAACGAAGCCCTCATTAAGTCGCAGGCAAGTAACAGACTTCGCACGTCGTTTATCCAAAATATTTCGCACGAGGTGCGCACACCTTTGAATGGAATACTTGGTTTTGGTTCGTTGCTTTCTGAGCCGGGCTTGAGTGATGAACTTAAAGAAGAGTATTCTCAGCTGCTAAATATTTCGAGTGCCAGGTTGCTAAATACAATCACCGACTATTTGGACGCGGCGCAGATTGAGGCAGGCAGCCTTGAGATACATCCTGTACCGGTGAACATACATGAACTGGTTCAGAAACTGATTCCAGTGCACGCGGATTTATGCAAAAAGAAAAACCTTGTGTTTAAGCTTTCACGACCAGAACAATACGACATTATTGTATATACCGATCCGGATTTATTGCGAAAGTGCATCACTGAGCTTCTTGACAATGCCATAAAGTTTACTGACTCAGGGACTATATGTCTTGAATATGCAGTTAAGAATCAGCAAGTAACATTTTTAGTAAAAGATACAGGAATAGGCATTAGTCCCGATGCAATTGAACTCGTGTTTGAACCATTCATGCATGAAAATGCCGACCGGTTGCAGGGCTATGAAGGCAACGGCCTTGGGCTCTCGATCACAAAGGGTTTTTTGAAAAGGCTCGGAGGAACAATCACTGTTGAATCAGAAAAAGGCAAAGGATCAAGTTTTTTCTTTTCAATTCCACTTAATAATGAATCACCGACAGCCAAAAAAGATATGCCGGACACCGAAAAAACAAAAAAGCCAGCAAAGCTCGAAATTCTCATTGCTGAAGATGACCTCATGAGTGACTTATATTTGGAAATCATGCTGAAGCCTTATGCCTCAAAGATATACAAAGCAGCAAACGGCATCGAAGCAGTGCAGCGATGCCGCGAACATCCCGGCATTTCGCTCGTGATGGTTGACCTTAAAATGCCGTTGATGAATGGGCTGGAAGCCACCCGTGAAATCAAATCAATAAAAAAAGACATGCTTGTGATCGCGGTGACGGCTTATGCGCTTATCGAGGACAAGAAAGCAGCCTATGATGCCGGGGTAGATGATTTTATGGCTAAGCCGGTGAGCAAAGCCGATATCACAGAAATGCTTGACCGCTACGGGCTTCTGAGCTGAAAAGTCGAAAACAAGGGCACAGCAGACTGAGACTCAATTACAAACAAAACAAACAAACATGAAGCCATGAAACGTAAAAAAAACCTCAAGACGGAAAACCTGCTATTGATACTGCTAATGCTTTTCAGCATCCACACGATGGCACAATTCAACAGCTCCAAAGTCGACAGCCTGAGGCTGCTGATCAAAACCGAAATGCCCGACGACAGTATAAAGGTAAAGCACTTACTCAATTACGCCAGGTCAATCTATTATGAAAAGCCAGATAGCGCTCTGATTGTTTTCGATCAGGCATTAAATATCTCCCAAAAAACAAATTATATAGAGGGAACAATTCGCACTTACAATGGAATAGCAAGCTGCTACTGGTTTAAAAACAATCCGGAACTGACAATCAGTTATTTCAAACGCGCCATAGCACCGGCAGTAAAAGCAAATAACAACGACCTTTTGTCGCTGGTTGCGAATAACCTGGGGAAATATTACAAACTTATCGGCATTCCGGACAGTGCAGAAAAATACCTGCAGCTTTCGCTGTCCGCAGCATCACAGCTCGAAAGTAAAGAGCGTTATATCAACACGGTAAGCGAGCTGAGCATGTTGGAATTCGGCAAGGGGAATTATCCCGATGCCATCAGTCAAATTCTTGAAGCCAAGGCCTATTATGAAACGCACAATATGCACAATGAGATACTCAGAACCTTCATCCAGCTTGGAATGATGTATTATGATCTGAACGACTTCAAGAAATCAATCGGTTTTTACAAGCAGGGACTTAACAGGATCAATGGTGCAGATGATATTCGTTTTGAGTTGGTAATCCGGCAGAATATGGGTATGCTTTATTCTGATTTGCGTGCAGATTATGATTCGGCCCGCATACTGCTCAAAGAAGCACTGCAGCTTGCCCGAACCCACAATGCAGACGACATCAGTCTGTCGGCCCTGGTCAACCTGGGTAATATAGCCCACTCTCAGAAGGACTTCGGTCGTGCATTGGAGTACTACAACGAAGCCTACCTCTCCCCTTTGGTGCCAAGCCGCAACCACGAACGATCAGGCATACTTGTCAACCTCGGGAGCACATGGATGCATTTGGGCGACCTCAAAAAGGCAGAGACCTATGCGCGTGAAGGGCTAAAACTTGCGCAGGAAAATAATTTCGTCACCTTTGAGAAGGCAGGCTGCAAAACAATGGGCGAAATACAGGCGAAAAAGGGTAATTACAAAGCCGCTTTTGAATACTACGCGCGTTATACAACGCTGCAGGACACCCTTGCCAGTGCAACAGTAAAGCAAAAAGTGAGCGAAACGATATTTCAAAACAGCCTGAAGCAGAAGGAAAACGAGAACCTGCTACTTCAAAAAGACAATGAGATTCATCAACAAACCATTCATATTCAACAGGTCTATATCATCACAACAGCGCTGGCACTGGTGTTTGGCATTATCCTCCTGATTACGTTTGTTTACAACAGCCGCCGGCAAAAAAGTCTTATCAGGATACTCGACAAAAAGAATGCCGAATTGCACGAACTCAACCTCTCAAAGGACAAGGTATTCTCCATCATCGCACACGACCTCCGCATTCCCTTCAATGGCTTTCTTGGTCTGACAAGGCTTATGGCCGATGACATTGAAAGTTTGAGCAACGAGGAAATTCAAAAAATTGCCGGCAATATGCATAGCTCGGCAACATATATGTTTAAGTTGCTGGAAGACCTGCTCGACTTCTCACTCATACACCAGGGACTAAAATCGTTCGATAAAGAAAATGTGAACATCCTGCAACTGATGAACGAAAGCTACGGCACGTTTCTGAATACAGCGCAATTAAAAGGTATTGAGCTGAAGCTGCAGATTCCCTCGGATATGCGGGTGTTTACAAATGTCTATTTGTTTAGAGCAATCACACGGAATGCCATGTCGAATGCCATAAAATTTACAGCACGCGGAGGTATTGTCGAGGTGAGTGCGCGTGAAGCGGAGGAGGGCGGCATCGAAATTTCGATACGCGATACCGGCATCGGGATGAGTGAGCAAATGATGGCAGGTCTTTTTCTGCTTGGCACAAATACCGGTCGCAAAGGCACCGGCGGAGAGCCTGGAACAGGTCTGGGACTGATCATCTGCAAAGATTTTATTGAGAAACAAGGAGGCCGGTTCCGCATCGAAAGCAAAGAAGGTGTGGGGACAACAGTATTTTTTACGTTTCCGACAGTGTGAAGCAATAATCCTTCGTTAGAATTACGGAAAATGCCATCAGGCGCATAGGCAAATAGTAGTACCATTCAAAATTCGCAAGTGTCAATCAACAAAAAGCAAAAACATCTTACCAAAGCATATTTCTGAATTAGGTTTCGGTCAGGCATCGCAATATATCCACCATAAGAAACAAAGAAGAAAACAAATTGCTACCTTTGCACCGTGCAAAGAATCCTGAAAATTTTATGTATATTTGTCATCACAGCGCTATATTGTCATGCAATATACACTGTGTCGAGGTCATTTGACTATACAGATTTACGGCAATTTCCTGCTTCATCGCAAGAAGTTTTCATCTCGGACCTTTCAACGAAATTATACTGCCACACCTCGTCCGGCGAAAGTTTGGCACATAGTGTCAACAACCTTCCTGCACCGGTCCTTAAAAATTTATATGCAGGCTTTTGGGCTGTCATCCTCTTGACCGGAGAACTTATTGACACTTCCTTTGAACAATACAATTCGTTTTTAAATAATATCCTGATTCTCCACAGGAAGTCCGACATTATATTCCCCTTCCATTATTTCTGGTAAGGAGCCTTTTTTTTAAAGGTAATGAACGATGCCTAAGCAGGCATGGATTCAAAATTTCATTGTAACATTTGTTGCAATGCATTCAGTATTATACATATTATTAAAAAGAAAAAAAATGGAAATGGATTTCGTAACAGCCCTTGTCGGCCTGGTTTCATTACTCTTATTTGCTTTCCCGTTTGTGTTAATCCACCGGCATCGAAAAAATAAAGAACCAAGAGTGCTGCAACTCCTTCAGGAAACAGCCCGGGCACAAAACTGTCAGATAAGCTCCCATGGATTTTGCAGCGATTTTGTAATTGGAATTGATGATAGCAGAAATATTGTTTTTTTCTATAAAAAGAAGAAAGAAGAATCAATTGCTACATTTGTTGACCTGTCGGAAATTCAATCGTGCTATGTGGCCAAAAAAACAAGGAGCGCTATAAGTGGTAAAAGTAGTTTTTCGATCATTGAACTTGTTGAATTAAGTTTCGTGCCCAAAAATAGAAGTAAGGCAGAAGTTCGGTTCGAACTGTATGACCAGGAAACGAATATGCAATTGAGTGGAGAATTGCAGTTTGCCGACCGATGGGCTGAGCAATTGAATATGCGGATCAAGCTGCAGAAATAATGTCGTAAAGCCCTGTGTATCATGCATAGGGCTTTATTTTTCTGATAAGATAAAATGCCTTTTCTGCATGGCTCAAATACCGGTCGCAAAGGCACCGGCGGAGAGCCCGGAACAGGTCTGGGACTGATCATCTGCAAAGATTTTATTGAGAAACAAGGAGGCCGGTTCCGCATCGAAAGCAAAGAAGGTGTGGGGACAACAGTATTTTTTACGTTTACAAAAGCGTGATTTGTAAAAAGTAACAATCTGAACAGGAAATAAATCTGTCAATCAGATTGTCATTTTTCGTGACAATACGATTGGAAGTCAATGTGTTTAGCAAGAGCTCTTTTGCCCGAAGGTTTAATGAGTGCCTGGTTTAAATTCCGGCGGCTTCGTTATGTACATCATTCATGTCAATCGTTTACAATAGTAAAACCTGATAATCATTCCTTGCAAGCTTTGCCATCGAAATTAAAGCCCAGGCACACGACATTTCAGACAGACACAAAACAATGCGCACGCAAGGACGCAAGGACGCAAAGAAGTTTTGGTACGATTTGATAAAAGAGAATTCAGAATAGTATGTATCAGGATTTTGTCAATCGGTAATCTGAATACAAGCTTTGCTGCTCAGAATCTATGACTGCATTTGCAAAAAGCCAAGAGCAAAAAGCCAAAAGTCACATTTCGCCAGAAGGACGAATCGTTTTGCCAGAAGGACGATTCATTTAGCCAGAAGGACGGGACGTTTTGCAAAAAGCCTGCCACACCAGCCCTAAAAGCTGTACAATAAACCTCTAAACCATTCTAAACCAACAAATAAACAAATCAACGTTTTTTAAAAGATTGCAACATGCCCGAGAACAGACCCTTTGTGCTTGCCAATCAACATCTTTCGTACTTTCTCTTGATAGAAAGTACCAAAGATCAAGGGATGAACAACGGGAATCTCCCCGCTCTCGTCAAACAGCGGAAATCTATGCAAGGTCCTGTAAAGCACAATGCTTTAGCTTCTTACTTCGGCTGGGTGTGGCAGAGCAATCATTCTTCGGTTAGGATTTGAGCCGCATTGTACTTTACAAACAGCGCCGCTTTGAGGGCGGCGCTGCCTTGCAAGATTTCCAGCTGTTTGCCGATTCACCCCTTCGACATAGCTCAGGGCAGGACCGGGCGCACGCTCCCCGTTCATCCCAC
>DISP01000217.1 GCA_002421995.1 Bacteroidales bacterium UBA6207 | reverse complement strand
TCTGCATCCAGGCCTTCGATAGTATTGCCTTCGGCGGTTAGGAAGGATGAATAGAGCAGGCGGTCGGCATTGGCACGACCCCCTTTGCTGTAGCGTGCATACACAGCTTTTGTATTGTCGAGCTTAAAGTTTGCTCCTAATGAATAGGATAGGTAATTGAAGTTATAGTTTACCACATTAGGCTTTGAATTGTTGAGCAATGTAACACTTGTTTCGGTTGGTTGGATTGTTCCGTCCTTGTTTACATCCACAGCAGCCTGATAGTTGCCCAGATAGCTGCCTGTTGCCATTCCGTAATCATAACGAAGGCTGGCATCGAGGTTGAAGTTGTCGTTAATATCAATTTCCACATTGGCATAGGGTGCGTCAATGGTGTATTCCATATCGTAGCCGCGTGTACAGCAATTGCCCCAAAAAGGAACACCATAGGCAATGAGGCCGTTGTTGGTATAGAAAGAGTTATCGGCACTTGCCACGTTCATCAGGCGCGGGCCATTCTCGCCACTCACGTCCGTGAGAAACGACTGCCAAAGCCAGGTCATTGCAATGCGTTGATAGGCTTTGTAATAACCAAAGGTAATTTTACTCGTACCAATTTCTTTTGTCAGGAAAATATCGTTCGTGAAGTTGTTCATATTGTTCATTTCAACATCAAAGGTGTGAACACGCATCAGCAACCCATTTCCGTTGAGGTTGGCAATTTCAGCGGCTGAAAGCGCAACACCTGCATTTTTGCCGCTGGCATAGCTGAGGCTGTAGCCGGCATCTGCCAGATCACTGGCTATTGCATCAGCACCAGCCACTTGTGCCGGGAAGGGCGAGTTGAAAGTGCCACTGATATTGGCAAGCCTTCCGCGCTGTTTCATACGCCATCCGTTGCCAAGGTCAAAATCAAACTCAGTTCCAAAAGCCATCACTTCGGGATGCATGCCATCGCCGATGTTGCTTGTGCGGCCATTTCCTTGTCCGTCAATACCATTCACGAGCAGGAATCCGGGGCTTTGCAGGGTATATTTTGTGAGGTCGAAACCCGGAATGGATTCGTAGGTGGGGTCGCCGGCAGTTCCAGTAGCCTGCACCGGCATTGGCATATAGCTGATAGCCCTGTCGTTCAGATACTTAAAATAGACTCTGGCGTAACCTTTTTCAAACTCTTTTGTTAAGTTGGCTTTTATCTGTCCGCCTTTGTTGGCAGAGAAACCCGGGTTGCGCGGGCCTTCGCCATCGCGAAAAAATCCACCCACATGAAATTTAAGTCCGTTGCCAAGGGGTGCGCCATATTCAAAGTCGGTGCGCATTGATTTGAAATCAACCCCCATGGTAGTGGCAATGGTGCCTCCGGCAACAGTTCCGGTTTTGCTGATAAAGTTGATGATACCGGCAGGTGAATTGCTGGCAAGGGTTGATGCAGAGCCGCCTTTGAGGGCTTCAATACGGTCCACACTCATGTCGGCACGCATGAAAATGTCGGCATTGCCAAAGCTGATATCTCCAAACTGGAGCACCGGAAGACCATCTTCATGTAGCTGTAAGAATTTCGAACCCCCCGATGCTACAGGCACCCCACGAACTGCAATGTTGGCATTGCCTTCGCCACCTGATGCTTCTGCCCTGATACCGGGTATTGCTTTGAAGATTTCGGCCGTGGTTTGCGCACCAAACTCCTGAAGAAACTTTGGCTTGAGCGATGTGAGTGCTACGCTCGATTCAAGGGCCGATTTGCGGTTAACAACCCCTGTCACAATCACTTCGTCGAGGCCAAGCATATCAGGATTCATGGCCAGGTTCAATGTCGTTGTTTCGCCGGCCTTAATGGTCACCTGATGTTCCTGATTCATGTAGCCAACAAAAGAAGCCACTATGGTATAGTTTCCTGTGGTGACATTTTCGAGTATGTAGTTGCCTTCTATATCGGTTGTGGTGCCCGAAAGCGTGCCTTTAATAACGATACTGGTGCCGATGAGTGTTTCACTTGTCTGTGCATCGGTTACATTTCCTTTCAGACTGCCCATGGACTGACCATAAGAAATCATGCTAATAAGCACGAAATGAATGGCAAACAAAAAACGTAAATGTTTCATTCTTTTTTGAATTTTGGTTTAACAATTGCTTGATTAATAAAATGCTTTTAAGATTTTCTTAAGATTATTTCCGCAAAGCTATAGTAGTATTTCACAGTTTTAACATGTGTTAATCGCTGAAATACAGCAATTTGTACCGGAACCGATTTCGCTACCGATTCCGCAACCGGTTGCGGTTGATAACTTTTTTCAAATTTTAATTATAAATACCGAAAACACCGGCCAAAAAAGTGGGCTTGCAACCGTTTTAGTTGCTACTTTTACCCTGATTTGCACTAAACAAATTTTCACTCACCTGATGGCATTGAAAAAACAGATAACAATTAAGGACATTGCTAAATTGCTTGGCGTCTCCAAGTCAACGGTTAGCCGAGCATTAAAAGATCATCCCGACATAAGTCCGGAAACAAAGTCTGCCGTGAAAAATGTGGCTGACAGTTTTCATTACCGACCAAGTCAGGTGGCTATTTCACTGCGATCAAAAAAAAGCCGTGTCATTGGTTTGATTATCCCGAAAATCTATAGTTTCTTTTTTCCGACTGTGATCAACGGTATCGAGAGCATCGCGCATGAGCATGGTTACAACCTCATGATTCTGCAATCGAATGAGTCGTATGAAAATGAGGTTCACAACACGAACATCATGCTGGCCAATAATGTAGAAGGTGTATTGGCGTGCGTCTCGCGCAAGACGAAAGACTTCAGTCACTTTGCCAACGTATCCGACGAAGGCATCCCCATCGTGTTTTTCGACAGGGTTCCGAGCGGTCTGATGGGTGATATGGTGATGGTAGATGATATTAAAGGTGCTTATGTGGCAACAAGTCATTTGATAGAAACCGGACGAAACCGGCTTGCTATCTGCATTGGCAATCCTGACCTTCTTATCAGTATCAACCGTTTGAAAGGTTTTCAGGAAGCCCTGCGCGATCATGGGATTCCTTTTGTGAAGGATTATGTGATTTCCGGTGAATCGCCAGAAGAAGCCGCCGCCGAAACTGCAAAACTTCTCGATCTGGAAACGCCGCCCGATGGACTTTTTGCCATCAGCGACCTGACAATGTCAGGTATCATGCGTGAAGTCTATCAACGAAAACTGAAAGTGCCGGAACAATTGGCATTGGTTGGCTTTTGTGAAGATGTTTTCAGTCTGATGTATCAACCGCAACTTACTACTGTGCTACCAATGGGATTCGAGATTGGGCGAACAGCTGCCGAAAGATTGTTTCAACATATAGCAGATACCTCGGGACTAAACCGCACTCCTGAAACTATCCTTATTGAAAGCCCATTGGTAATCAGACAATCAACCTGAAACTCAAGCGGGATACTCTACAAAATTGCGTTCAGTTTCGTAAAGTCTAACCTGCACCTCCAGCGCGGGATCGAGTTTTGAGCGCAAAATTCCATAGATAATCACAGCAATATTTTCAGCTGTCGGATTAATGCCTTCAAATTCAACACAATCAAGGTTGAGGTTTTTATGGTCGAAACGATCTTCAATCTCTGTTTTTATGAGGTTCTTAAGAATCTTCATATCAACAACATATCCTGTTTCAGGATTGATCTCTCCAACAACTTTCACAACAAGATCGTAGTTGTGTCCGTGCCAGTTAACATTATTACATAATCCAAAAACATCGTTGTTTTTTTCCTGACTCCAGCCCGGGTTATACAATCGGTGGGCTGCATTGAAGTGGGCTTTTCGGTAAACGGCTACTTTCATCCTGCAAGGTTTTGACAATAAACATCAATAAAAGTAATAAGTTCAGCTTTGCATGTGAACATTCTTAACAACAAATTAAGAAAAACTATTTGAACAAACAGGCATTCAACACGTTAATTGAAACACAAAATCAAAAAGTCATTCTGGTTTGTTCTCGTGAAAATGATAATAATTCAAAGCGACTGACATTGATCAGGTAAACTAAACTAACACTCACTATGAAAACTATTCTTACGCTTTTAGTTCAGCTTCTGCTTATTGCCGGAAGTATGACTGCTCAAAATCCTCCAATCGGGCTACAAACTTCTTTAACAGACTCAACCACTGTGCAGCTGGAATGGCAGGCGCCATTAGAAGGCCAACTTGCAGAGCTTGCCTGGACGAATGGTACCAATAACGATGCAATCGGTTTGTATTCCGGAGGCACATTTACCCTGGCAGCCCGCTGGGAAGCTGCTCAAATAGCGGCTTATTCCGGATATGCGATCAGGCAGGTGAGTTTCTTTGCCAACAGCTCGGTCAGCTCCTATACTTTGAAAGTGTGGAAAGGCAACGATGCTTCTGTTTTACTATTTTCGCAAAGCTTCAACAACCTTGTGGCCGGTGAATGGAACTTGTTAACACTGAGCGATGCTGTTGTAATAGATGTCACACAAGAATTGTGGATTGGCATTGAAATGGCGCACCCTGCGAACGAATTCCCCGCCGGTCTTGATGCAGGCCCGCCGGTGGCAGGATATGGTGACAAGTTAAATCTCCAGGGTTTTTGGGAAAACCTCAGCGATTATGGGGTTTATGGCAACTGGAGCCTGAAAGCCATTCTGCAGGATGTAAACGGAAAGATGGCAACGCTTGGAGAAGTTGTTCGGGAATCAACACCCCCGGCTGAAAACGGTAAGCTGCAAAGCATCCGTCTGCGTCCTGTGAAAGATGTTGACCATGCCGCAAAAAGCGCTACAGCGGTGCCCGACAGCTACAATGTTTACCGCAATCAACAAAACATTGGTTCTGTAACGGATTTGACTTTTTCTGACAGTGATCTTGGTCCCGGTTATTATACCTATGCTGTAACAGCGGTTTATGCCGGAGTTGAAAGTGCCCCGGCGACCTCAGCCATCGCTTTGGGAGAATCTCCCTATCTCATTATGCCGGAGGTGTTTTCAGATTCCTTCCCGAACGACCAGACTTCTCAAAGAACAATTACTTTTTATAACAACAGCCCAAATGCCATCACCTGGCAAGCCGCCGCCAATAACTACTACCTCCATGTTGAACCGGCTCAGGGAACCATTCCTGCCGGCGGTGCACAAAATATCACATTGACATTTTATGTGTATGGCTTCAATCCGGGTAATTACACCAACATGCTGACCTTCAGCACAAGCGATCCTGCTTTTTCTGTGATCAACTACCCACTTGCTTTCACTGTTTTTCAACAGCCAGAAATTTATCTCTATCAAACCGAACTCGATTTTGGGCAAACAGCGCTTGGCCAAACAACCACCCGTCAATTCATGATTTACAATGGTGGTTATGATACATTAAAGATTTCCAACATCGCCTCCTCTGATCCATCATTCTATGCCTCAACAGCTTCGCTGGATATTCCACCCTTTTACCAAATGGCTTTTGTGGTTTATTTTACACCTCAAAATCTACAATTCTACAATGCTGCCCTTACCTTTAATATCAATGTGGAGGGTGCAAACGCCTATTCCATCCCGCTCTCAGGCGAAGCTGTGCTGCAAGGACCTCTCTATCTGAATGCAGCATTGCAAGCCAACAATGACGTGAATCTGGAGTGGCTGGCTTCTTCGGGCAACAACGGCAACTGGATTGGTTATTCCAACGATACCTATTACACTTCGCTTGGATTGGGCGATGGCGGCACATTTCAGATTGCTGCACGCTGGCCTGCCGGAACTCTCAACACATACAACGGCCTCCCACTCATTAAGACCGCTTTCTATCCCACTTCCTCTTCAACCAATTATGTTTTAAAAATCTGGACAGGTCCAAATGCTCAAACATTGCTTCTAAGTCAGCAAATTGCTTCTTTTGTGCCTGATCAATGGAACGACATAATTCTCAATAGCCAGGTAATCATTGATGCCAACACAGATCTTTGGATAGGTTACGAAATGCAACAGCCTTTCAATGAATATCCTGCAGCTGTGGACAACAGCCAGGCAATCACCGGTTTAAGCGATCTCGTTAATCTGGGTGATGGCTGGGCAACACTTTCAGAATACGGCTTCCCCAACAATTGGCTGATCAAAGGATTTATCTCTGAGTCGGGCACCCTGCTCCCCCTTGCTTCTCCCATAGCAGAAAACAGTTTGGCTGCCAACCCGGGTGCAGGCCTGATCAACCGAACCATCGAAAGAGGCGCTACAATTAAAAGTCCTGCTGTTGTACCTGTTTTTCAAGGATATAACCTTTATCGCAATGGTCAGAAACTGAATGGCAACTTGCTTGAACAGACTGAGTTCACCGATCCGGAACCCGGCAATGGTACTTTTACTTATGGTGTTACCACCGTCTATGACCTTGGCGAAAGTATCCCAACCGAAAAGCTGCTGCAAATTGGCGGGCCGGCACTCACTGTGACCCCACAACCTGTTGTTGCAACCATCGACTTCGGGCAGAGTGTTACCATCGATCTTACTTTTACCAACACAGGTCAAACTCCTCTGAACTGGACTCCCTATCAGCTTCCTTATTTCTATTCGCTCGACACCAGCAACACTTCCATTGAGCCCGGACAAAGTAATCAGGTGGCATTCACCATCTATTCCGAATACCTTACACCTGGTTTTAACACCATTCCCATCAGGATTCAGACGAATAACCTCAACAATCCGATTACCATCGTTCCTACTGAATTAACAGTAGAGGTAGGTGAATTTGTCATCCTGTTTGAATCTGACACCCTCGATTTTGGTATGGTGCCGGTGAATCAGTATGTGTACAAACTATTCAACATCACCAATGCCAGCTCTTTCCCCATGTATGTTTATTCCGGTTCGGATAATATCGCTTTTCAGCCTTATCTGCTGAATTCCTATTTGGGTGCCGGTGAAACAACACAAGTGGTTGTTTACTTTTATGGCAGTGAACCGGGTCAATATACCGGAAACCTTGGCATTTCGACTTTCCTTGGTAATGAGCAGGTTACTTTTACAGCTGTGATGACAGCCACCGTGAGCCTGCCACCTCCTGCCGGTTTTACAGGCGAAGTAACTGACCAATCTGTCAATCTTAGCTGGTTTCCTCCCGGCTCAAATCCGGGCCTTCTGCAATACGGCAGCGGAACGCCATATTCGGCTGTAGGATTCTCTTCGGATGGTACGCTTGTAGCCGCTGCCAAATTTTCACCTGTTGACCTGATGCCCTATGCCGGCAAACAACTAAGCAGCATTGCGTTCTACACCTGGTCGGACCTTCCTTACTTCACGGCAAAAATTTTTACCGGAAGCAATGCCGAAAATCTCATCTTTGAACAAGCCGTTATTAACCCATCACCTATGGGATGGAACGAGGTGCAACTCAATGTTCCCATCACCATCACGGCCGACGATTATCTTTGGATTGGCTATGAGATGATACAAACCGGATTTGATTTTCCTGCCGGTATTGACAGTGGCCCGGCTATTGAAGGTAAAGGCGATCTTGTGAGCCTCAATGGAAGCGAATGGAGCACCCTGAGTGCATACGGACTACCTTACAACTGGAACATTCGCGGAATGCTTGAAAGCACCAGCATCAATGGATTATCACAACCTATTGTACTCGAAAGAATTAGCCGAAAATCAACTGCTGAAACTCCCTCCCTTGTTAAAAAAGAATCGCCGGCTACCAGAAATAGTGCCTCCAATCCTGTTTTGCTGGGATATAATCTTTACCGCGATGGTCAGCAGATCAACGGCAACTTGCTTCAGGGTCTGGACTATACTGACATACCCGGCATCACCGGAACGATCAATTACGGTATCACTGCTGTGTACGACATCGGCGAGAGCGTGCCTGCCTCCATCGAAGTGCAAATTGAACCAGCCATGAACCTGCCTGAAGGCTGGGAATTTACGCGTACCTCCAGCGTACACAATATCTATATTCCTACCTCGGCTGCCATGCAGGGGCTGAGCATCAACGATGGTGATATGTTTGGCGTGTTCTGGGACGACAACGGAACGCAGCACTGCGCCGGGGCGGCCTTGTATGAAAATGGTGTTCTGATTGTCAGAGCGTATGGCGACAATCCTGCCACTCCGCAAAAAGATGGTTTCCAGGTAGGCGACCTCATTCATTGGAAATTCCATGAAAGCGACAACGACCTGACCTATAATATGAGCGTAACCTACGACCCATCCATGCCCAACCACGATGGCACTTTCCAACTGCTTGGCCTTTCGATGCTGGCTACGATGGAAACCGGCATTACCGGCATTGATGACAACAATAACATGACTATCAAAGCATTTCCAAACCCAACAACCGGGCAATTCAGCATGGAAGGTCTTTTTGCAGGATCAGTTATCAGGCTCACCGACATGACAGGACGTGTGCTGCAACAGTTTACATCCACCTATAATATCCATACAATGACAATAGA
>DISP01000120.1 GCA_002421995.1 Bacteroidales bacterium UBA6207 | reverse complement strand
GTGAGTTTCACATAATAAACACCAGGGCCTGGATATACGAAGGTGACAGGATTGCCAACTGTGACAACACCTGTGCCAAAATCCCACTGATAGGAGGCGGGAACGTCCGTAGAATGGAAACCTTGGAACTGAACAGTATTACCGGCCACGGAATAGATGAAATAATTGAAGCAGTTGGAAACATTTCCCACATACACATTCTCGCACCAGGTGCTTGTGCAGGTGGTGCCGCTTGCATCACTTCCGGTAACGGTGAGACACACATTGTAAATACCCGAAGCTGCATACACATGCAAAGGATTGGTTTCGGCTGAGCTTTGTCCGTCGCCGAAATCCCAATAACGACTCTCTATCTGTCCGAGACTCATATCCATAAACTGCAGTCCTGACTGACCGTTCAGGGTGTCGGGATAGTATGCAAACTTGGCCATACAACCTGTGCTTCCACCTGCCATCACCGTCATGCAATAAGACGAGAAACAGCTGCTGTCGCCGGAAGAAATGCTGAGGCAAACATCATAAAATCCAGGGTTGGCAAATTCATGCGTCGGACTGAATTCGGTGGAGCTGTTGCCATCGCCGAAATCCCAATGACACGAAGTGAAGCTGCCACTTGAGAAATTCTGAAACATGAATGCGGTGTTAAATCCCGGAACGAGTAAGGCCTCAAACATGGCATAGCAGCCGGAATTGGCACCCACATACACCATCTCGGAATAGGTGTTGAAGCAGCTTCCATCGGCATTTTGAATGGTGAGCGACACAGGATAAACCCCCGGGCTGTTGTACTGATGCACGGGGTTTTGCTCATTTGAAACGGTGTTGTCGCCAAAATCCCAGCTCCACGAACTGATGTTATCACCGAATGATTTGTCAACAAACACGAGCTCGGAGGTGTTGGCTCCCGGGTAGTACCCAAACATGGCCATGCAGCCAGTGATGATACTGTCGCCGACGAAAACGGGTAGCGTAATGGAATTTGCACATTGGTTAGCCTGGTCCGCAATGCTTAGCGTAACCATATACATCCCGTTTTGGTTGTACTGATGCACAGGGTTTTGCTCGTTTGAAACGGTGTTGTCGCCAAAATCCCAGCTCCAGGAGCTGATGCCGGCACCGAATGATTTGTCGAGAAACATAATCTCGTTGGGAGCCGAACCGGGATAATAGTCAAACATAGCCATGCAGCCGCTGATGATGCTGTCGCCAACAAAAACAGGCATGGTGATCGCACTCTGGCATTGCGTTTCGGGATTGGCGATGCTGAGCGTCACCATATACGTTCCGTTTGCAACATAGCTGTGTACCGGATTTTGTTCGGCTGCTGTGATGCCATCGCCAAAGTCCCACACCCAGCTTGTCGGGTTGCCAAACGAGATGTCAATGAAACTGATGGTATTCAGGCTGTTTGCCTGCGGAACATAATAGAACATGGCGGAGCACTCAAGTGGCGACTCACCCACAAAGACCGTGAAGGTGTAGGTGGAAGCGCATGACGAGTCTGCTTTGGCTGCCAAAAGACTTACTTCATACATTCCGCCAGCTGCATAGGTCTTTTGCGGATGCATTTCGGCGCTTGTGCTCCCGTCGCCGAAATTCCATAGATAGGTGAGGCCTTGTCCGACTGATTCATTTTGAAACTGAACCGTCATGTTATCAACCATATAATAGCTGAACATGGCTTGGCACTCTAGGGGCTGGCAGTTGACGGCAAAGTCGAAGATGTAAAACGATGGAGTATTGGCACTTACCTGCACCGTATCGCTGAGCAGGACGCCATCGCAACTGATGGTCGAAACTTCGAGTATGCCGCTCAATCCTTCAGCTGTTAAAACAGCCGCGTAAAAACCTTGTCCGTCGGTTGGCACGGCCATTGCAACGCCTGAGAGGCTGTCGTTACCAACTGTTAGCTGCGCCATCACCACATGGTTGGGCACAGGAGCTCCCGTTTGTTGGTTCGTTACGTGCCCCGAAACCGAAACCGTAAGCTGCGCCCAGGCTCCCAGCGAGAGAAACAGGAAAAGCGCGAAGATGATTTTTTTCATGATTTAATTGTTAGTGAGATAATTCGTTATGTATAAATGATCATTTATTTCTATTTAAAACCTATTGCCATCCGCAGCACAAAGCCATAGGGTGGCTCGGTGTGATCCGACTTTTGATAGACCGAATTGAAGTAATATTTGAATCCTGGCTCGACCTCCATCCACAGATGCCTGCTCAGGCTGCGTGTATAGTTGAATCCTGCCGCCAGCTGCCAGTTTGATTGCACCCGTTCGGGAGTAATACGGTTGATCTGAACCAGCTGGTTTGGGCCGGGATCAAAGTTTGGGTCAACCATTGTCTTGTCCAAAAGGATGTTCAGGATGGGCGAGAACCTGATGCCCATGCTGTATTTTTCTTTGCATGCGAAGTTATACCCCAGGATAAACGGGATCTGCAGGTACCTGAACTGGCGGTAAACACGTTTGTAATCCGTGCTTATCTCATCGGCAAACACCTGTGTTTCACTTGTATGAATGGTAGAGGTCATTTCAAATCGCTCAGGATCAAAGGCAAAGCTGATGGAGTCGAGCTTGCTGAAGGTTCCCAGAAACTCCTTATATTCCATGGCATATTCATAATAGCCTTTGCTGATGCTCAGGCCCAGACCTGTGCCAATGATATAGCGGCCATCGAAAAGCTCAACCTGGTAGCTGAGACCGAAATTGTGTATAAACTTCTCGTTTTCGATGATATTGAAGATCAGCTCAGGTGCGTAATAAAGGCTGATGACCGAAAGGTGCCTGGCTGGCAGGCTCTTGCCCGCCCGGGCAGGTTTATTGTGTTCAGCTTCGGGTGAGCCGGCCTCTTGTATTACGGTTTCGACAGCTTCGGTGCCGGCAGCCATAAGCGTTGCAGCCGCGTCTTCTGTTGCAGTTTGTGTTGCATCGGGCTTCTCGGCCGGCTCTGCATTTGCTGCTGTCTGATCTTCGTTATTGTCAGCTGTGGCTGCACTTTGCCCGGCCTGTTGGGTTGCGGGGGTGCCTGCTTTTGTTTCGTAATCATTGCTGATCAATGACTTATGTGGTTTCTCCGTGGCAAGAGGCTTTGTGTGCTGTTCTTCAGCCGGGTTTTGCGACAGTAGAAGGCCTGCGTTTTCTTTGGTGCTTTGCAACTGCGAATTCATCTGTGCAGGATCGGTTGCAGCTGGCAGCTCGCCGGTTTGCATTGTGAAATACAGTGCAGCAGTGCCGAGCAGGAGCATCAGAGCTGCAAGCGAAAGGTAGAAGCCTTTGCTGCGGGTGGTCTGCTGCCGGGGTGCCGTTGTGGCTGCAAGCATGAAACGATCTTTCTGGCGCGATGGCGGTACAGGCCTGAATTCAGCTGCCTGCTCCCTGAGGAACTCATCAAAGTGGCTATGCTGTTTCATGACTTTATCTTTTGCGTTTCAGGGTGTATCAATCGTTTCTTAAGCATCATGCGGGCCTTGGCTAACTGCGATTTCGAGGTGTTTTCGCTGATGTTGAGCATGTTGGCAATTTCTTTATGTGTGTGCTGTTCAAAAACAAAAAGGTTGAGTACGGTGCGGTATCCCGCTGGAAGCTGCTGAATCATGGCGATGATTTTTTCGGGACTGGTCTCGCGCCAGCTGTCATCGCTGTCGTCGGTTTCTTCTTCGTGGTCAATGGCTTCGATGGCTTTGTCCACAATCATCAGATTGCTTCTTTTGCGCAACAGTCCAAGACAATAGTTCACTGTGACGCGCCTGATCCAGGCCTCGAACGAGCCCGGAAAAGTGTAGCTGAATGTTTTGATGCCGCTGAGTATCTTCATGAGCGATTCGTGCAGCACATCTTCAGCATCCTGCTGCGATGCAGTATAACGGAGGGTGATGCCAAAAAGAACGGGTGCGTAGCTGTCGTAGAATGCTTCCATAGCTTTCTTTTCCCCATTTTTTAATTGTTTGACCAATGTTTCCTCGTTATACTTCATACGATAACCTTAAAACACATCTTTGACAAAAGGTTGCCCGGCTCACACAAATATTTTCCGGCTGCCGAAGCGTGTTGTCTGGATGGTCTTTTTGCGAATGCTGCAATTTGTGAAATATTATCAATTACTTTTGCGCAAATTTAATGACGACCACGTGAAATCTATCAGAAAACTTTATGACTGGGTGCTGGGCTGGGCCGAATCGCCCAACAGTCGCTGGGCGCTGTTTTTACTTGCCTTTGCCGAATCTGTGTTTTTTCCCGTTCCGCCCGATGTGCTGCTCATTGCTATGGTACTCGGCATGACACAAAAAGCGTTCATGTTTGCAACTATCACCACACTTGGTTCAGTGTCTGGTGCTGTGGTGGGTTATTTTATCGGACGTTTTGCCTGGGAAACACCCTCGGGCGAGTTCACTGCCTTTGCCATGCTGTTTTTCAACTACATCCCCGGCTTCACGGTTGAGCTCTTCAACGAGATCAAACAAATGTTCATTGAATGGGATTTCTGGGTGATCTTCACTGCAGGTTTTACGCCCATTCCATACAAGGTGTTCACCATCTCGGGCGGCGTGTTTCAGATCAATTTTGCCATGTTTATGATTGCGTCCATCGTCAGCCGTTCAGCCCGCTTTTTTCTGGTAGCCTGGCTCATCTGGAAGTTTGGCCCCGGCATCAAGTCGTTCATTGATAAATATTTCAACCTCCTGGCCCTCGCTTTCACGGTGCTGCTCATCGGGGGATTCGTTGTCATCAAATACCTTATATAATATGTTGCTATTCATCGAAATCACCCCGTTGGTCTGGGTAGGATTTATCGCTTTTGTCATATTGATGCTGGCCCTCGATCTCGGCGTTTTTCACCGCAAATCGCACGATGTTTCAATCAGGGAAGCCTTGATATGGAGTGCAGTATGGATTTCGCTGGCTTTGGTGTTCAATTATGGCATTTACCATTTCGTCGGACATGAGAAGGGGCTGGAGTTTTTGACAGGCTACCTCATCGAGAAGGCGTTGAGTGTTGACAATCTTTTTGTGTTTATCATGTTGTTTTCGATGTTTGGTGTAGAACCCAAATACCAGCACAAGGTGTTGTTTTGGGGCATTCTGGGGGCACTCATCATGCGGGCTGTCTTCATCTTTGCCGGCGTTGCCCTTATCAACCGTTTCCACTGGATCATCTACATTTTTGGCGCTTTCCTTATCTATACCGGGTTCAAGATGATGGTGCATAAGGAGGAAAGCCTGCATCCCGAGCAAAATCCATTGGTGAAACTCTTCAAAAAGCTCATGCCTGTAACAAACGAAATGCACGGCGACCGCTTTTTTGTGAAAATCAACCACAAAACCTTTGCCACACCGCTGTTTGTGGTGCTTATCATCATCGAGTTCACCGACCTGATTTTTGCCACCGATTCCATCCCTGCCATCCTTGCCATCTCGCACGATCCTTTTATCATCTTCTCGAGCAATGTGTTTGCCATTCTGGGCTTGCGGGCACTCTATTTTGCGCTTGCCGGCCTCACCAAATATTTCGCCTACCTCAAATACGGCCTTGCCGTCATCCTGGTGTTTGTGGGTGTGAAGATGGGAATTTCGGGTTTTTATCACTTTCCCATTGTGGCTTCGCTGCTCGTGATCCTTGCCATATTGCTGGTTTCGGTGCTGGCATCGTTTGTTTTTCCAAAAAAAGCTGACAATTTGCCATAAGCCTGCATTGCCCCGGTTTTTGTGTTTAAAAACCAAACCATCCCCGAAGCTTCTAATGCTGCGCGATTTCTGATACCGTTTTGATTCCTTTGATCGCTTCTATGGGCAACCTCAGCCTTGAAGGCTGAACTAAATTTTCTTCGATTCTGTTTCATAGGACATAAAATTAATAATTAATTTATCTGTCCAGTTTTTCTAGACCAGCTCAAGGTTTCGTGTTAAAACTTTTCGATTTTGAGTTTATATTTGGCAAATAGCTTATCGTATTCGAGATAAAACCATAAGCAGCTTGATCGTTAATATGATGATTATGAGCAAAAAAAATGATGTTATTAAAAACATAGTATCTTGAGCTATTTCCATTTCCTTTAGATTCTCTTTAACTTCATTTAAAATAGCATTATTTTTTTTCAGTTTTAATCCTTCAATTTGAAAATACAACTCAGAATAAACAGAATTTCTATTCATTGTCTCTAATAATAATGAATCAGAATAACTCAAAATTCCACTTAAGTATGGTTGAGGAGTATTAAAAAGGTTGAGATTTACTGGATTACCAAAGTTTTTAGAAAAACCACACTGACTTATATATATAGTATCCTCATGTAATACATTAGCGTAGATTAGCCAAACAGCATCTTTTGAAGGATAAATTGAGCAATTATCATAGTTGGCATAAAGTGTGTCTATATTATTGCCTTTAAAATTTTCAATTACTTGTACAGTAAAGTATTCTTGCTTCAGATCAACAGCAATAATTTTTCCAATAAATATCTTGTCCGCATTATATTGATCCGCAAAATCCGATGACTTGCATTTACAAGCAAGCAATGAGTTGGTTAAAATTGTTAAGAGAAAAGTAATAAGAAAAACATAGCCTATCGCTTTCATTTAAAATTTATTTAAAATTAATACTTTTAATATATGCATTATAATACTTCATTGGCAATGAAGCTGAACCCGTTTCAGCATACTTGTATTCAAGCATGTTTTTCACAGTGTAATATCTATATCTAGGCGTTGCACTCGTCCAATATTGGCTGTCAATTTCGGTAAAATATGCTTTGTAATGAGTATTTGTTCCACCCCCATAACCTTTTATGCCATGACCATACATTTCATGAACTACCGTTAACCTGATATTGTCAGGGGTTTCTTCGTAATCACCGATGTTGAAAGCAACATAGTACACCCCATCTTTTTCACCCAAATACATCGCGTTGGCATCTACTTGTGAAAAACCTTCTTTAAGAGGATCCAGAAAATGAATACTAATGTTTTCCTTGTTAACAATTGTGCCATCAGGAAGTTTCATACCATAGATGGCGTTTTGGTACTTCTTGAGCTTACTCGCCTTATCCATATCACCCCCCAAATGATTCAGCATCATCACATAGGCCCCGGTAACGGCGCCGTTGGCAAACTTGCCGCCTCCCAATGCCTCGGCGGTGCCGCCTATCACGGCAGCCAGCGCCACCTGCGTGCCTTTGCTCATATTTGGTGCGTTTGTCTGCATAAAACTTCCACCCAGCGAAGATACAAAACCTGAGAGAAATCCGTGTTCAAATTTTCCGCCTTGCGCCATGCGCATGCCTCCGTTGAAGATGCCGTGGACCATTGCCCGCTTGAATTCCTTTGCATTCTTGATTTGTGCTATCTTGAAGTAATCTCCGATCATCTGTGTTACACCCATATTGATTGCTGTGAGTGCAAAAGTCTGTATGAAATAGCCCATCAGTTCTCCACCCTTTGCATTGCGCCCAAGCTCAATGGCATGATCTATGGTCATTGCAACTGAATAAATCAAAATGGGTACAAATAAATTCACTCCCGGTATTGCAGAAGCAAACATACTTAAAGAGGTTGCCACCAACTGGCCAACCAAAGTATATCCGCTTGGGTCGGTATAGCGTAGGGGGTTGTTGAGCACGTAAGTGTAAGGGTTGTGACCCTGGGTGTAGTTTGGAAACTGTAGCACCGGGTCGGGACTCAGGAAACGCCCCAATACAGGGTCATACACACGTCCGTTCATGTTCACGAGCATGAAAAGGTCGAGGTGCTCGTGGCCGGTATAGCCATGCGTGAGCTGTGTGGCCGGCATCACGGCATACACATCGTAGGTAACGGGGTCGCGCCGCAATCCCCACACATCATAGCTGTTCTCCTCTAAGATCACACCAGCTTCGCTCAACACCAGCTGCACCGATCCCTGATGGTCGGTAAGCACATAGTTGATCACGCGGTTGCTGCCCGTTTGCTTCACTACTGCCACCAAACCCGAAGGGGCAGCCACATAATGTGTGAGGGTGGTTTGGTCGTTTTTCTCGGTTTTTTCATACATGCCGCCGACATACCAGGTGGTTTCGGAGGGTTGTCCCGTGTTTTGCACCACCTGTTTCACGCGTTGCATACCCACACCATACCACAGATCCATCTGCCTCACAACAGCCATGCTTTGCGGGTCGCGCTCGGTGATGGTCTTCACCTTGTTGAACCAGTTATAGGAAATTTCCTGACGCTCGTTGTGGATGGTGGCCGGTTTGTTGTCAATGGCTGTCAGTTTATAAGGATCAACATTGTCCTCATAGCTGTAGTTGCCAACTCCTGTTTTAAAAGTAAGATTGCCCAATGCATCGTAATTGTAGGTAAAGTTCAACTGCCCGTTGTGATATACATACCTTATGCGGTTCATGGCATCGTAGGAGAAACCTTCTGTTTTTCCAAGACGTGTTTTACGGTAGGTGAGATTGCCAAGCTTGTCCCAGTCATAATCATTGAGTTGCTTGTTGGCCACTGATTGTTGCTTGAGTTTGCCGTCCTGTTCATAATATGTCATTGATTGACTGATGTAGCTGCCATAGTTCAAAACCGTGTACTGGTTGCGGGCATTCATGGCACCGGCTTTCCACAACTGCTTGTTGCTGCCTTCTTCTGTGATCTTCTCCGGAAAACCATTGCTGTTGTAGTGATGCCGCACCGCGTAGCCAGAGGGATAGGTGAGCACTGCAGCCCTGCCCAAAGCATCGTAGGATTGACCGGTTTCGAATATTTGACCTTCAATGGTTTCAATGGTCTTTATGGGTCTTGCATATTGGTCGTAGGTGTATTCGATCTTATGACTATTGCCGGCTTGCATATAATCAGGCAATCCCTTCTTTTGCGCATCGTATCCGTAGGTTACCGTTCCATCGGGGGTGGTTTTTTGTTTCAACCGGCCCAATTCATCATACATATCATAGCTTGTGAGCTGACCGGCATTGTTGATTTCGGTGGCAGGCTCACCATAGGCATTGTAAGTGTAGTATATTTTGTTGGGTGCCTGGCTCAGGTCGTGGTATTCCTTCAGTCGCCCTGCTTTATCGTAAAGATAGCTTTTTTTGGTTCTTGCATCGTTGTTCACCTGGCTCCAGGCTTTGCCCCCATCACTGTAATAGTGGTTGGTGACAATGCCTCCGAGTTCATCGTTGGTTTGCACCACCCAGCCTGCAGCATTAACAATTGTGCTGGTGGTATGGCCTTCTGGATTTGTTATGGTAGTAGTCAGACCAAGGTATTTAAAACTTGTCACCGCGTTGCCACCATGATCTGGAGCTGTGGTGGTTTTTATTCTTCCCACCGCATCATATTCAATCGAAGAATAATACACAGTTCCTCCCGGCAGATATGGTTCTGACTTTTTCCACACACGCCCTTTCGCATCATATTGTGTGTCAGTGTACACCGCGTTGCCGTCAAAACCGGTCGTAACAGTTCTGAGTTCTTGACCAAGGCAGTTGTAATACACTTTTTGGGGTGATTGTCCGGATGATCTGCTCCAAATATAATAAACTGCATAAAGCGGAGCTTGATTATCATCCTGCAACACCCATCGAGCAACTGAAACGAATTGGGTGTTGTCAGGGGCAATCGTTTTTTCCAATTGTCCAAAACCATTGTATGTAAAGGAGGTTATAAGCTCGTTGTCGGTGTCTACTTCTTGCGTCAAGGTGCCCAACACGGCTTCATAGCTGCGTTTGGTCTTGTGTGCTTTTGCATTGACCAGGTATTCAATAAATCGGCCAGATGGTTCATACTCCGTTTTGTTTTCCCTGCTTGTTAAACCCTGCGCGCTCAATATGGTTGTGGTAATATTGCCATATTCATCATAGATGTATTCTTTGGTGGTTTTCAACGCGGCATCATCGGGCTCGGTGATCTCCTGCCTCAACATGCCGTATTTTTTTTCAGATGGAGCATCATAATACGTGAAACCTACTTTCTTGGTGATGGCCGTGTTGTTGTTGGATGTAAAGGTGGTAGAAGCATTTTCGAGCCTTCCCAAAATCCATTTCTCGGTGTCAGCGGCTTTATATTGGTTTACAGTTGTTTTGGTGATAATGGATGGATTGCTGCCGCCTATCATCTCAGAGGTTTCTGTGATGGTTTCCGGATCGCCAAAAATGGAGAAGGGCGAGTAACTCACGGTTTCCTTTTTATAGGCATAGGAGGAAGTGCCTGCTTCGTTGAGTTCATAAAGGGTGGTGATAGAACTCGAGGGTTGTAAGAAGTAGTATTTTTTTTGTGGGTCAACAGGCGAAGTGGTTTGTCTCACAAGGTAGGAAGTATGCGTTTGGTTAATGAGTGTGCCATTGATCAGTTTAGTTGTTTGAACGGAAGGATATGAAACAAAAAATTGCTCGTCAAATCCATATTCTGTGCTATGTTCAAAGCCTCTTGTTACATCTGTTTTTGTAATTTTTTCGTAACCTATAAACCCAAGACCTTCGGTATGTGCTCGTGCTTTGAAATACTTGTATTTTTCGACCATCCAGCCCCCATTCCCATTACTACGCTTTACCTCATGAACCACTGTTCGTGGCGCATCGTACGGTATGACCGGATAAGAAGCTGATGCAGCACCCTCATAAATCACCGGATTCCCGGTATTACCATAATATATTTCCGTTTGAAGGCCTAAACCCGTTGTTATCTTTTTTATGGAAATATTTGGTGTGGCTGATTTGTAAATTGAAATGACATCCGAATTGTCGTCTTCGCTTTCAACATGGTAAAAGTCTGTTTTGTTATCAAAATTAAAATCAAACATTTTCAAATCATCATGATTCATCGAATTTCCAATATCACAAAGTATCAGTTTTTCGCCGGAAGCATCAGGCAATAGACAATGCCATAGTGTTGTAGAATAGTGGTATTCCTGCGCCCCGTTGAAACCACTGACATGAATTTTCGACTTCAGCAGGAACTGGCTTTGTGCATTTTCCATTAATACAATGGGTTCAATCGTTGACTGTACTTCCGTCTGTTCCAGTGTTACTCCTGAAGGAAGCTCATATAATGTTGCAAAATTTTTCGGTGAAATAGGGGCGTTGATCACGTTTGACCCGTTACCGAACATACTGTTTACATCAACAGTCACATTAATAAAATGAGGAATAATTGAGGCACTTGACTGAACAACCTCAATGAAGTCAGATTTTCTATCGGGATTGAGACTGCAGATTCTTAAACTATTCCTGTAATTGGAATTTAAATTTTTCGCCACTACCTCCAAATCATTATTCACAGAAGGTTCAAGATAATAAATAATGATTGAATTATTCGTTTCTCGACGGTATAGTTCGGCTCTGCCATCACCATTGAAATCATTCACTCCGAGATAGGTATTAAAGGTAACATTATTTGATTGTTCGATCGAATAAGTTATCGGACCATCAACATTTGTCCGCAACGGATTGCTTTTTTTGCCCAGCCGAAATTGAATATTTTTGGAAGTAGTATTAAAAGACGCAAGGTCAGTTATGCCGTCTCCATTGAAGTCGCCTGGTAAAGCAATTTCTTCATCCTCGGAAAACAGAAACATAGAAGGGTTGGCAAAACCAATAAATGTTTCATTATGATCGTTCTCAAATAGATAAAAAGAGGTGTGGATGGCGCTAAGCCCTTCTTTTGATTCACCTATTTTGGAATCATTTGTATAAACAACAAAAAGAAAATCTATATAACTATCCCCATTATAATCGCCTTGAAATAGACCATTTACGGGAATATTTCCTGGTATTGGAGTCGTCGAATAGTAGCTGTACTCTTCGTGAAGAAATTCTTTCCACTCTGCCACTACATAGCCTCCCGAAGCCGAAAGTTGAAGTAACTCGAAAATTGTTGATATTCTTTTTTTATATTTATATTTACAATCATTCCCGTAATCTTCGTATGAATCTTGCTCCAAGTCATAAACCCTTATTATTTTTATTTTTTCCTCAGTGTTAATCGCATGATTGAAGAAGTATTTCAAATTACTGGTGGTGGCTTTATATGAGATATATCCTGGGGGGCATCCCGGGGTTCCATTCGGACTTTCGACAGTTGAGTTACGAAAAACCGATAACGGCATACTAATCGTTTCGTGACTGTACGCCGGCAATAAAAAATCAGTCCACTCAAAAACAGTTTTGTTATATTTTACAGATTCATTCAGGCCATATTCTTGAACTGCTGATAAATACTGCTTCTTCTCCTCAATGTTGCTCCCAGGTCCTTTCGGCTCATAAATCAAAGAATACTTTTTTACTAGCTGTGATGTAGAATAGTAAGTACAGTTGATATAATCAAGCAGTTTTGAAGTAGTAGATTTTAAGGCATAAATTTGTTCGTTGTCAAAGTATGACAAATAGTGTGTCAGTATATCCTGCCGATCTTTATAATTGAAACTGATAACGTATGTTGGAGTGGTTTGAGTAGCATTCATCGTATAACTGATAGATTTTAATAAAATCTCGCCTTCATCTGCATGATTAAAGTACTCAAATTCAATTCTATTTCCGAATCCATCTTGAATTCTGCTAATGTAGTAGCTGACTGTATATGTATCATAACCGTTATTTCTCACAAAATCATGTCGCGAGTCGATGGTTGTTCCGTAAAAATAGGTTAACCCTGATTTTGTCTTTACTTCAAAGTATTTACCTGTTTCGTCTTTTTGCACCCCAATGGGTCGTCGCATTATTTTGCTATAAACATCATTTTCCGTTCTATATTCGCGATAGTTGCCAAAATCATTAATAACTACCTCTATAAGACGTTGACCATCAAGAGTGTACGTATCCTCCTCATAGTCATGCCCATATGCAGCTTTTTTAATTCCATCGTGAAATCGTGTTGCTGGTACACACGATATTACTGACAACCCGCCTAATGACCATCCAGGACCCATGAGTCCGTCTGTACCAGTACTATTATAGGGCCTGCTGAAAAACTAAACGCTTTCGAAATTAATATTTGATAATCATTTTTCATATTAAGCTGCGCTTTTAGAGGGCAAAGAAACATGAAGGAATGATGCTGGTGCTGAAAAAGGCAAGCGTTGATTTTCAACCCAAAGCCGTGTCATTGCTGAAAAACTTTCAGTTGTGTTTAGCAAAAGAGAAAGGCTACCCAGCCCGGCCAGTTTGACTAGGTTGAGTACCAAAATGATGCTTGCAATCCACGTTTCGCTAGTTCCTTGAAGCCTTGCCCTGATACGGTTCAGACCATAGCCGGTTTTGGCTTGACCAAACTTACCTTCGATTGGATTGCGTTCGCCCGGACTTAGGTGAATTGGCACTGCCGGTGGTCTGCCAAGTGCTTTGGCAATGAGCTTGATGCCCCTTTCTTTGAGTAATTCCCTGTTGGCGCGCGTGCAGTATATCTTGTCAGCCAACACTTCCTTCGGGTAAAAGCCAAAGCGTTTATGGTATTGCTCCAGATACTCCAACATATGGCTGCCTTCGTTGAAAGCATCCCAGCTGAGTTTGTCGAGAAAAGAAATGCCATCAATGAGTGATACCTGAATCTTGGCTCCAAATTCCACCTTTGATTGGCTTTTGCCCCTTACGATGGGTCGGACATGTGGCTGATGAATACTCACAATGCGGTGTTCGATGGTGTGTGTTTGGTCAGCATACATTTGCTGCTGCTGCTCATATAAAGTATTGATTACCAATAAGTATTTATATTCTCTTGCTGCCAAAGGGATGTTTTCATAGCTATCCAATAGCTTATTAATTGACAAAAGATTGCGTTTAAGAAAGCCTAATTGACTTCCTACTGCTTTGCGGATGAGCTTGCGTGACTTTACTTTCTTTTGAGCGGTTTGAAGGTATTTTTTTCTTGCTTTCACGCGGTAAGTCCGAGGTTTCTTTTCGTGAATATCGCTCTTGTGGAGCATATCAATGAGTTGTTCTGACTTTTCCCTGGCCTCATTGAGCAGATCCAGATCGGTTGAATAGGCAATGTCTTGTGGACAGGCGGTGGCATCCATCAACAACTTGCCTTTGTTTTCTGCAGAAGGATTGGAATCATGGTCCGAATTTTCTTCTTTCTCCGGTTTCTGTTCCTTTTGCTGCTGAGATTCAAAACCGGCTTTCAACAGGACAATGCGGTCATTGATGGCATTCACCTGCTCCATTCCAAGTCGTTTACGGAAATCAGTCAACAAGGAGTCATCAAAGGGCTCTTCGTTGGTGAAAGAGGTATAACCCAAAAAGTACTGCATATAGATGTTTTCTGAAATCTGTGCTACGGTCTCACGGTCATCCAGATCGCATAAATGCTTGATAATAAGACTTCCAATGATCACACGAGGGCTCAGTGGCGGACGTCCGGTGCTTGAAATCCCTTGATGTTTGAGGTAAATTCCTGATATTTCATCCCAAGGTATGAGCTTGGCTAAAACAACCCAACGGTTTTTTGGATTGAGTGTTCGCTCAAATGGACTCTCAAATCCTTCTAATGTAAGCTGGCTTGGACTCACATATTTTGGGCTTGGTGCACGCTTTTTGTGAACTTTTTGCATTTATCCTTGCATTTAATCATCCAAATATACGCATAATATTCTATCATTCATACTGTTGAGAGTTTTTCAGCAGACCCTAA
>DISP01000205.1 GCA_002421995.1 Bacteroidales bacterium UBA6207 | reverse complement strand
TTGGTTTTGGTCTGTCCTTCAAACTGAGGCTCAGGCACTTTCACCGAGATGATGGCTGTCAGCCCCTCGCGAAAGTCATCGCCATTGATATCGAATTTAAGTTTGGCAAGCATTCCCGACTTTTCGGCATAGGATTTCAGCGTGCGCGTCAGTCCGCGACGGAAGCCTGCAAGGTGCGTGCCACCCTCGTGTGTGTTGATGTTATTGACATACGAATGCAGGTTTTCGCTGAATGATGTGTTGTATTGCATAGCAATTTCAACAGGAATATCATTGCGTTCGCCTTCGATGGCAATAGCTTCCGGTATGAGTTTTTCTCTGTTCTCGTCGAGGTAGCGTATAAAATCGGGCAGGCCGGCAGAAGAGTAGAAAGTCTCGGTTTTAAATGGGTTACCATCAGCACCGGCTTCGCGTTCATCAGTGAGGGTAATGGTTATGCCTCTGTTGAGGTAGGCAAGCTCGCGCATACGGGCTGCCAAAATGCTGAAGTCGTAAACAGTTGTTAAAAAGATACTTCCATCGGGTTTAAAAACGATTTTTGTACCATTTTTATCTGTCGTTCCAACGGTTTTGACGTCGTAAAGCGGCTTTCCACAAGAATACTCCTGATGAAAAACTTTTCCTTCGCGGTAAATCTCGGCCAAAAGGTGCGTGGAGAGTGCATTCACACAACTGACACCAACGCCATGCAAACCTCCGGAAACTTTATAACTGCCCTTGTCAAATTTTCCGCCGGCATGGAGCACAGTCATTACCACCTCAAGCGCTGAGCGGTTTTCCTTTTCGTGCCAGCCTGTCGGGATTCCACGGCCATTGTCCAGAACCGAAATGGAATTATCTGCGTGTATCGTAACTTCGATGCGGTTGCAATATCCGCCTAAAGCTTCATCAATCGAGTTGTCAACTACTTCATAAACAAGATGATGTAATCCACGTATATTGACATCGCCAATGTACATGGCCGGACGTTTGCGCACAGCTTCGAGTCCTTCGAGCACCTGAATATTACTGGCATTGTAATCGCTGGATGCCTGCGTCCTTTTTTCTTCTTCGGTCATAATCTCTTCGTAAAAAAGTTTTTATAAAACAGGCGCAAATTTAAGCATTTTAACGCTACAAAATATGCATAGTCATACCTGAAAAAGGTCTTTTTATTAACAATTTGTTGCAAACGTTTGCAAGTGGTTTTTTGCGCTTAATTCGCTAATGCAGTTGAAGGATAAATTTCATAAACTATATCATATCAATAGTTTACGATATTAAAAATTCTTCAGACTAAAATTGCAAGCTCATTCCGGCAAATAGCTGTGCTCCCTGAACGGGATAGTTATGATACCTTTCGTAGCGGTTGTTGAAAACATTCGAAAGTTGCGCAAAAATGCCAAACTGCCTGCTGATTTGATAGCTTGTTTTTAGATTGAGATCAATGGCAGGCCGCAGCCTCAAAAAGTCGTCGGATGGTTGAATGGCTGGTGCAAATCGTTCGGCCCAAACAATGAGCCCCGCATTGAAATTCCAGCTGTCGTTGTATTGCCAGGCAAAAGAATAGCCAGCTTCAATTTCAGGCATGTGCCAGGGTTTTTCCAGCTGTTTCATCGTATATTGGTTATATTGAAACAATAGGCTTGAAACGAGCTTGTTTTTGTGATGAAACGAAGCTTGTGCAATGAAGCTGAGTAATTTATAGTCATCCCACAACACTGTCATTTGGTTCTTTAGCAGACTTGTAGTGTCCGTAACAAAGAATCCGCCATGTTCGATCTGCCTGTACTGAATGCCGAGATGGAGGTCGGTGTTTGGGATTGCACCGGTTTTAATGCCTGCTTTAAAATCATGTGTGGTGTTGGTCCACCAGCGATCCTGTCCCGGTTTTACAAACGGGTTGTTGCGTGTAATGCTTTCAAGAGTATTCAAATGGCGCATGCCTTCAAAGCCTGCATAAATTTCCACTTTACTGTCAAAGACAAATAGCTTGCCACTCAGCTGAGGATGCAGGTGAAAGAAGGCTGCTGTGTCGTTGCCAAAACCGAAAAGCAAGCCGGCTTCGAGGGCGTAAAAGCTTCCGTTGAGTTGCAGTTTTGGATTGATTTCACCATATAAACCACGGATACCATTCAACGAGTCGGTTGCTGAAAGAAAATTAAAGTTTGCATCAAGGAGCATGACTTGCTCGCCGTCAATATTAAACCAATCATATGTTTTGTTTAAACCTGCTTTGAAACGAACCAGATTTTCTGTGTTTTGATACCTGTCAGCAAACTGATTATAAGCTATTCCAAATTGATGATTCAGTCGTTTGCTGTTTTTGTAATTGCTTTTTAAATCGGTGGCAAGATGAATGCGCTGGTAATGCTGTGTTAGTTCGTCTTTGGTGTATAATGAATCAGCAAATTCACCGCTTTTGAAGCCATAGTAATGCAACCAGTTGTGCCTGTATTCAACACTGTTTTGCCAGATGTAATCGCTGATTTCGGTGACCAGCGTTGCAGCTGCATTATTTTGCATCCAGGTTGAGTTGCTGAAATCTTTTATGTTCGTCCATGATGATTCATGATTGAGACCCAGATCAAAGCTTGTTTTTTTTGATAAGGCAGAGTGGTGACGGAACATAAAAACCGGACTTAGGTTTGTGCCAAGGGCAGCTTTGAGATAATTTCGGTAGGTAACCGTTTTTTCGTCTGTTTTAGCCTGGAGATAGGCCAAAAGAGGAGGTTCGATGGCAAGGCTGAGTCTGTAGCCTGGATCGGTAAAATCAAAATCTACTGAATGGAGCTTGCTTTCAGGCTCGGCAGGATTGAAATTTATTTTTGAAGCCTCTTTTACGGTTGGTTGATAACTGCCAACGATGGTAACGCGCTCATTCCTGCTTTGTGAAAAAAGCAGAAACGGAACAAAAAGCACTGGAATCAATATCCCGAAGATTTTTTTTTCCTGACAAGGGATCATTGCTATATTTTTGATAATCATTGTGTTATTTTTCTTTTTTTTGCTTTTAGGGCTGTAGCATATTCAGTTTTCGTTGTGCTTCCTGCTTCAGCTCATCTCCTTTGTAATTGTCAACGATGCTTTTGAGTGTTTCTCTTGCCTGAAAGAGGTTATTTTGCTTCACATACACATCAGCCAGCAGGATGAAACCTTTTGCTACCCAGAATTCTTGTCTCAGGTATTTTTCCGATAGTTCAAACACTTGATTTTCAGTTTCCTGAAGTTGATTATTCTGAAAACTGATTCGGGCAAGCAAATAAGAAGCTTCGGCACCCAAAGCTGCTTTGTTTTTCTGTTTAACAGCAAGAAGCTGCTTTTTGGCGGCTTCATAATCGCCAAGTTCGAACAGTGATTTTCCTGCAATATATTGTGCCTGAAGCTGTTGTTCGGCATCTGCATTGCCGTCGCCGAGCAATTGTTTTGCTTTGTCAACAGCTGCCTGCAAATCACCGTTGAAGAAATTACATTTCATAACACCTTCAAGTGCTTCGGTTCTTTGCTGAGGCTGATCACTCTGTTTGTAGAGTCTTTCGTAGAAAAACTGTGCATCACGGTATTTTCCTTCATCGTAGCGCTTGCGGGCCAACTCGCGAAGGCTTTCTTCAACCCATGGGTTGTTTGGGTTTGCGGCAAGGTATTCGTAATGCTGTATAGCATCTGCCGAGCCACCCGCCTTCTTTATTTGTGCGAGATAGTAATGTGTTGTTGCAACGTATTGGCCTTGTGGAAAATTTTTGAGGTAATTCTCAAGTGAAGGTCCGGCTTCGTTGTAGCGTTTTTCAGCAAACAGGTTTTCAGCTGTCACAAATGTCAGCGAGTCCTGCTGGCTGTTGCTCACCTCGCCAAAACCGAGGCGTGTAGTCAGTTTAAAGTACTCGTCAATGGCATTCATATCCATATAAATCACTTTCAAAGTGTTAAGCGCCTCTCTTGCGTCTGGTGTTCCCGGATAGGTTTCAGTGACTTTGGTGAGCAGCTTTATGGCTTCTGCCGACTGGCCGTTGTTAAAATAAATCAAGCCGGTTTTTAGTGTTGCTTCTCTGGCATAGGCCGAACGCGGACGTTCTTTTATCAAACGGTCGAACCGGCTGATGGCCGCTCGCGGGTCGTTCATTACCAGATGTGTTGATCCGCCTTCGTACAGGGCTTGTTCGTAGTAAGCAGATTGCTTGTACTGGCTCGTAAGCTGGTCGAGCTGGCTTAGTTTTTCGTTACTCTTGCCAAGTGCTCCATAAGCCATCGCCGTTTGAAAAAGCGCATAGTCGGCTTCATGACTGCGGCCATCAACAACGGCCTTCCAGGCATTGATGGCGGCATTGTAGTCTTTATTTACAAAATAGCAGTCACCTATTCTGCACTGCGCATCAAGACTTAGTTTTGGCTGATCGTTCACGGGATTAGCCAAAAACTGTTTGAATCCACTGAGTGCCTGTGCGTATTGCTTCATTTGAAAGTGGCTGTATGCCAATCCGTAAACACCCATTGGCACTAACCGGGTGGTCTGTGCTGATTTGTGTGCAAGAAACTGTCGGTAGTACTTTTGGGCTTCGTTGAGGTTTTTCAACCTGTAATATGCTTCGGCAGTCCAGTAAAGTGCTTCGGCGCTGTTGGCTTTTGCGGCTGCTGTATTCATTTTCTGAAAATACGTTATAGCCTCGCCGTATTGCTGCCTGTTAAAAAGATCGGTAGCCATTAAAAACACAAGCTGTTCATAAACTGCTGTAAGCTCCGGATTTCCTTTTTTATTTACCTCAAGGGTTTTCAGAGCCTCTTCATAATTTTTTGTTGAAAGATAGTGTTTCACAAGGAGTTGGTGTGCCTCGGCTTTTTGAGGGCTGTCGGAGTTTCCGTTAATAAAAGCTTCGAGCAGTACAGTGGCATCATTGTATGGGTCGCTTCCAATTTCGAGTGCGAGACGGGCATAGTTGAACAAAGCTTCGCGGGCGAGTGTTTTGTCAGGGCCTTTTATGGCAGCATTCAGGAAAGAGGTTCTGGCATTTACTTTTTGATCGGTTTTGAGCCACGATTGTCCCAATAACCAAGAGACGCTTTGGATGAGGCTGTCGTTTTGGCTGCTGATTTGCTGAAAGCTGCGGATGGCATCGCTGAAAAAGCCTGCGTCGTAGCGCGCGAGTCCCATCTGGTAATATTCTTTATCAGTAAGTTTTGTACGGCTCTGCTTTTCCAGCTGGTTGTAATATTCAAGAGCCGCAGCAAGGTCACCATTTCGATAATTCGCATCGGCGATAACGGGCAAAATTTCGGCTCGTTTTTTTGTGTCGGTTTGCTGGAGCTGTTCCTTGCCTTTTAGTGCAACCTCTTTATAATCGCCATTTCTGTAGGCTATCTGCAATTCGTAGGTTTGAATAGTTTTTTTGTATTGGGGATTGGTTCTTATTTCTTTGAAATAGGCCATTGCCGAACTGTAATTACCTTTCACATAATAAAGATGTCCGGTATAATAGGTTGATGCATTTTTGTAAGGACCTTGTTTTGCTGCTGCCTCGCGAAAAGCCTCCAGGGCATCGTCGGTATTGTTTTGTTTTAGCAGGCAAAACCCCTTTTTATAGAGTAATTCATTTTTTTCGGCATCAGGAAGCTTTTCGGTTTTCACTTTTTGAAAGGATACGAGTGCCTCACTATATCTTTTTTCCGAAAAGTGAACACGACCTTCAAGAAAATTCATACTTTCGGTCCATTTGCTCCATCTGTTATGACTGCTGAAATCTTTGATCAGGCCGAGTGCATCTTTGTCGTTGAGTTCAATGGCACTCACAGCATCGTAATAAGCCAGATCGGCAGCCAGGTTCTCGGGCAGCTGATCTGAATTTTCTTTTATCTTCCTGATGCTTTCCCTAACAGAGCCAAATTGCCCTTTCTCATACAGCTCGAGTATTTCACGAATCAAAGTTGCAGATTCGTCGTTGTAAATTTGTTGCTGAGCCGGGGAAATTGCTGGCAGCAGCAGGGCAAGTGTCATCATGAAAAACAGGATGCGGTTTATTCTCATCGGCAATTTATTTTCTGTCAAAAATACAATGATCGGAAACATATTCTGAATTTCCATCAAACGCTGTGTTTCTATAGATATTGCAGGCTTCCGCGCACCAAACGTGAACCACAGGGCGGGGCAGACCGGGGATTTGATTTTTCAAAACAATCAACCGAATGAATTCCAATATCTTTTCACTGGTCGGGATTTCACAAAAAAGGCAAGTTAGCCATGTGACCAACCTGCCTTTTTTTGCAGTCTCATAAGCAGGATTCTGTATTATGTTGCCATTTATCTGGGCCTTTTGTCACCAAAAGACTCTAGCGACCTACCCACCGGCTCTGACGGGCCGCCATTCCGGCTTGCAATGCAAACCTGCACCGGCATATTTGGTCTTGCAGCTCATAAGGTTTACCCGCTTTTCGTGTCACCACGAAAAACCGTGAGCTCTTACCTCACATTTTCACCCTTACCCTCGCAGCAGCGCTTCAAGGGCGGTAATTTTCTGTGGCACTTGCTGTTGGCTTCCGCACTGCGAAATCCCCCTTCCCGTTAAGAAGTATGATGCCCTGCGCTGTCCTGACTTTCCTCGACGTTTGCACGCCGCGGCAACGGTGACTGCAATCGGCAAAAATAGTCATAAAACCTTTCAATGAAAAATTCGCCGTTTTCTGCATGTCTAAGTCCATTTACTTCATCACACTTGATTTGATCCGGAATAATTATAACTTTACAATTCCAATTTTCGCTTATGAAAAGTCAACGTTACAACACATTTTTTCTCACTGCATTTTTTGTTTTGATTCAGTATTTTGCAATGAATCAACAGCTTATGATGAATGATCAGCCGTTAATTGAGAAATGGCCCGATATGCCTGAACAGCTTTTACCTGATACTTATCGCAACAGGGACTTGCCTGCAGTGGTTGACAACTCACAAAACATATATTTTCGTCCGATATTCAGCCAGATAGGTGCTTCTTGCGGGCAGGCTTCATCAATAGGTTATATGTTTACCTACGAGATGTGTCGTGCACGCAATGTAGCTGCCGACATACCTGCCAATCAGTTTCCGTCGCATTTTGCATACAATTTTTATGGCTATGACGGCTATTACGGAGTAAACTACCTTCACAGTCTTGATGTTGTGAAACACGTTGGTACGCCTGATCTTGAAACCTATGGCGGCATGGCTATTGACGAAGGTACTGTTTGGATCAGCGGATACGAAAAGTACTACAATGCGATGTGTAACAGAGCGCATCAAATAAAAATGATTCGCACCGGAAATGAAGAAGGATTGCTCAATCTCAAACATTGGCTTGCTCATCATCACGAGGGTGCCGACGTGGGTGGTGTAGCTAATTTTGCTTCCGGAACTCCATATATTTTCGTGACGATACCGCCTCAATCTCCGGAGGCCGGAAAAAAGCTTGTAACTTTTTTTCCCGGAAGTGTGGCAACCCACGCCATGACAATCGTAGGCTACAACGACAGCATCCGCTATGATCTGAATGGCGACGGCCAGTTTACCAACAACCTCGATATCACCAATGATGGCGTTGTGGATATGCGCGATTGGGAAATTGGGGCATTGATAATCTCAAATTCATACGGAGAAAACTGGGCTAACAACGGATTTTATTTTGCCTTGTACCGCACGCTTGCACTGAATGAATACAATGGCGGTATGTGGGGAAGTATGGTGCATGTGGTGGATGTGAAACCTGATTATCATCCGGAAATGGCTGTAAAAATACGTTTGAAGCACAACGTCAGGGAACAGATAAAGGTGGTTGCCGGTGTTTCGGGGGATCCACAGGCGCAAAGCCCGGATCAAATCCTGAACTTTCCGGTTTTTAATTACCAGGGAGGCAAGCATTTCATGCAGGGAGGTACTTCCAATCCTGAGAATAAAACAATTGAATTTGGATTGGATATCACACCACTTTTAAGCTACATCAACCCCGGCGAAGAAGCTTCCTTTTTTCTGAAAGTCTTTGAAAACGATCCGCTTGGCAGTGGTATTGGCGAAATCATTTCTTTTTCGCTTATGGATTACACATCCGGAAACCTTGTCGAAATTGCTTGTCCGGAGGCAAATGTGGTGCTTGAAAACAACAACGTTACCCGTTTGAAGATTAATCATGTATCTTCCTTTGATGATGTTACGATAACTACCGAACAGCTCCCTGTTGTTGATGCAGGCTTCACGCTTCAGGCCGAAGGTGGCTCCGAACCCTACGAATGGAAGCTCCTGACGCCCTATTCACAGCAAATCCTAGACGCGCAAATGCCTGTAGTTCAGCAGGAACAGTTGTCGCTCGAAGCACCTTATTACAAATACGCTGTCAAAGAACTTGGATTTAGTTTTCCATTCTATGGCGAGAACTTTGATAAAGTTTATGTAAACGAGGCAGGTTTTATCCTTTTTGAACCAGATATTTTTCCCTGGCGCTATCTTCGTGACACGTATCACCTCTTCAGGGAAATGAAGCACATCTCAGCTTTTTTGTTTGCTCCGGTGCTTTTTTATGAAGGCACAAAACAAATGCCCGGTATTTGGTATGAGGGCGATGCAAACCACGCAACCTTCCGTTGGAACCTCGATCTTGTGTATTACGATAATTATATCGGTCATGGTGAGTTTGCTGTGAGGCTGTTTCCCGATGGAAGCATTGATTTTTTCTTCAACGATATCGAAGTTGAGGAAAATATCCTGTGGTTTGCCGGAGTATCAGCCGGAGGTGATACCCAACATACCTTGTTGAAAAATGCCAACAGCCGGAACTTTTATACAAACAAAGCTTTTCGGTTGACACCCGATCTTGTTGCCGATGGCTATTCACTTTCTGATGACGGCTACTTTATTGCCACTCCGGCTTCGTCAACCGATATCCAAAACCTGTTTGTGGAGGCTTCAGATTTTCGCGGTATCAGAGATGTGAAACAATTTCAGTATTCACCCGACATCCGCTTTGAATGCAGTTTTATAACCGCCGACGGACAATTGCCACACAACGGCAGCAACATCAGTGTTGATCTCCGGCTGACAAATGCAGGTGGCGTTGCCGTTGAGGGACTAATGGTTGGATTTGCTATTGATGATCCAATGGCCACTGTTACGGCGAATGAAACCGTTGCAGGGACATTGGCATCCGGACAAACGTTAAGCATACCAAATGCATTTTCATTTACTGTCGGAAATCAATGCCCGGATGGCCACAGCCTCATTGCAACATTGAATTTTGATGCAAACGGATTGAGCCGAAACGGAATGGCTGCTGTACAGATTCAAAGTGGCGGACTCGAGCTTGGAAGTTATCTTGTGATTGATGACGACAACAACCGTCTCGACGCGGGTGAGAATGCAAGTATTGTGCTGAATGTCGTCAACAACGGATCGCTGGTAGCTTCTGACGTGATGGTTCAGCTTTCAACCACCGATCCTTATGTTTCAATTTTTCCGACAAATGCGCTTCCGGCCGGGGATATTTTTCCCGGAAATTCAAGTCAGGTAAGCTTTGATGTCGAGGTTGACTCATCATGCCCGATTGACCATCACGCAATTTTTCAGCTGGATTTGATAAACAGCGAAGGAACAGAAACCATGCGCGAGTTACAATTGGTCATCGGACAGTACAATGTGCTCGTGCTGAACAAATGCACAAACAGCATTTCTGCAACAGCGATGGTGCAGGCGCTTGACAGCCTTGGACTTAGTTATCATGTTACGACAACATTTGACGAAAATATTTTCAAGCACCGGGCGGTGCTCCTCTGTCAGGGAACTTATGGCACTATTGTGAATCTGACGGCAAGCGAGCAGGAACTACTNNGCCGATTTTGTAGCTACGATCAATGTCATGTCTTTCAGGCTGCTGCCAACGAACGCCTATGCCTTTCCGGTGATTCGTGCCAATTTTGCCAACGATGCCTGGTCGGCTGTAGCCAGTGTACGGACAAACTATAAAACTTTGGCTTCAATTTTTGAGTTTGGTAACATTGGATTGCCTGATGAGACACAGGTGAGAAAAGAACTGATGCGTTCGATTATGCGTTTTTTCAGAATGGAGCACCTCATTGTTGGTAATACAGAAATACTGTCAGAAAACCCTGCGGCGATGAAGCTTGAGGTTTTTCCAAATCCTTCAACAGGCCGAATAAGTATTGATATAAGTCAAGCTGTAAACGAAACAATTACACTCAATCTTCTAAAACCTGAGGGTGTTATGGTGAGTAGCGCCAAAGTAATGCCATTGCCCGGAATGCGTACGCGTTATGTGCTCGATGAGCTGGGTATGAACACCAATCTGAAACCCGGAGTGTATTTGCTCGAAGCCCAAAACTCACAAGGAAAAACAGTTGTCAAACTCATACGAAACTGAAAGGATCGGTATTGCTCTCACTTCATTTGATGCATTTGAGAAATCATGTATAAAAAGAAAATTTTTTAAACATCATTATTGATTAAAAACATAAAACTATGAAAAGACTTCCTTTTTTGGTGTTCATGCTTTTCATCAACAGTGCGTCATTCAGCCAGGTTTGGATAGATTATGGAGCCGCTTGGCACTATGATTTCTGGAATATTGGTGTTGGTGGGTTTTTTAAATATGAATATGCAAGTGACACCGTGATAGATGGTCATAATTGCCAAAAGATTACTTCAGAAAGCTATGTTTTTACCTATAACCAGGCAGGAGAAATCGTGTTGGCAGCGCATAACTATTATCCAAGTAATTTCACTTATGTATCCGGTGACACAGTGTTTTACAGAAACAACGATGCGTTTTTTATCCTCTTTAATTTTGGTGCGGCTATCGGCGATCAATGGGTGATTTCTACAGTTAATACGGGAGGGCCTTGCGGTGATACTTCACGTTTGGAGGTGACCGGCAAAGGCGTGATGACAATAAATGATTTGCCTTACAGGTACATTACAGTTCAACCCACTCCCAACTCATCTGTTGGCCTGAGCGGAAATTATATCGAGCGGTTTGGCAATATCAGCGGGGAATTTGCCCCTTTTCAGCAGCTTTTTCCAACGTTTTTTCAATGCGAATCAATGCCGGGCATTGTAGAGTGGGATTTTGTTCGTTTCAAATGTTATCAGGACGCATCATTCAATATGTATAACCCTTCCGGCGAAGATTGCGAGTATTATCTGACGTATTTGGATATTTCTCAAGCCAAAGCAAATGAGAAGCTATTTTACCCTAATCCAACAAAAGGTTTGCTGCACCTGACTGACAATTGGAATGCAGAAAAGGATGTTGAAGTTTTCAACGGCCGTGGCTCGTTGGTGAAAAGATTGCATATCGCTGCTGAAGAATCAGTTGTGGATGTTTCTGATCTTGTAAGCGGTATATATTTTCTTAAAATCAGGGATACATCTAATGAAGTCAGAATTGTGAAAGTGATCAAAGAATAAATCATTCTTCAAAATTCGCTTGATTAATTTCTGACGATTAAATAGTGCCTTTCAGTAATGCCCGATGGCTTCGTTATGTACATCATTCATGTCAGTCTTTTACATTATAAACGCCTGAAACGCAATACGCACATGCCTCGTCCTCAAAATTAGCGCTCAAGCACCAGACATTATGGCCAGACTAAATAAGTTATCAATTATAAGTCTGACTGAGGCTGTTGTTGCACTAAGCCTTCAGTTTTGAAAATTCAAGCGTGATTATTACATTCGTGCAAATAGCGTAAATTTGGACAATCATCATACATTTTAAAAATGAAAAATCTTTTGCTTGTTTGTTTCGTGGTTTTGTTTTCATCCTGCAGTCAGTCCATTGACAAATCAGCTGTAAAACATGAAATCTTCCAACGCGAAAAAGCGTTTGAGAAAATGGCATTAGAGCTTGGAATTGCACAGGCTTTTTACTTTTTTGCCGACACCAATGCAGTGATATTGCGTGAAAACGACAGCTTAATCAAAGGAAATGAAAACATCCGTAATTATTACGAAAGTAAAAATCTGTCAAATGCGACTGTCAATTGGTCGCCCGATTTTATCGAAGTTTCTGATTGTGGAACGCTTGCTTATACCTATGGTAAATACATTTGGAAGACCAGAAATGAATCAGGAGAAGCTATCGAGATAAAAGGTGTATTTCATACCGTCTGGAAGAAACAAAAGGATGGGTCGTGGAAATATGTTTGGGATTGAACCAGCTTAAAACCAATTAAATACAAATGTTGGTCCTCAGCCGGAATGAACGATTATCCGTAGTTAGACCATTCTTTGTGTAAGCGGTCACTAATCTTAATTGTAGCTCAGGAGGTTGTTGAAAAAAACTTCAGTAAGCGATAATCAGGCACCGATAGAAAATTGAACTCCGATTGGATACATTTTTAGTCTTTTGAAGCGCTAAATCTTGCCAATGGAGCCATCCTTGCTTTGTTAAGAGAAAGAACACCATCGGCAATGGTATAGTTGTCGCACTTTGATAAGATATCAAAAAGCTGGCGTTCTGTTTCCATATCTGCACAGGCCATCATTGTTGTTGCAAAACCGGTAAGTGTTATCCTGTTGCCTTCTTTGAGTTCATAACTGCCATTGAAGGTGTTGCAACTGCCATTACCGTGCATTTTTGCGCCTTCTTCAGAAAAAATGATAAATGCCTGCCTGTTTTTGCCTTCCTGAGCTGCAAATGCTTTTCCCATCAGCTCAGTCAGTTGCCATTTTACATTAGTAAGTTGGGGGTCTTTAATCTCAAGCACCTTCTTAAGTACATACATATCAGCCAATTGTCCGGTTATTTTGTTTCCTTGCATATCGAGATGTGTCAGGCTGTTTTCTCCAACAAAATAAGAGGCAGGTTCGGATGATTCATTATCAAGATGGATAATAGTACCCGTTTCGTTCCAGCTGAAAGTTCCCTCTGTTGGACTGATAACCGCTTCTTTTCCAATGTAAAGGGTCGTTTTTTGATACGTCATATCAGCGTTCAGTGTTATACTGGTCTCAATGCCTTCGCAGTCGGCACAAGGCAGTATGCCCTTATAAACACCTTGCCAGTCAAGTGCGTTTTGCGCATTATGTGCCTGAACGGCTGCAACAGTGCCGGCGTTTTCATTTGTGGTTGCGGGTTGTTTTAGCTGACATGATGAATAAACTACAATTGCTGCGAAAAATACAAAAGCCATTTTTGTTTTCATCTACTTTGTTTTTAAGTGAAACCCAAAAATAGAAAATTTTCAAAAGCTGCAATTTTTATTAGTCAAAACTTATTTTGTCTTATTTCCTTAGTTTTGTTGGCTAAATTATTGATCTATGTCAGTCAGATTGTTTTCGTTTATCGCACTTTTTTTGTTGGTTTCCAATCTAAAAACTCATTCACAATCAGATCTTCATCATCGCTTGCTCACGCTCGACAGCCACACTGATACGCCGATGATGCTTGACGAAGAAGGCTATTCTTTTGGCAAACGAAACGATGCTGACGCCACTGACAGCCGTCTCGACCTTGTGCGGATGGAGGAAGGAGGACTTGATGCTGTTTTTTTTGCTGTGTTTACCAGTCAGGGGGAGCGGAGTGAAAAAGGGCGACTGAAAGCCAGGGAGCATGCGCTGAGAACCTTTGACCTGATAGAGAAAAATGTTGCTGACAATGCTGAAAAAGTCGCTGTAGCCTACAGTCCCTCAGATGCTTACCGCAATGTGCTCACCGGTAAGAAAAGTATTTTCATCGGAATGGAAAATGGATTTCCAATTGGACTGGACATCGGTCTCATAGCAGATTTTTATGAGCGCGGAGCGCGTTATATCACACTGTGTCATTCAAAAAACAACGACATCTGCGATTCTTCAACCGATAAGGCTGAGCACAACGGACTCAGCCCATTTGGTGAAGAAGTTGTTAAAGAGATGAACCGGCTTGGAATGATGATTGACGTCAGCCATATCTCAGATGAAGCATTTTTTGATGTATTAAAAATCACCAAAACGCCTGTAATTGCTTCTCACTCCAATGCACGGACTGTATGCAACCATCCGCGAAATCTCAGCGATGAGATGTTGCTGGCACTTAAAGCAAATGGGGGAGTGGTACAGGTTTGCGTTTTAAGTGCATACGTAAAGGAGGCTGCACCCAATGCCGCAAGGGAGCAAGCATTGAAAGAATTAAGGGAGAAATATAATAATTTCACGGATCTAAGCCTGGATCAAAGAAAGGAAGCCGGCAGGGAATGGCGCGCAGTCGAAAAGAAATTTCCGAATAAACTTGCTACAGTTTCTGATCTCGTTGATCATATTGATTACATCGTGCAACTTATTGGTATTGATCATGTTGGATTTGGATCTGATTTTGATGGCGGCGGAATGCTTTCAGCTTGCAAGGATGTGAGCCAACTGCCTGCAATCACCACCGAAATGTTGCGCAGGGGATATTCTGAGGACGATCTGCAGAAATTCTGGTCGGGCAACTTCCTCAGGGTGTTTGGCGAAATTCAGGCAGCAGCGGCTTCAAACAGATAGTTTGATTAAAATACGCTGTTAGTGCTTTTTACCGTTGACGGTTCAGCAAAAATCTGAATGCAGATTTGTTTGTGATTATTATTAAAAAATCGGCGCATCAAAAGAGTTTCTCGACGAAATAGGGCAGCATCACCCGCCACCATGTCCAGTCATGGTCAACATCGTTTCCCCAGACATCAATCCAGGCAGGAATGTTTTTCGATTCGAGCAGGTGACGCATCTCTTCTGTGTCTGCAATCATTTCTTCTTCCCAGGCACCTTGCCCGACAGCGATAACGATCTTGTTGCTGCGTAGTTTTTGCAGCGTTGGCTCATCCGATAACTCCCGCAAAAAACGTAATGGTGAGTTATAGTAAACATAATCATCCACATAGTCGCCAATGAAAAGCCTGAGGTCATAGATGCCACTGATTGCAACCACTGTGTCAAAAACAAAAGGATGCCTGAAAAAAAAGTTTGCTGCATGATAAGCGCCCATGCTGCATCCTGTGAGGGCAATCTGAATTTCGGGACTATTGCAGTGGTTTTTGATGAACGGCACAACTTCATTTAAAAGATAGCTGTTGTATTGTTCATGCCTGTTTCCGCGATGGTGCACAGCCACTCCCTCATTTGCCCAGGCGTCATGGTCAACACTATCCACTGTGAATACTTTAATCCTGCCCTCATTGATAAATAACTGTAAAGCGTCTATCATATGATAGTCTTCGGCTTCGTGAAACGATCCTCCCTGTGTGGGAAAGATCAGCAAAGGTTTGCCATAGTGGCCGTAAACCTTTATCTCCATTTCTTTGTACAGAGACGGGCTGTACCATTTGTGTTGTTCAACGTGCATATTATGAATTGAATGCGTGTATAAATTGTTGAATTTCCATCACTTTTTCCTCATCTTCGGCCCTCACCAAAAAGCAGTAATCTCCCATGGCCCTGGCAAGTGCAATGTCAAGTTTGTCGTGAAATGCAATATAGTTGCCATACGCGGACAACACTTCTTCGACACTGTGCTTGTAGGTATATTTGTTTTTTCGTCCAACAAAACAAACATGATAGAGTCGCTGATAAACAAGGTCGGTACGGTTGTTCACAACCATTTCTGACCACACTTTATAGATGTTAATATTGCTGGCAAAGTTCCACATATCAGTCGTAAAACCACCCGGAGGGCGCATATTTACTTCCAGCGCAATCAGCTTGCCATCGGCTTGCCTGAAAAACTCAAAGTGAAAAAACCTGGCTTTCAGTCCAAATGCATCCACTACTTTTTTGCCTGCTTCTTCCAGGTCGGAGGGGATGTTACGCAGGGTTATAATATAAATATGAGTATCGTCGTTCACTGTTTCCATCACTCCTTTTTCGTTGCGCATAGCGTTGTAATACAAGAAGTTGCCTTCCTGATCAACCAAGCCGTCGAAGGAGTAGATTGTTCCGTCAATAAACGTCTCGAAGATATAATCTATTTCAGGTTTTTTATCGAAGAAGCTGCGCAGATCGTTTTCACTTTCAATTTTGTACGTATTGGCAGCGCCAACGCCTGAATCGGGTTTGGCAACAAGCGGATATCCATATTGCTTTACAAATTCTATAGCTTCGGGCAATGTATGCATCACCTTGCCGGGGGCAACATTGAGGCCGGCAGCAATGAAAACTTGTTTCATTTCCGATTTCTTCTTGATCACAGCCAGCTGATCGGTTTTTATACCTCTGATATTAAAATCGGTACGCAAACGGGCTTCGGTTTCGAGCCAGTATTCATTGTGTGCATCCAGCCCGTCGAGTTTACCATATTTATGGGTAAAATGGCCTAAAGCTTTAACTAACTGATCATAGTTGTGAAGGTCATCCACCTTGTAATATTCAGTTAGGCTTGATTTCAATGATTGGGGTAGGTTTTCAAAAGGACTGTCGCCCAGCCCCAGAACATTGGCTCCGGCTTCTTTCAATGCAACACTAAACTGTGCATAGTTTGGTGGAAAATAAGGAGAAAAGTGTACGTAGTTCATCTGAGTTATTGTTTTTATGCTGCGACAAAAATAGAATTTTGACAACAGTCAAGCAAATATTGTAAAAAATTGCCTCATTCGCCGTGATTTTGGCCATTTTATATCGAAATTTTAAATGTTAATAAATGTTAAATCGAATTGTTTTAAGTTGTTTCGGTGCAATAATGAACGTGTATTATGAAAAACATTGTGTTTTTATTTTCAAAAGTTTGAAATTAGGTGTGCGTTTTCATCTTTTACGACACTAATGTATAAGCATCTTTACTTAGTATCAAAGTTTTTTGAACTTTAATAAATTTTACATCATGAGTAAGCAAGTTATTCTTTTATCAGTAGCACTGTTTTTATCTTTGCTGGGATTTTCACAACACACTGTTGAGGGAGTTGTTTTGTACCATTTCAATCCTTCCTATCCAATCGAGGGTGTTTTTGTTGGTTTGTATAACAACCAAAATGTGATGGTGGGAATGGATCAGAGTGATCAATTAGGGAAGTTTAGTTTTGAGAATGTGCCTGCAGGCACCTACACTTGCAGGGCTACAACAACCCTGGCAGGAGCTCCTGTCACCTTCCAGCAGGCATTTTTGATTTGGATGCATGCTATGGGATATGTTCAGTTGAATGACATCCAGAAGAAAGCTGCCGATGTGGATGATTCCGAACAGGTTAACTTCTTTGACGTTCAGTATATTCTAACCAATTATTTTGTTTACAACCAACCTTTTCCTGCCGGAAAGTGGCAATTTACAGAACTGACGGTTGAAGCCGGAATGAAAACAGGTGGAGGCCCCATTGGTGGAGTAAAAGTTGGTGATGTGGATGGGGTTTTTGTGCCAACCGGACGTGATGGCGACTATTCTACGGATGTAATCAATTCAACTGAGAGAATTGCACGTAAAGGAGATGTTGTGAGATTACCAGTAAAAGTTGAAGGTGTTGAGTCAACCACCGGTTTTGGGATGGTTCTTAATTATGACCCGGGTTTGATCGAAGTTGTAAGGGTGATCCCGAAGGAAAGCAATACCACCTATTCTGTGTCGAACGACCAGATAAGATTAAGCTGTTCGCTCTTTGATCAGGCTAAATCTACGCGTCTTGATAATACACTTTTTGAGGTGGAAGCAAGGCTTTTGATTGATTTGGAAACTGAAAAACAGGCCTTCACTGTTGATGGAAGCAGTCATGTGCTCAGTCCGGATGGCAAAGTTGCTGTGGATGTAATGTACAATTTGCCGGTCTTAAAAAATGCTGCATCCAATGGTGCATTGAATCTTTATCCAAATCCTTTCACAGAGAAAGTGACATTGACACTGGAAACAAATGAAAGCAGCACTGTTGAACTTACAGTGTTTGACATGCAAGGTCGCAAAATGCTAAATCAGCGTCTTTACCTGCCAAAAGGTTTTTCAGAGAGCAGTTTTACGTTCGATGAACTGCCTGCCGGCTGCTACCAATTGGTTTTGACCAATGGTTTGAATCAAAAAATACTGCATAATCAACGTCTTGTCAGAAAATAACAAATAACAAGTGGTAGCGTATAATGGTCGCAGCCTCCCGGTTGCGACCTTTTTTTTGATTTATCAGATTCGTAATAGCAGAAGTAACTTTTAAGAAATGTTAGCATAATAGCCAAAGAATCACAGCATAATTCACATAGACACTTCATTAGAGCTTTTACTGATTTTATCGTATATTTATTTTAGTTCTTTTGTCTCAGTTTTGGAATTAAATTTTGAATTTTTCCAGTAAACAAACATCTTTTTGCTACTTTCGCCATCCAAAGATAAGGGCTGTGTTGATTAAGATTTGTAAGGTATTTAACCTTTTGGCAATTCTTTTGGTGTTTTTGCTGGAAGCTTGTGATATGTCTGAACCAGCCAACACTAATTATGTTTCTTTTGTTGCGAGGGCTAAATGGTATGAATCGGTGGATGAACCGGATAGTGCACTTTTTTTCTATAAAAGTGCCCTTGCCCTGACATCAGACAATGACAGCATTCTCAAATTGAATTACAATCTTGCCGACCTGAATATCAGGTTGGAAAAAACAAATGCTGCGCTCGATTTATTAAATGTTTCCGATTCGCTCATTGCACGAATGTCCCATGTTGATGATTGGTTCAAGCTGCGCAAAATTCATGTAACAGGTAAGCTGTATTATCTTCAGCGTAACTATGAAGCTGCTCAAAGTTTGTTTGAACAGGTGCTGGACACCGTTAGTGCTGACTCATTTGAAAATGCTGTTTTGGTCATTCGGATATTAAACTATAAGGGCATTGTTTCTTTGGCACAGTCACAGGTGCAATTAGCACTGAAAAACTTTCAAACTGCTGATAGCCTTTGCAAAAGCTGGAAGGTCGGAGGATGGGACTATGCCGATGTAATTCAGAATATTGGAATCATACATGCGTTTCAGGCTGATTATGATAGCGCCGGAATGTATTTCGAAAAATCAAAGAATATTCGTGAGGCTTTGTATGGTGTTGGCGACCAAAGACTTAAATCATTTTATCTCAATTATGCAAGGTATATGTACCTGTTAAGTAATGTTGAAACCAGTTTAAAATACAACCAAATGGCAGAAGCCTTGTTTCTAAATCAAAGAAACAGGAACGAGGAAACCTTTGGTAAACTACTGCTAAACATTGGTAATAACTTTACTGTACGAAATGATTTTGAAAAGGCGATGATATATTACCGAAATGCTCTCAATGCTTTCTCAAAGGTTAATGCTGACAGAACAACCGTAAATATTTCGAAAATTAATTTGGCTTTCGTACTCAATCAATTGGGAAAATTTGAGGATGCAATAACTTTGCTTAATGACATTGATAAAGCTGACTTGCCAAATTCAACCCTGGCAAAGATTGAACGTAATATTGCTTTATCATACGAAGGATTGGGCGATGTTTCATCTGCTGTTCAGCATTTCAGAAAGTATATCGGTTATACAAGCGACCAACAGCATGACAAAGCGGAGTTGGGTTTAGCTTATAATACCCTTGGGGAGTTCTTGCTCAAAAGCAAAGATTTCAAAGAGGCCATTTTTCTATTCGAAAATGCAGAGACAGAATACAAGAAAAGTGGTAATACGCACCTTCTCGAACTGCTCGATGTTTACCGAAATCTTGCCACCTGCTATTTTAGTCTGAGAAATTATAAAGATGCTGAGTCGTATTTTAAAAGCTTCAGCAAAGGACTTGCTAATTATGAAGTTTCGAAGATGCCCAAAGAAACGGCGTATGAAAACAGTATGTTACAACTCAGGATCATAGATTATTACCTGAGTTTTGCTGAATTTCATTTGGTTAAGTACATGGATGTTAATGATTCGTCGAATCTGTCAATTGCATTCGACTCATATAATAATGCTTTCAATACCATCGAAAGCCTTACAATCTCATTGAGTGATGAGAGTTGGCTCAAGCTCAACGAGCGTCTTCAGCCTCATTATCAGAATGCGGTAGAGGTGGCCTGGCAGCTTTTTAAACATACGGGAAATAACGTGTTTTCTGAAGCAGCTTTTGGATTTAGTGCACGAAGCAAAGCTGTGCTGCTCATGTCATCGCTCAGGCAAAGCGAGGCTGTTGCTGCGGGTTTACCTCCTTCATTGTCAGAGATGGAACGTGGGTTAAAGGCTGAAATACAATCTCTTGGGAAATTGGTTGCCGAAGAACAACAAAAACAAAAGGTAAATGCCAACCGGTTGTCTTATCTCGAAAACAAACACTTTCAACTGATCCGACGCTACGACAGCTTGCTCAAAGTGGTTGAAAATGATTTTCCGGCTTATTACAATATGCGCTTCAATCCAACAGTTAAGGAACTTGCTGTTGTTCAGAAAAACCTTGAAGATGATGAATTTATGGTGGAATACCTCTTAGGCGATTCTACTTACTACATTTTTGGAATTGGAAAAAATAGTTTCTCTTTTGAACGAATGCAGGCAAAAGATTCGCTTCTTCAGGCAGCTATGCGCTTCAGAGACCACTGTGCAACATTAAATCCTAACTATAAAAAATCCGATCTGCGCAATTTTATCCATGAAGCAAATGATTTATACGAAAAGCTGATTTTCCCGATTGATAACCAGTTGAAAAACAATCGCCTGATTATCGTCCCGGATGGTGTTTTGGGTTATGTGCCTTTCGAAATGCTT
>DISP01000098.1 GCA_002421995.1 Bacteroidales bacterium UBA6207 | reverse complement strand
AATCCCTTAACCTGATTTTCGACAAAAGATAAGCAAGGCCAATACCGGTGATCATTTGCCAGATACCCCACCATGCTGCCATAAAAGCCATGCCGCCATTGGCATTGAAAAGCTTGGGGTTAAAAATAAGCACCAAGGCTAATCCTGAGTTTTGTATTCCTGTTTCGATTGAAATTGTACGTCTGTCTGCCCTCGGCAGTTTGAAAATTGTTGAAACAAAATATCCTGTAAATAATGTTTGTGCATTAAGCAACATGACCACAAAACCAAGAGGGAGGATCACCATTGGAATGTATTTTGCATTCGCAATCAAAGCTCCGACGATGAAAGTCATGTACAAAATGATAGAGGTTGTGCGGATAGTTTTGTGGTATTTCTTTGAAATTTCAGGGAATTTGTGACCAAACCACATACCGGCTATCAGCGGGACACCCAATAAAATGAAAACTGTTTGTGCCATCTGCAAAAAATCAATTTCAATCGGCACATTAAGATGTCTGGCTTTCTCAAAGTAACGCACATACATTCCTCCCCAAAACGCGAAGTTAATTGGCGTTACAAAGGTTGCCGTTAAGGTCGAAATTGCCGTTAAACTCACTGATAAGGCAACGTTTGCCTTGGCAAGGGCCGAAATGAAGTTAGAAATGTTTCCGCCCGGACAAGCCGAAATTAAAATCATGCCCATGGCTATTGATGGCGGAGGGTTTAATAGAATCACAAGGATATAGGTGAGGGCAGGCAATACAACAATTTGCGAAAAAACGCCAAGAATTGCTGATTTAGGATACTGCACAATGTTCTTAAAGTGCTCATACTTAATATCCAAAGCTACTCCGAACATTATTATGGCCAGCGTGATATTCATATAAAGCAGGCCTCCTTCGCTGAAATTCAGGCGAATGTCATCAATTTGTGATAGGATTTCATACATAGCTAACAAATTTGGCTGCCAATTTACAATTGTTTTTCAATTTTACAAGAAATCAAGCCAAGCTTTTCATAAGTTAGCTTATTCAGCACCCACAGAAATATCCACACTAATCAACGCTAAGGCTCAAAACAGTAATTTTGGCAAAAAAAAGAATTGCACATGTTGATAATGAAATTTGGCGGAACTTCAGTAGGTTCAGCTAACCGGATGCAGAATCTTGTTGACTTGATTCATAATGACCAGCCAAAAATTGTGGTTCTATCTGCAATGTCGGGTACAACAAACGCCCTTGTTGAAATAAGCACCTCATTGTTTAAAGACGAACCCATTGTTGCTGAGGCACAAATCATGAAGCTCGAATCTCACTATCAGGAGGTGGTACAGGCACTTTTTAAAACAAAGGAATTCATCGAAAAAAGCAAGCTGTTAATTGGCCAGCATTTCAACTATTTAAGAAGCTTTACGCTTGACCTTTTCACATCTCTTGAAGAAAAAGCAGTTCTGGCCCGGGGCGAACTTTTATCCACCTCCCTGTTTCAGCTTTATCTGGAAGAAAAAGAAATTAAGTCGGTTTTGCTGCCGGCACTTGATTTCATGCGTATCACCGATGAGGGTGAACCAGATTATGAATCAATCAGCATATTGCTACGCAACAAGCTCCAACTTTATCCGGAGGATCAGCTTTTTATTACCCAGGGATATATCTGCCGGGATGCATTTGGAGAAATTGACAACCTGAAACGCGGTGGCAGCGACTTTACCGCTACCATACTTGGTTCAGTTTTGCAATCGCCCGAAATTCAGATTTGGACCGATATTGACGGTATGCACAACAACGATCCGCGTGTTGTCAGCAACACATTCCCTATCACAGAATTATCATACGATGAAGCTGCCGAGCTGGCATATTTTGGTGCCAGAATCCTTCATCCTACCTGTGTGTTGCCTGCGCAGAAAGCAAATGTTCCAATTCGTTTACTCAACACCATGAAGCCAGAGGCTGCAGGAACTATCATCCATCAATATACCGGAACCAGGCCTGTTACTGCCATTGCTGCCAAAGATGGAATCACGGCTATCAACATCAGATCAGGAAGAATGTTGCAGGCATATGGTTTCTTACGCAGTGTTTTTGAAGTGTTTGAGCGTTACCGTACGCCTATTGACATGATAACGACTTCCGAAGTGGCTGTTTCTCTTACGATTGACAACGATTCGGCACTTACCGAAATTCTTCAGGAACTTGAACAATATGGAGCAGTTGAGGTTGAAAAAAATCAAACGATCGTTTGTGTTGTCGGTGATTTTTCACTTAATAAACAGGATCAGGCTTTCAAAGTGCTTGATGCGCTGAAAGATATTCCGCTTAGGATGATTTCTTATGGTGGTAGCGCACACAATATCAGCATTTTAATATCAAATCAATTTAAAAATGCTGCGATGCTTGCCCTTAACAACAACCTGTTTCCATCGCCCGAAAAATGAAAGCATATCTACAACAGAAAATCAGTTCACTGATCGAAAGAGAAGTTCAAACCCCCTTCTATTTCTATGATACTACGCTGCTTATCAATACTTTGAAACAGGTTTCAGCTACTTCTAAGCAGCACGGTTTTCATGTACATTATGCATTGAAAGCCAATAGCCGACTTGAGCTGTTGCAGATCATCCGACCTTATTTGGAAGGTGCCGATTGTGTGAGTGGCAATGAAGTTCAAAGAGCTATAGACACCGGGTTCTCCGCCGCGCAAATCGTTTTCGCGGGTGTTGGAAAAAGTGATGCAGAAATTGATTTGGCGCTGAAACATAACATCTTTTGTTTCAATTGCGAATCAATACAAGAGTTGGAGGTTATTCAGCAGCGTGCGGCAAAGATGAACACAGACGCAAACATTGCATTGCGCATCAACCCTGGTGTTGATGCACAAACACATCAATACATCACCACCGGACTTGAGGAAAATAAATTTGGAATCAATCCATGGGAATTGGAGCAAGTGATCGAATTACTCAAGCAACTTCCCAACATCAAACTCACAGGATTGCACTTTCATATCGGATCACAAATAACGCGCCTCGACCCCTATAAAAGCCTTTGTCTGCGTGTGAACGAGTTTAACAACTGGTTTGAATCAAAACACATTAACATTCAGCATATTAACGTTGGCGGAGGCCTCGGAATCAATTACCAACATCCTGACGAGGTTGAAATTCCTGACTTTAAAGCGTATTTTGATGTGTTTCGCAAATTTCTTACGCTCAAACATGGACAACAGCTTCATTTTGAACTTGGAAGATCAATTGTTGGGCAGTCGGGTCATCTTGTTTCAAAGGTACTATACATCAAAAAAGGTGTTAAAACGAATTTCGCCATCCTAGATGCAGGCATGACAGAGTTAATAAGGCCGGCATTGTATCAATCCGTTCACAAAATTGAAAACATAAGCAGCAAAAGCAAAACACTCTTGCCTTATGATGTGGTTGGCCCGGTTTGCGAATCGTCAGATTGCTTTGGAAAAGCCGTTTTTCTTCCTGAAACAAGCAGGGACGACATTGTTGTGATCAGATCAGCAGGCGCTTATGGCGAAGTGATGTCGTCACGTTACAACCTACGTGATGAAATAAGGGCAGTTATTGATTAATTGGATTCTGTCTGTAATGTCTGGGCCTTGAGCTTTAAACTTGTTGACGAGGCATGTTCGGAATGATTGTCAGGAGTTTACTAAAGCAATTGACTGACATGAGGGTGTGTGATGGACATAATAAAGCCATCGAAATTAAAAACATTCACTAATTATATCCAATTTGCCTGCTACACTATTGCCCCATCAGCATTGACAACGGCAAAAAAACAATCATCAGCAAGGCATAAAAGATGACGAAAATCAAAGTTAGAATGCCTGTGAACTTAAACAACGACTTGAGGTTTTTAAAAGCCGACT
>DISP01000224.1:3963-6116 GCA_002421995.1 Bacteroidales bacterium UBA6207 | reverse complement strand
TCATCATTGCCGGAGGTGCCGAAACCATGTCAATGATAGCAATGGGCGGCTGGCGTCAGGTGCCCAATCCCGATGCGGCATTGCACCACCCGAAATGGTTTATGGGAATGGGACTTACCTCAGAAATGGTAGCAAAGGAATACAAGGTGAGCCGCGAAGAACAGGATATATTCTCAGTGGCTTCGCACGACAAGGCGCTGAAGGCTCAGGAAGAAGGTAAGTTTTCGGATGAAATTGTGCCGATTCCGGTTGTTGAAAACTACTACGAAGACGGCAGGATGAAAACACGCAACTATCTCTTTGATCAAGACGAAGGTCCGCGCAAGGGCACTACGGTTGAAGGACTGTCAAAACTTAAGCCGGCTTTTGCTGCCAACGGAACGTCCACTGCCGGCAACTCATCACAGATGTCGGACGGAGCTGCTTTTGTGCTTGTTGTTTCCGAAAAAATCGTCAAGCAGTTCAATCTTACGCCAATAGCAAGGTTGGTTGATTATCAGGTGGCCGGAGTTGAACCTTACAAAATGGGTATTGGTCCCATTGCTGCCATTCCAAAGGTTTTGAAACACAGTGGAATAAGAAAAGAGGACATTGCTCTCTTTGAACTGAATGAAGCTTTTGCAACACAAAGTATCGCTGTGATCAGGGAACTTGAACTTGATGCTACGAGGGTGAATGTGAATGGTGGAGCAATTGCGCTCGGACACCCGCTCGGTGCCACAGGAGCGAAACTTACTGTGCAGGTTCTCAACGAGCTAAAGCGCAGAGATGCCAAATACGGAATGGTAACCATGTGTATCGGCACCGGACAAGGAGCTGCCGGAATATTTGAGAGATTTTAATATATAAACGTAAAAAATACAGAAACCATGTCAAAAGAAAACATGCTCAAAGGGGGCGAATTTTTAGTAAAAGAAACCCTTGCTCAGGACATTTTCACTCCGGAAGAATTCAACGAAGAACAACGGATGATGGCGCAAAGCTGTCGTGAATTTACTGAAACACAAGTTGTTCCGCAGATGGATCAACTCGAAAAACACGACCGTAAACTACTTACCCAACTGCTGAAAGAAGCCGGACAACTGGGACTGCTCGGTATTTCAATTCCGGAAGAATACGAAGGTTTCGGGCAAAATTTTGTTACCTCAATGCTTACCACCGAAGAGATGGGCAAGGGCTATAGTTTTGCAGTAGCTTTTGCAGCACATACAGGCATAGGCACCCTTCCGATTTTGTATTACGGCAATGATGCACAGAAAAAGAAATACATCCCAAAACTTGCTTCGGGCGAATTTATTGGCGCTTATTGCCTCACAGAAGCTGAAGCAGGAAGCGATGCCAACTCCGGAAAATCACGCGCTGTTTCAAGTGCTGATGGAAGCCATTACATCCTGAACGGCGTAAAAATCTGGATTACAAATGGCGGTGTTGCCGACCTTTTGATTGTATTTGCAAAGATTGATGACGACAAAAACCTAAGTGCTTTCATTGTTGAGACAGCAACAAAAGGTGTTACTTTAGGGCCGGATGAAGAAAAAATGGGCATCAAAGGATCATCAACGGTGCAGATTTATTTTGAAGATGTTGTTGTTCCGGCAGAGAATCTACTCGGGGAGCGCAACGGTGGGTTCAAAATAGCTTTGAATATTCTGAATCTTGGCCGCATCAAACTTTCAGGAGCCACTGTTGGTGCCGGAAAAGCAGTGATAGGACATGCCATAGGCTATGCCAATGAACGCAAACAATTTGGCACTCCGATTTCAACTTTTGGCGCCATCAGGCAAAAGATTGCCGAGATGAATATCCGCAATTTCGCTTCGGAATCATTGACATACCGCGCGAGTCAAAACATTGACGATGCTTCGGCTGCACTGGTAGCAGGTGGCATGGACAAAGGACTTGCAGCAGTGGAAGCCATGCGCCAATATGCCATCGAGGCTGGTATTGCCAAAGTGTATGGCTCGGAAGTGCTTGATTTCATTGTAGATGAAGGTGTTCAGGTTTATGGTGGCATGGGCTATTCGGCCGAAACGCCTGTTGAAAGAGCCTATCGCGATTCGCGCATCAACCGCATTTTTGAAGGCACCAACGAAATCAACCGCATGGTGATCGTGGGCGAACTGCTCAAACGCGCCATGAAAGGCGAACTCGAT
>DISP01000224.1:0-3877 GCA_002421995.1 Bacteroidales bacterium UBA6207 | reverse complement strand
GAATCAATGTTGTTGCGCATCGAAAAACAAAATGACAACGTTTCAAACGAAAAAGCAGCATTGATGAAGGACGTGGCTGATGTTTATTTTTATGATGCAGCTGCTTTGATTCATAAACATGGTGCTGATGCTGTGAACGCTTTCGCCACTTCAGACGAGCGTCAGGCCATGCTGATGGGAATGAAACGCTTCACAAAGGCCGATCAGGTGAACACGGTTGCTGCACGCAGACGCATTGCTGATAAGGCCATCGCCGAAGGAAAATATATTTTTTAGTTAGTACTTGTCTTTAATTCCGATGGCTTCGTTATGTACGTCATTCATGTCAGTCATTTACATTAGTAAACTCCTGACAATCATTCCGTACATGCCTCGCCCTCAAAATTAAAGCTCAAGCACCAGGCATTATGGACAGACACTAGTTAAACAAACCGAAGGTTGCACGGAGAGAGCATCAGCATCAGTCTGGTGTTTCTCTTCGACAGCTGACGTGATTTATTTCGCACAAACAGAATGGATTATGTTCAAACAGCCAAAAAGAAGATGTAAGTTTTGACATATGAAAGTTTTGTTATATTTTTACGCTGGCTACAGGATTCACACAGCCTATTTGTATTTAACAAGCTATACAGCAAATAGTTAATTTGGATCAAGCACTGATATTGATGGAAAAGAAAGCACATAAGAAAGAAGCTGGTTTTGCCCGTCTTGTATTGAGCAGGTGGAGGATGAAACTGTATATGCTGTCAAAACTTCCATTGGGATTGATTGCCGGATTGCGTGTTGACCGCTATGATGCCGGGGGGGCATCGGTATCGGTACCGTATCGTTACATTACAAAAAACCCGTTTCGGTCAGTATATTTTGCACCATTGAGTATGGCAGCTGACCTTTCATCGGGTTTGCTCGCTCTGGAAGCAGTTCAACAGGCTGAAAAACCTGTTTCGATGCTTGTGATGGAGATGCATGCTTACTACCTTAAAAAAGCGAAAAGCAGAATAACTTTTCGTTGCAACGACAGACAAGCTCTGCAAAAAACAGTTGCTGCCACATTGAATAGCAACGAAGGACAAACATTTGTCTCTACAGTAGAAGGGTTTGATATTCAAGGAAATAGTGTAGCCAAGTTTGAAATCACATGGACATTTAAACAGAAATAATCATAAAAATCATCCCATGGAAATTAACAGAACTTTCGACATCGTTGGCAATATGCTTGCCAATTATCCTAAAAAGGATGCTTTAGCCGTAAAACGCAATGGACAATGGGAAACCTTTTCCACTGCTGAATACCGGGAAAATGTGGACAACTTCAGCTATGGTTTAATGGCCATGGGAGTGAAGAAAAGAGACAAGATTTTCACAATATCTAACAATCGTCCTGAATGGAATATGATGGATATGGGCATGAGTCAGGTTGGGGCTGTGCACGTACCGGTGTATCCCAACAACAGCGATGATGAATACCTGCATATTCTGTCGCACTCCGATGCTCGGTACGTAATTGTTTCATCAGCTGTATTTTATGAAAAAATTGCTCCCTTGGTTGCGCAAACACCCACGGTTGAAAAAGTCTTTACAATAGACCAGGTTGGTGGTGCAGCCAATTGGACTGAGATTCTTAAGCTGGGCAAAGAAAATAAAAACCCGGAGCTGCTTAAGGCTGTTTCGGCCGCTATCACAGCTGATGATCTTGTTTCTATCATTTACACCTCGGGCACAACCGGGCGCTCAAAAGGAGTGATGCTCAGCCATAAAAACTTTATGTCGAATGTGAAAGCAAGCATCCATTTGTTGCCTGTTGACCACACCGGACGCTTCCTGAGTTTTTTGCCACTTTGCCACGTTTTTGAAAGAATGGTGAACTATTTGCTTCAACTTCAAGGAGTTTCAGTTTATTACGCTGAAAGCACCGAAACCATTGGCGACAATCTGCGCGAAGTAAATCCCGATGGTTTTGCTGCCGTGCCACGGGTGATCGAAAAATTGTATGACAAACTTTTGCTCAAAGGCAAAGAGCTGTCGGGCATCAAGCGTGCGCTGTTTTTCTGGGCTGTTGATTTAGGCTTGAAATATGAGCTGAACGGTGCAAATGGCGCATTTTATGAATTCAAGCGAAAAATTGCCGATAAACTCATTTTTAGCAAATGGCGTGTGGCATTGGGTGGCAATGTAAAAGTTGTCATCTCAGGTGGTGCGGCTTTGCAGCCACGCCTGGCCCGGGTATTTTGTTGTGCCGGACTTCCAATACAGGAAGGTTACGGGCTGACAGAAACCTCGCCAGTTATTGCTGTAAATCACGCCCAATGGCCAAATATGCGCTTTGGCACTGTAGGGCCGGTTTTGGAAAATGTGGAAGTGAAAATTGCCGAAGACGGCGAGATACTCATGAAAGGCCCGAGCCTGATGATGGGATATTATAAAGACACCGAAAAAACGGCTGAGGTAGTTGACTCCGAAGGTTGGTTCCACACAGGCGATATTGGCGAACTGCAGGACCGTAACATATTGAAAATCACTGACAGGAAGAAAGAGATTTTCAAACTTTCGACCGGAAAGTATGTTGCTCCCCAGGTGATCGAAAACATCTTCAAGGAATCGCAGTTTATCGAACAAATCATGGTGGTTGGTTCCGATGAGAAGTTTACCGCAGCAATCATCTGTCCCTCATTCCATTTCCTTAATGGATGGGCATTCCTTCACCAGGTGAAGTATCGCGACACCAAAGCACTTATAAAACATCCAAAAGTGATTGATCGTTTCAAAGAAGAGGTGGACCGCATCAACCAAAAACTGAACCCGCACGAACAAATCAAACATTTTGAACTCACCTGCACGGAATGGACACCCGAAACCGGAGAACTGTCGCCAACACTCAAACTTAGGCGCAATGTGGTGAAAAACAAATACCGTGTTTTGTTCGACCGTATTTACGGTTATACTGATGCTGATGGCCATTTGCAAACACCGCAACCTAATCCTGAATTTTCAGCTGAATAAAAATAGTGAGCCAAAAGAGTTAATGATACATTGTTTTTACAATTTCCTTTCATTATAAATAAGAAAGGAAATTGTAAAAATCTTGATTCCAAAGATTGACAATGCCAATAAAAAACGCTATAACTGATTTATTTGGAATTCGTTATCCCATTATACAGGGAGGGATGATCTGGTGTAGTGGCTGGCAACTTGCGTCAGCCGTGAGCAATGCCGGAGGCCTTGGACTCATTGGCGCCGGTTCGATGTATCCCGAAGTGTTGCGCGAGCATATTATGAAATGCAAAGCCGCAACATCACAAGCCTTTGGGGTGAACATCCCTTTACTATATCCCGAGGCCGATCAGCTTATAGAAATAATTCTGAACGAAAAAGTGCCGGTTGTTTTTACCTCCGCAGGTAGTCCGGCCAAATACACTACACTGCTCAAAAACCATGGTGTGAAGGTTGCACATGTTGTTGCCAACACAAAGTTTGCGCGAAAGGCTGTTGATGCCGGTGTTGATGCACTTGTTGCCGAAGGTTTTGAGGCCGGCGGCCACAACGGACTGGAAGAAACAACAACCATGACACTCATTCCGCTTATTCGCGAAATAACCGATTTGCCACTGATTGCGGCCGGCGGAATAGCTACAGGAAGCCAGATGATGGCCTCCATGGCCTTGGGTGCTGACGGGGTTCAGATAGGATCGCTGTTTGCCGCTTCTGTTGAGTCATCGGCTCATCCCCGTTTCAAGCAGTGCGTTGTTGAAGCTTCGGAAGGAAGCACAATGCTGATGCTTAAAAAACTAGTACCCGTGAGACTGTTGCAGAATGATTTTGCTGATAAGTTAAAAAAAGCCGAAGACCATGGCGCAGGAATAGAGGAATTGAAGGAATT
>DISP01000127.1 GCA_002421995.1 Bacteroidales bacterium UBA6207 | reverse complement strand
CTGATGTCGCCAATTACCTTGATTGCCGGTTCGCCGGCGGCGTATAGCTTTTCCAGAAAATCTTTCGTGACAATGCGCGGGTAGCGTTTGTCCCAGTACATGCAGTTAAGCAACATCCCCAGTTTTGGTATATATTGCTCAAAATCACTCTGATAAGCTTCCGGATGGGTGTAATAATGCGGTAGGTCGAAGGCCATATTTGCATCAACAGGCTTTGAAAGGTCTTTCTCGCGGAAGATCACCTTGTAGAGCATGTTTTTTGCGGCGCTATTTCTATCGAGCTTCAACAGCTGCTCCGGTGTGATTTCAATTGAGGGCAGCAGATTCAGGATTTCATGTGCACCACCTGCCACATTGCCATAACCTGTCACACCCACCGCAAAAGGCCAAAGTTGGTCAGGCAGGCCGTTCAGGCTGATTTCTTTTCCAACAGCAGCAATAGCTTCACGTGCTTCGTTCAGCGAATTGTATTTAACAGCTTGCCGCAGACCGGAAAAGGGATTTTCGATTCCCTGAGCCAAAAGTCGTTGACCAAGCGACCATAAACTGTTGATGGCTCCGGCAAGTCCGGCATAACGCCCAAAAAAGATCAACCGTTTGCCCTCGTCATTTTCAATTTTTTCATAGTCAATCAGGCTGCAGCCTTTGTTCATCATCACCTTCAGCATTGGCATGTTATAGGGTTGTCCTTTAATCACATGCGAGAAGAAGACATAGGTTTTTCCTTCTTCAAAATGGTGAACAGGGATTTCTTTCACACCAAAAATTACACCGGCTTTCCGGAGATTATCGGCGGTTTCAGCGCCGGCAACTTCAAATTCGTTGTCGCTGAAAATCCGTTTTGGTGATTTCTCCACCACGAATTCTAGTCCGGTTTTGGTAAGTTTTGCCACATGTGCAGGAGTGATAGCCACCCTGCGTTCCATCAGGTATTTGTCTTCGTGTCGTATGCCAATGATATGCGTCATAAGAGGATAGTTAATAAAATTTGAAGGCACGAAATTGCTGATTTTTTTTCGATTTCAGGCACTTTTCAAGCTGCAATCAGCAGTCAGGGCGATTATTTAGATTACATTTAAATAGTTCCCGCATTTTCGTCACAACCGATTGCAAAGAATCATCATCATCAATGGCCCTGAAAGCTTTGAAAGCCAACATTTTTTATTATCTTTGCACTGCTTTGAAAAAAGCCTCTGAATTTGTCCAAAACATTGATATTCAGATAAAAACCTATAAATTAATCATTATGGCAAAAGCAAAGAATGTTTATTTCTTCGGCGATCGTAAAGCTGACGGAAATGCTTCAATGAAAAACCTGTTGGGTGGCAAAGGTGCTAACCTGGCAGAAATGAACCTCATCGGAATTCCCGTTCCTCCCGGGTTCACAATCACTACCGAAGTTTGTACCCTTTACAACCAAAAAGGCCAGGCTTACGTGGTTGAACTGATCAAAAGCGAGGTGGAAGAAGCCATCCGCAAAGTTGAAAAAGTGATGGGAACAAAATTCGGCGACAGAGAAAATCCTTGTCTGCTTTCAGTGCGCTCAGGATCGCGTGCTTCGATGCCCGGTATGATGGACACCGTGCTCAACCTCGGTCTGAACGATGACGCTGTTGAGGGTATTGCACGCAAAACCGGCAACGAACGCTTTGCATGGGATTCATATCGCCGCTTCGTTCAGATGTTTGGTGATGTTGTGCTCGGCATGAAACCAAAATCCAAAGAAGACCACGATCCTTTTGAAGAAATCATTGACCATCTGAAAGAAGAAAAAGGTGTTCAGCTCGATACCGATCTTTCTGTTGACGACCTCAAGGAATTGGTAAAACGCTTCAAAGCTGCTGTGAAAGCTGTCACCGGCAAAGATTTCCCTGTTGATCCATGGGAACAACTCTGGGGATCAATTTCAGCTGTTTTTGACAGTTGGATGAACGATCGCGCTGTTTATTACCGCATGCTCAACAACATTCCTGAGGAATGGGGAACAGCCGTAAACGTGCAGGCGATGGTGTTCGGAAATATGGGCAACAATTCCGGAACCGGTGTTGCTTTCACCCGCGATGCCGGCACAGGTGAAGATATCTTCAACGGTGAATACCTGCTCAATGCACAAGGAGAAGACGTTGTTGCCGGTATCCGCACACCACAGCAGATCACCCTCGAAGGTTCGCGCCGTTGGGCTGCTTTGCAAAACATCAGCGAAGAAGACCGTGCAGGCAAATTCCCTTCACTCGAAGAAGCTATGCCAGCCATTTATAAAGAACTCGACACCGTTCAGCAGAAGCTCGAAGACCACTACCGCGATATGCAGGACCTTGAGTTCACCATTCAGGAAGGAAAACTCTGGCTGCTTCAAACCCGTAGCGGAAAACGCACAGGTGCTGCCATGGTTCGCATCGCCACCGAGATGTTGCATCAAGGTATGATCAACAAAAACGAAGCATTGCTGCGCGTTGAACCCAACAAGCTCGACGAGCTGTTGCACCCGGTTTTTGCCAAGGAAGCGCTTGCAAAAGCCAAGGTTTTGGCCAAAGGTTTGCCAGCCTCACCGGGAGCAGCCACAGGTCAGATCGTTTTCCATGCCGATGAAGCCGAAACATGGGCTGCAAGCGGTAAAAAAGTTGTTTTGGTTCGTATTGAAACCTCACCCGAAGACCTTAAGGGTATGAACGTGGCCGAAGGTATCCTTACCGCTCGTGGCGGGATGACCTCACACGCTGCTGTTGTGGCCCGCGGTATGGGAAAATGCTGCGTTTCTGGTGCCGGAACCATCAAGATTGACTACAAGGCCCGCACCCTCGAAATGGAAGGCAAAGTTTTCAAAGAAGGCGACTTTATTTCACTCAACGGAAGCACCGGTGAAGTGTTTGAAGGACGCATCGAGACAAGAAACCCCGAGATGAGCGGCTCGTTTGGCGAATTGATGGAACTTGCCGACAAAAAATCACGTATGTACGTGAGAACCAATGCAGACACCCCGCATGATGCAGC
>DISP01000188.1 GCA_002421995.1 Bacteroidales bacterium UBA6207 | reverse complement strand
GGCAGCACACCAAATTCGTTTTTGAACTGTTTGGAGAAATAGCGCGGATCGCCAAAGCCAACGTCGTAAGAAATCTCGCTGATGGTGAGTTGTCCTGCGGCAAGCAAGTCGGCGGCTTTGCGCAGGCGCACAAGTCTTATGAGCTCGATGGGTGTTTTTCCGGTGAGCGACATCGTTTTTTTGTAAAGATGCACGCGGCTCACACCCAGTTCCTTACTCAGCTGATTGACCGAAAACTCGGCATCGGAGAGGTGTTTGTTGATCAGTTCGAGGATGCGATTGAGCAGCTTTTCATCGAGGTTGGTGATGATATCTGGATTCGACTCAATGCGCAGGCTTTTCTGGTATTCTTTGATAAACTTTTGACGCAGATGTATCAGGTATTCAACGCGCGACTCAAGGATATCGAGATCGAAAGGCTTGGTAATGTATTCATCGGCACCTACTTTGAAACCCGCCACTTTGTCTTCGTGTGTGGATTTGGCTGTGAGCAGTATGATAGGAATATGCGAATACTCCTGGTTTGTTTTCACCAGCCGGCAAAGCTCCATGCCATCCATCACGGGCATCATAATGTCGCTTACGATCAGGTCGGGATCGTGGTCTTCAAGCAGATCAAGGGCTTGTTTTCCGTGGTCGGCTTCGAGTATATTGTATTTGTTTTGAAGGCTTTCCTGAAGATACCCTCTGAACTCCAGGTTGTCCTCAACGAGCAGGATGGTTCTTTTTTCTTTGCCTGGCAGTAGTTCAGCTGCTTTTTCAGGGTTCTTTTCATCTGCCTGTTGGGTATCAAGATGTTGAGTCAGTCTTTCGCGGTTTACTGGGATGCTCACCGTAAAACAGCTACCGTGGCCGGGTTCGCTTTCCACAGTGATGCTGCCGTTGTGCAGTTCAACAAACTCTTTTGTCAGGGCCAGGCCAATTCCGCTCCCGGTCGTTACCAGATCGCGCGACTGGTTCACCTGGTAAAATCGTTCAAAAAGCCTGTCGCGATGTTCTTTTCCAATGCCGATGCCCATATCTTTTACCTTGATGGTGAGCACCTCCCGGTTCTCCGTACGCAACAATTGCGTAATCATATGAATGCTTCCTCCTTCGTGGTTAAACTTGAAAGCATTGGACAATAAGTTGTTAACAATTTTCTCAACCTTATCTTTGTCAAACTGCATAAACAGCTCTGCCTCATAGCTCACAAATTGCAGGTCAATTTTGCGCGTCTCTGTAAGCACATTAAATGACTCAGCGATCTTTCGCAGGTGGTTGATAATGTTGCCGTAAGTAAGATCAAGTTTCAATTTGTTTTCTTCGGCTTTTCTAAAGTCGAGCAATTGATTCACTAGGTTGAGCAGGCGTGCAGCATTTTGCCTGATTAGTACCAGATGTTTTCGGGTGTTGGCATCCAGGTCGGTTTTCAACAGGTTGTCGAGAGGTGTCAGGATCAGTGTGAGAGGAGTGCGAAACTCATGGCTGACATTGGTAAAAAATCGCGTTTTCAGACTGTTAAGTTCATGCTGCCGCATAGCTTCTTCTTCTGATTGCTCCTTGAGGTAGCGATTGCGTATCTTCATCGAGATATAGCTTTGCATCACGTAAATAAGTATTGCAAGCAGCGCGATGTAAACCAGATAGGCATACCACGTTCTGTACCAGGGTGGCAGGATGACGATATTCACACGGGATTCGGACAAATTCCAGTCGGAGATAAAATCCGATGACTGCACAACAAAGCTGTATGATCCGGGACTTAGGTTGGTAAACGTTGCTTTTCTGTTTTGCCAGGTTGCGTATATCCACTGATCGTTAAAGCCTTCGAGCTTGTAACGGTAATGAATCTTTTTCGGTTTGAGAAAGTCAACCTGACCAAAACTGAGCGAAAACATATTTTCACGGCTGTTCAGCTCAACTGTTGTGCCGTTGAGGCTGGCGGTGCGGAGGATACTCCTGTTGTTAACTATTTTGTTAACAGGCACTTCATTGCCAAAGATTTCGAGGCTGGTGATTTGAGGCGTTGAGGTACGGCTGTAGTTATGGTTTTTTTCAGGCACGAAGAGGTTGAATCCGTTAGGTCCTCCAAAAATCAGTTCGCCTTTCCGGGTTTTCAGTGCCGACCCCTCGTTGAATTCTCTGCCTTGCAGTCCGTCCGACTCGTTGAAGATGACCGAATAATGGTCTTTGTAGTGCCCGTCTTTGTCAAAATTCATTACCATCATCACCAATCCGGCTGAAGTGCCAAGCCAGAAATGGCCTTCGTCCGATTCGAGCACCGACATGATGGAGTTGTCGCCCATACGGCTTTCGGTTTTTAAGGGCGTAAAGTTGTTCAACTGCCTGTCATACAAGTTCATGCCATATCTTGTTCCGGCCCAGATACGGCCTTTGCTGTCGCAAAAAACTTTATAAACGAAGTTTTCACTCAGGCTGTTTTCATTGGAAGGATCGTTCTGAAAACTGATAAAACGTCCGCTTTGACCATCGAGCACAAACACGCCCTGGTCGGTACCAAACCAGATATTGCCTTGCTGATCTTCGGTGATATCCATCACAAAGTTCGAGTTTATGGCGTTGATTCCGCCACTGCTGTAGTGATGAAAGATGTTTTTATCACGGTCGAAGCGGTCGAGGCCTCCGCCTAACATCCCAACCCAAAGGTTGCCTTTGCTGTCTTCAAACACATCCCACACCTTGTTGTCGCGGATGCTGTGGTTGTTGGCCGGATCGTGCAGATAGGTTGTAAAAGTTCGTCCGTCATAGCGAGAAAGTCCGCCATGGTAGGTGCCAATCCATAAATTATTGCTGCGGTCTGCAAACAGTGAAACAATCACATCACTCTGCAAGGCACCTGCTTTGCCCGGTTGCGCCCTGATGGTTCGGAAAGTGTTGTTATGCCGGTCAAAACAGATCAGTCCATGTCCGTTGGTGCCTATCCAGATATTGCCGTTTTGCTCCTCGGCAAAACAGTTCACATCATTGTAAGGCAGGGTTTTATCATTGTTTGGGAAGTTTACATAATGCCAGAAGCGATAAATATCTTCGTGAAAAAAGTTTGCTCCCTGCTTAAAGGTGCCAATCCAGATCACGCTGTCGTTGCCAACGAACAGCTCAGTGATAACATTCTGGCAAAGGCTGTTTTCGTTGTAGGGGTCATTGGTTATATAGTGTATTGTGTTTTCCTTGATATTGAGCAGGTTAATACCTCCGTGGTCGGTTCCAATCCACAAAAGGTCGCCCGGTGCCTGCACCATACAGCTAACGATGTTTGAATTGAGAGCAGGTTTTGATTCGGTGCTGAGGTGGGTAAGCCTTCCATTGGTTTCCACCTTGAAAAGTCCTGCTGCTTCATCATTGCAATAGACCCATAATTGCTGATCTCTGTCAACAAAGGTTTCAAAGACTTTTCCGCTGAGTTTCAACTGATCATAAATACCGGTGATACGTTGCTTTAAAACAAGTGAATAGGGATCAATCTGATCAATCACGCCATTGTCGTAGGTGACAAAAACATTGCTGGCTCCAACGCTAATATGACTGATATTGTTTGGTAAAACAACATAATCACTTGATTTATCGCGCGATAGGAAGGTACTCTTGTTTGTGATTACATTGTGCCGGATGAAGCCTTCGTTTTGTACACGAAGAAATAAAAGACTGTCAGCAAAAGGAACTGCCATGTCGAGCACAAAGTTTTGAAATGTCCGTTGGCTCGCAACAATGTTAAAGCTATTTGTGAATGTTTCGTTTTCGGGATTAAAAACACAGAGGTAAGAAGGCACCTGAATCCAGAAACGACCCAGCTGGTCTTTTACGAGTGATTGCACCACATTGCTTGGAATAGTAGTGCTGTCATCGGGATCATGTCTGAATATTTTGAAACTGTAACCATCATAACGATTTAATCCTGAGCGTGTTCCTATCCACAGAAAGCCGTTGTTGTCTTCGGCAAAACATTGTACATTGTTATGCGATAATCCGTTGCGGTAGTCAAGATGACCAAAGTTAAACGGGTTTTGGGCTATCAGTGGCAAGCACATCAGCCATAACAATATCATGGGTAGAGTGGCCCACATTCGCCTTGCCGTCATAGATTTTTTGAAATTTTACCAAAAGTAGCAAAAAAATCAGTGCCTGAACCATAGGTGCCCGTCCAACAGAAAATAGACTATACAGACAGCATGTTTTGCAAAATCTATAAAGATCCTGGAATCTTGGTTGTTCAGAAGCTCGTAGAAAAAGCNNTCCCAAAAGTGTTCTGATCCGGGAGCTTTGTCCTTATTGGTAAGAACGATGAGGGTTTTCTTTTGACCGAGGTCACGCAGGAAGAAAGTTTTGTAGCCTTTCCACCATCCGTAGTGATACACTGCGCTGTCCGACTCTCCATGGATGCGCCAGCCAAAACCATAATTGTCTTTTTGTCTTCTTTTCGAAGGACTTCCGGGTGAGTAGGCTTCACGCAATGTCTCTTTTTTGAGCAAGATCTCGTGGTTGAGTGCCACATCAAAATGAAAAAGGTCGGTCACGGTAGAGAACATTCCTTTGTCGCCCATCACCCCGTTGAGGTAATCGTTCGGAACACGAATGAGCCGGCGGCCACGCTGATCGTAACCCGGCACACCCTCGCTGCGATAGCCGCTCAATACACTGTCGGCCGGCAGATGGTAGATAAAGGAGTGGCTCATTCCGGCAGGTTTGAAGAGATTCTCTTCCATAAAAGCATAAAAAGGTTTTTTGCCAACCCTTTCAACAACAGAGCCCAGCATGGCGTAATTGGTGTTGTTGTAATTGAATCCGTTGTCGGGTTTAAAATAAATCTCAGGTTTGTGCTGAATGAAAAGCTGAATCATAGCCTGATTGGTGAGGGGTCGGGTTTTATCAGGCCATTGGGTATCGGCCAGAAAATCATAACGTGGCAATCCGGACCGGTGTGTGAGCAAATGGCGGATGGTGACACCTTCGTAGGGCCATTCGGGGATATAGGTGCGTATGTCTTTGTCCAATTCCAGCAGTCCACGCTCTTTCAGGATAAGGATGGCTGTGGCCGTAAACATTTTCGACACCGATGCCAGCTCAAATTGCCCGTCAACCTGGAGTGCCTGCTGACGGTGAACGGGATCGGCCCAACCGAATGCTTTCCTATATACAATACGTTCATTTTCAGCATACAAAACGGTACCGTTGAAAGCGGTCACTTTGTACAATTTTTCAAAAACGCTGTCAATTTTCGAGGCTTTCAGCTTCAGGTTTTTCTCTGGCAGACTGCGGTAGATCTTTTCGGCAGGCATAATTTTCATTTTAGCCAATTCGGCAAAAAGATCTTTTTCGCCTTTGTCATTGCCACATCCTGTTGAGAAAAGAATCGCGATAAATAATATGGTGAGTGATAAATATCT
>DISP01000011.1 GCA_002421995.1 Bacteroidales bacterium UBA6207 | reverse complement strand
GGTTAGATAGCCTTCTTTTGAACAATTCAAAGTATGTGACCCATCGCTCGACTGATCGAAAAACTGTATTTGCAGTGGAGCTTGTCCCGTGGTGGTGCTCGCGTTAAAAGCCGCAGTCAATTCGCCCAAAGGTATGTCTGAAATTGAGTAATTACCTGAAGCATTGGTTGTTGTTGTTATTCCGGCAATACTCACCAGTGCACCGGCTATCGGATTTCCGTTCACTGCGTCGGTCACCAATCCTGCTAAGGTCCCTGTTCCGGTTGATGAAGGCAGGCTAAAGTTTCTGGTGGATGTACCCCCGGCAACGAGCTCCACAAGATGCGAAACACTGCTGTAGCCACTCTTCGACGCTGTAACATAAACCAAACCTGCCGGCACAGCGCTAAGTGTATAAGCTCCTGACGCATTGGTTGTTGTGGTCACTACACCTCCTGCTGTTACGGTGGCACCTGCAAGGGGGCTCCCGCTTTCGTTTGTGACTATGCCGCTAATTGTTCCTGTATTCTGGAAATTGGTGGCATTGATAAGTATTTTCACAAAATCAATTGCAAATCCGTCAGCGACGTTATGAACGGGATCGTCAATTAATATGCTTGCCGTTCCATCTGCAAAAAGGTAATTGAACGACGTCGGCAGCTGGGCTGTAATCATTTTCCCGATTGGCCCGGTCTGGTTGAGGCTGTTGAGTATGCTTTCGAGCAATGGAATCCTTATGCCGTCAATCGTAACAAGGTATTGGTTCGGACCAAAGACACCGGCTTGGAAATCATCCACAAACATCTGTATTGTAACTGTTTGTATTGCTATTGATTGCAGGTTATAGTTCAACACGATCGGACGCGGCAGGTTTCCCGGACGCGAGGTTGAACTCGTGTATCCGTCTTTGCTGTTGGAGCCATATTGAAATCCTGAGATCACCATGATTCTGTCAGTGCCATCAGGGTCGTCCGCTTCGGGAAAGAAAGGAAAACCGTGCGAAGGAGTGGATTGTCCTGTGAAGGGATCAAAACCATTGGGCCAGCCAAATCCCAGGTTGTCCACATCACCGGTGCGGTGCATCAGGGCTCCTTCGGCTGTACCATAGAGTGTGATGGTTGTTGCTGTCCAGTCATCACCGCCTCCTGCTTGCAAAGTGGTGAAGCTTAGCTGCGATCCATACCCTGTGCCGGAACTGTTGGTGGCATAGGCCCGCACATAATAGGTTGTATTGGCCGTGAGATTGCTGAGGTTTGAAACAAAACTTCCTGTTCCTGTGCCGTTATTGGTCATCCCCAAATTACTTGTTATGGTAGGATTCTGGCTTGTACTCCAAACAACACCTCTGGCTGTTACAGCAGCTCCTCCATCCGAACTGACATTGCCGCCCGAAACCGCTGTGGTGGCAGTGATTGAGCTGGCAGCTGTGGTTGTCACAACAGGCAGGTTGGCAGCAGGCGTTGTGGTAACACTAAAATCATCCACCATAAATATGAAGGCATCGTTCGACACACACTGTATTCCAATGTACACGTTCTGACCATTATAGGCATCAAGATTAAAAGTTTTCTGCTCCCAGGCTGTAGCAGGAGCCGTGAGGTAATTGCTCCCGCTGATAATGGTAAAACTGGAAGGATTGGTGTTCGATGTTGAAACGCCCACCTTGTACCTCTCCAAACCATACTGATCGGTGTAGGATTTAACCCACATCGAAACAGAAGAATTGGTGCCGAGAGTCACCTGTGGCGAGATCAGCCAGTCGTTGTTTGCCCCTTCGGTTGAGGCAAAGCAAGCTGCAAACTTACTGCCTCCATGCGGCAGAATGGCACTGTTTGTTATTGGCGGCGTTGTGGCAGATGGATTGAAAACAATAAATGCCATCGGTTGGCCCGAATTCGGAAATGTTATGTCCTGAATCCCGTAAGTAGTTTTCTGATCCACATCCACTGTCGTCCAGGGTGAAAAGCTGAGGTTGAAATCGGGATAGGCTTCAAAGCCATCCGAAAGGTCACCGGGTGCTTTGCTTTGAGAAGCAACAACTTCTTGATTAACAATATCTTTTGCTGCTACCACCCTGACCTTAGATCCGGTTTGTGCAAATAAAATAACACTGCTGCAGAAAAACAGCATAAGCATGGTAAGAATATTTTTCATGACATGGCAATTTGGTTGCCGTAAAATTAAAACTTAAGCCAAGTAAAATCAAAGATTAACACCAATACAGAATCTTTCTAAATAAGCTGAAAATCCTGATTGGCCATCAGAAATTCTGATGGTTATGGAATAAAATAAGCGGTGGTATTCTTGCAGAAAATTTGTCAGATTTCTGCTTCAAGCCCCAGTTCATCTTTGAACAGCCGGAGCATTGGCCGGCTTTCGGCCATTTTTTCAAACTTCTCGCGATCGGTATATGCTTCTTTGCTCGGCTCGGCCTCAATCACTTTCACTTCCAGACCAATCTGGTTGTTTGAAAGTTTGGCTTTGAGGTGTTCCAAAAGCAGGTTCAGGTTTGATTTATCTGCTTGAATAAGACTGCTTTCAACAGTAAATTCTATTGTTTTGCTGCCAATAATAACCGGAACATGTTTTTTCATTGCAGAGGCAAAACTTGGCGAAACATTGGTGAGCTTGTCGGCAAACTCATTCCATGCTTTTTGCAATTCGTCTGCACCAAACGGTGTTTCAATAACAAGCAAAGTTGTATCCTCTTTGGCAACGTCCTGCAGGGCTGCATTGATCGAAAGCGACCCGGGACGCTGCTTTGGCGCATAAGCAGCAGGCGTTTGAGCGACTTCCTTTTGCTCCGGAGGCGCAGCTTGAGCAACTGTAGTGTTTTCCGGTTTCGAAGTGTTGGCCGGCTTGGGTGTGGCCGAGGCTTGGGTGGTTTCGGTCGGGCCGGCATTGGCAGCTGCTTTTGCTTGCGGTGGCGCAAGTGTTGTGGCTGGTTGCGCAACTTCGTTTACCAATGGTTTTGTGATGCCGCAAATTTGGAGCAGCGCCAGCTCAACCAACAAGCGTTTGTTGCTGCTTCGTGCATAATTGAGATCGCACTGGTTTTGCAACTCAATGGCTTTGAGCAGAAAAGCAGGGCTGCATGATGCAGCCTGAGCGGCGTACCTGTCGCGTAGCGACTGTGATGTTTCGAGCAGTCGTGTTGTCTCAGCATCTTTACTCACGAGCAGGTTGCGCAAATGACTTCCAAGTCCTGTAACAAAATGCTGTCCGTCAAAACCATTATCAATAATCTCGTTGAGCATCAGCAAAACAGCTGTCACCTCTCCACTGAGCATCGCATCGGTCATGGCAAAATAATACTCGTAATCCAACACATTGAGGTTGTCAATCACCGCCCTGTAGGTTATGGAGGAGCCCGAAAAGCTAACCATCTGATCAAAAATTGACAAGGCATCGCGCATGGCGCCATCGGCTTTTTGCGCAATCACGTTCAACGCATCATGCTCAGCATCAACATCTTCCTTTTGTGCAACATACCGCAATTGCTTTACGATATCATCAATAGTGATGCGTTTGAAATCGAAAATCTGGCAGCGTGATAAGATGGTGGGGATGATCTTATGCTTTTCGGTGGTAGCCAGGATAAATTTAGCGTATGACGGAGGCTCCTCGAGCGTCTTTAAAAAAGCATTGAAAGCGGCTGGCGAAAGCATGTGAACCTCATCAATGATATAAATTTTATAGCGACCTACCTGCGGTGGTATGCGCACCTGATCCACCAGTGCACGGATATCATCAACCGAATTATTTGATGCTGCATCCAACTCATGAATATTAAAAGATGCTGAATTTCTGAATGATACGCAGGATTCACACTGATCACATGCTTCCATTTCAGGAGTGGGATTCAAGCAGTTGATCGTTTTGGCCATGATGCGTGCGCATGTGGTCTTTCCAACCCCCCTTGGACCGGTAAAAAGAAATGCCTGTGCCAGAATATTGTTGCGTATGGCATTTTTAAGTGTTGAGGTGATAGCTTGTTGTCCAACAACCATATCAAAGGTTGCGGGGCGGTATTTACGGGCTGAAACGATGAACTGATCCATGAAAAATGTCGGATTTTGACCCTCAAAAATACAAAAAAGGCCATTGATCAGCCCTACTAATGAGAAAAAGACACAGATGTCTGGATACGATGCACATGAGTCAGAAAAAAAACATGCCTGCGATCAAAGCATCGGATTGTTTTCCTGAGCGCAACCGGGATGTGAAAGAACCTTTGCCTGTTATCAGTCTGAGGCTTATCAGCAAAACAAAACCCTGATGTTGGCGTTATATCTTAAGCAGGCCGAAGAATCATAGCCTAAAATGGTTTTGTTTATTTTTCATCTGGCAAAATTATTACCGACTTCGGTGCACTTGCGCTTTTTGGTTATTTTTGATGCCGATGGATACAATGCTTGTTTTAGTTCCAAAAATCACCAACAGATTGAGTTACACATTCGATCTGCTGCTTCGTCAGTTGCTTGGCCTAAAGTTTGAGCTGACAACCGACCCGGTGAGATTTGCCCAAAGCCAATCCCTGAAGTTTGTTTATGGAAAACAAGCGGTTGGCGATTATCCTTTTTTCAGAGCTGTTGACTTGCTTTTTGAACGCGAAATTAGCCGTCAGGAGCTAAAAGCATTTGATTTTGAAAGCATTAAAGCATTCTTCCCTGTTTATGACCGCAACGCCATGCTTCCTTTTGATCCTTTTGCTGCCAGCTTCTATCTTGTGAGTCGGTATGAGGAGTATCTGCCTTTTTCGCCCGACCAGCACGGCAGGTTCGAAGCTTCATCTTCGTGCCTGCACAACCTTGGCTTGTTGCAAAAACCTGTCGTAAATCATTGGTCACGCGCATTGGCAAGAGCGTTGAAAAGCAGGTTTCCTCAATTGATTTTCAACTTTCCATCCTATAGTTTTTTACCTACCTACGACATTGATGCGGCCTGGGCCTATCTGCACAAGGGGCTTTACCGCTCGCTCGGAGCCTATGCCCGCGACCTGATTAACGGCGATTATACTGAAATTAAAACCCGGACAGCAGTTCTGCGCAAAAACCTCCCCGATCCTTTCGATACTTTTGCGCTGCAGCTCTCTCTGCAATCCAAATACAAGCTGCATCCTGTTTATTTCATCCTATTTGCCGAATACGGACTGAACGACAAGAACATCTCGGTGCGCAACCCTGCTTTCCAGAAACTCATCAAACAATTGGGCGATTATGCCGAGGTTGGCATTCATCCCTCCTACGGATCATTTCATAACAAGCAAAAACTCCGCAGCGAGGTAAAGGCTTTGAGCGAGGTGCTCAACCGCGATGTGACCCACAGCCGCCAACATTACCTGAGAATGAGCCTTCCTGCCACCTATCACCACCTGATTGATCTGGACATTACGGATGATTACACCATGGGTTATGCCTCACAGCCCGGGTTCAGAGCAGGTATTGCAAACAGTTTTTTGTTCTACGACCTCGATCACGACCTGATAACACCCCTGAGAATCCATCCGGTGACACTGATGGACGGCACCCTGCGCGACTATCTTAAACTCGATGAAAACCAGGCACTCGCTACTGCATTCTCATTGTGCGACGAAGTAAAAGCAGTTGGCGGAACCTTTGTTACGCTTTGGCACAACGAAACCCTGAGCAACCAAAAGCGCTGGAAAGATTGGGTTGCAGTCTATGAAAAAATCATTCAATATGCACTGCAGGAAGGTGTTGCTAAATGATCAGATACCTTAAAAACAGCGAAATAGATAAGCAAAAATGGGATAAATGTATCCGTGAGGCTTTCAACGGCAATGTCTATGGATGGTCGTGGTACCTCGATATTGTTCATCAAAACTGGGAAGCGCTTATCGAAGAAGATTATGAACGGGTTTTTCCATTGACCGGTAATCAAAGAATGGGGATCCACTACCTGTTCCAGCCATTTTTTGCACAACAACTCGGAATCTATTCGCGAACCATCCTCAATCCTGCTATCGTTAATCGCTTTATCACTTCTATTCCAAAGCATTATCGTTTGATTGATATACGACTCAATACCCACAACCGACTCGAAACAAACTTATCGCACGTTCAGTCGCACCTCAATCACGAACTTGACTTGATTCCTGACTACAACAAGATTGCCAAAAACTACGCAACCAATACCAGACGAAACCTCAAAAAAGCGCAAGAAGCCAACCTGAGTATCATGCGAAACATTCGTCCTGAAGATGTGGTGAGTATATTTCGCAGCAACCGCGGGCGCACCATCAGCCATTGGAACGACAGAGAATACAAAAGACTCATCAACCTTGTTTATGCCGGAATCTACCGTAGTCAGGCACGACTATATGGTGCATATACAGCTGATAATGAACTATGTGCAGGCGCAATCTTTTTCAAAAGCCACGGAAAAGTCATTTTCCTGTTTTCAGGCACAACCAAGCTCGGGCGCGAAAACCATGCACTAACATTCCTGATTGATCAGGTGATAAAAGAACTTTGCGGAGGCCCGCTCGTGCTCGACTTCGAAGGCTCCGACAACAGCAATCTTGCCCGCTATTACAAAGGATTTGGCAGCAAAGAAACCAATTATCCCGGCGTTTTTATTAACAGACTTCCGTGGCCGCTCAAATGGGGCCTGCGTCTGGCCCGGCTGCGCCGAAAGCTGTAATCCTCCGGAATTTATCAAAAGTCATCGCACAACAACAAAGATTTCATCCAAAAGAAATGGTTTGATTCAATAATTGCTATTTTTGTCTCGATTCAATAATTGGGAAGATGATCAAAAACCTTGGAGAAAACAATTCAGTATTCAATCATTTTATCGCTGAACTAAGAGATGTTGAAATTCAGGCCGACCGCATGCGTTTCAGAAAAAACCTTGAAAGGCTGGGCGAAATTTTCGCTTATGAAATCAGCAAGACCTTTGAATATAAACCCACAGAGGTAACAACACCGCTGGGCACAGCCGAGATGAGGCTTTTCACTGATAACTTGGTTTTGGGAACCATCCTGCGCGCAGGACTTCCGCTGCACCAGGGTATGTTGAACTTCTTTGACAAAGCTGACAATGCTTTTATAACAGCCTATCGTAAATACGACAAAAACGAAGATTTCGACATCCGGGTCGAATACATCTCAAGCCCCGAGCTTAATGGTAAAATTTTGATCCTCAGCGACCCCATGCTCGCCACAGGGGCTTCAATCGTAAAAACCATCCGTGGCATGCTCGTAAACGGAACACCAAAACATATTCATATCGTTTCGGCCCTTGCCAGCATCGAAGGCATTGACTATGTGCAGCGAAACCTCTCCCTGCACAACATCAGCCTGTGGGTGGGTGGTATTGACGATGAGCTTAC
>DISP01000261.1 GCA_002421995.1 Bacteroidales bacterium UBA6207 | reverse complement strand
ATGGAAACCATATTTTGGTTCACACCATAAACGATATTTGGAATATCGCCTTTGCCCGGAGCTGTGAGCAAAACTTTCGAAACCCCTTTGGCTTTCAGGTGGCGCGACAAATTTTCACGGTCGCGAAAAACTCCTGTGTTATCAATAATCAGCGCATCCTGAATTCCAAATGCTGTGTAATCAACATCTTCCGGGTTGTTAGCCGCGATAAACCTGATAATTTGGCCATTCACAACCATGGACGCGTTTTCGAGATCCTCGTTTGCCACACCTGGAAAAGGACCATGTACCGAGTCTTTTCTAAAGAGCGAAACCCTCTTTTTGATATCCTCCGGGCTATTTGACCGCGTGACGATTGCCCTCAGGCGCATATGACTTCCATTTCCGGCAAAGAGTATCAGCTCACGTGCAAGCAACCTTCCGATACGGCCAAAACCATACAATACAACATCCTGTGTGCGGGTGCTGCGCGCTGGAGCCCCGATAAATGCTTTTAGCTTATCCCTTACAAAAGCATTTACCGAACTGTAATTTTCTTTTTCATCAGTCCACTCCGAGTTAAGCCGGCCAATATCTATGCGTGCCGGTGCAATGTTCTCATCGTAAATTGCTTTGGCGATTAAAAGTGAATCTTCAACCCTGACAGGTTTCTTTAAAATAGTCTCGGCCCTGATATGTTTGTTGAGAATCTTTCCCGAACCTCTGTTTACCAATACCGAACGAAGTAGTATCAACTCGATTGACTTCTCATACCATAACTTACTAACGAGGTTAATAAGTTCGGCTGAAGCTTTTTCCATCTCAATCCATGACTTGATTGAACTGTTAAATTTTTCCATGGTTTTTGTTTAAAATGCGGTTAGTGATTTGTTTTGCCGGATTTGACCGGCTATAAGCAAAAATAAAACATTTCCGCAATCGTTTTCGGAAAAATAAAAAAAATAAAGGAAGAAAATTATTCTTCCTTTATTTTACTGATTTTTAATTTCTTACTGGCCAAGATAGGCTTTTAGAAGCCTGTTTCTCGCAGTGTGTTTAAGCCTTCTGATGGCTTTTTCTTTGATCTGCCTCACCCGCTCACGCGTCAGATCAAACTTGGCCCCTATCTCTTCCAGTGTGTATCCGTGACTCATACCGATGCCGTAATACATATTGATCACATCGCGCTCTTTCTCACTCAGTGATGACAATGACCGCTGAATTTCACTTCCCAGCGATTCGCGCATCAACGGATCATCCGTTTCCTCAACATCTTCAGGTATGTATTGGTCAAGAAACATTACGTCTTCGTCGGTGATAAGCGGCGCATCCATGCTGATGTAACGTGTGTTGATTTTCAGCGCAGTCTCAACTTTTGATTCCGGCAGGTCAAGTTGTTCAGCAATTTCATTGGCCGAAGGCAATCGCTCAAACTCCTGTTCCAATTTTGAAGAAGCTTTTTTGATTTTATTGAGTGAACCTACCTGGTTCAGTGGCAGCCGGATAATGCGTGATTGCTCGGCCAGGGCCTGTAGTATTGATTGTCTGATCCACCAAACTGCGTAAGAAATAAATTTAAATCCGCGGGTTTCGTCAAAACGACGCGCAGCCTTGATCAATCCAAGATTGCCTTCATTGATGAGGTCGGGAAGACTAAGTCCCTGGTTTTGGTATTGTTTGGCCACAGAAACAACAAACCTGAGGTTAGCATTTACGAGACGCTCCAACGCAACCTGATCACCTGCCCTGATTTTGCGGGCAAGCTCAACCTCCTCCTCGGCAGTAACCATCTGCTCTTTGCCGATGTCCTGCAAGTATTTGTCCAAAGAAGCGTTTTCACGGTTCGTAATGGATTTTGTTATTTTCAGTTGCCTCATTGTTAACTCATTATATATTTATACTCTCTCTTTATCTGACAACATATCGTGGTGTTTTATTCCGTTGATAATAACAATTAATATTCAAGTTACTTCCGATTATCAACTTATGAAATCACCCACAAATCATGTCGTATTATGTTCCATCTCAAATAAAACGCAAGTTATTTAAAATTATTCTAAATTACTTGATAAATTCAAAACTTATTTTCATTCCATTGGGATACATCCCCTGCACCCTCACCGAACGTGAACCATTTCCGTCCAAAGCTTTTTCGAGTTCTGCTTTGTTATCAACCTTGAAGCCATTGATTTGCAGAATCACAAAATCTTTTCCAATGCCACCCCTGCGTAAAACGCCATCTTTGACCTCAACAACTTTCAATCCACCACTGATGCCATATGTCGTTTTATCACTGTCTCTTAGCCGCTCCAGGCTTGCACCTAAATCGGCATTGTAGAAGTATTCTTCGCGTTTTTTCATTTCGGTGGTGCCATCCTGATTACGCAAGGTGACGGTCTTTGTTTGTTGATTGCCATTTCTCAGAATCAAAACGTTCACCTTTTCGCCCGGACGGTGTTGTCCAACAACTTCGAGCAACTGCGCCAGCGAATTCACAGGTTTTGCATTCACCTCCAATACAACATCGCCCGATTTTATACCGGCTTCTTCTGCCCCACCATTTTCAACAACTCTGGCAATGTAAACCCCCTTTATCTCCTTCTCGCCGGCTTCAGTGGCAAGTTCCTCGTCCATTTCTCTGATTTCGACACCAAGAAATGCACGTTGCGGTTCTCCGAAACGGATAATATCGTCAACAACCTTTTTTACGATATTTGCAGGGATCGCGAATGAATATCCTTCGTAAACCCCGGTTTGTGATGCGATTGCAGCATTGATACCTATAAGTTCTCCGGCTGTGTTCACGAGTGCTCCACCACTGTTTCCTCTGTTAATTACAGCATCAGTTTGGATAAATGAGTCAACCGAGGAGCGTTTACCAAGAATATTAATGTTTCTTGCCTTGGCGCTAACGATACCGGCTGTTACAGTGGAGGTAAGATTGAAAGGGTTGCCTACTGCCAACACCCATTCTCCCAATTTTACATCGTCAGAATTTCCAAACACCAAAAAAGGCAATTGATTGCTTTCAACCTTTATAAGTGCAATGTCGGTTGTTGGATCTGTGCCCACGATGGTTGCTTTCATTTTGCGTTTATCGTTGAAGGATACTTCAATATTGTCAGCACCTTCCACCACGTGGTTGTTTGTAACTATGTAACCGTCAGCAGTTAATACAACCCCGCTTCCAAATCCAACAAGGCTGCGGGAATTGCCGTGGTAAGGACTCCCGTAAAGGTATTCACGCAGCGACCCGAAAAAATCGTCGTATGAGCTTGTCCGCTGTTGAATTTCGGTTCGAATATGTACTACAGCATTTACAGTGTTTTCGGCTGCTTCAACAAAACTGGCTTCCTGGGGTGGAGCAGCAAACCTAGTTGCATAAATATTCATTCCATCGGGCTGTTGGTTGCTGACAGAAGTAAGTTCACCCTTAATCTCATCATTCTTTTCGCGCGGTGATAAAACCAAATAGAAGGCTAAAACAATGAAACCACCTGCTATTCCTAATCCTAAGCTTTTAAATCCACTATTCATAAATTCAAATTTGTTTGTTAAACGTTTGTATTTGCTCTTAGTTTTATAAAGGCTGTTAATTGATGTTAATCATGTTTCATTTTGTTGAATGCTATTCAATCTAATGTGGTAGTTTTGCAACAAAAAGCGAACCATTTTTCTAAATTTTTCATTCGCTTAACTTTTATTAACAGCTTCATTTCCACTAAAATGACAATAAAAGAGATCAGCTTTAGTAAACTTCATGGCGCCGGCAATGACTTCATAATGCTAAATGGCTTTGCTGCTGATATACAACTACAACCGTCAGAAATTGCTCACCTGTGTCACAGGCAGTATGGTATTGGTGCCGACGGACTTATCCTGCTGTTGCCTTCGGCCGATACCGATTTCAGAATGATCTATTTCAATTCTGACGGCTACGAAGGCAGCATGTGTGGAAACGGTGGCAGGTCGGTCGCTGTTTTTGCCTGGCTATGCAGAGTTGCCGGACTGGATGGCAGATTTGAGGCGTTTGACGGAGTCCACTCCTATAAAATATTAAACAATTACCAGAACCAACTTTTCGAAGTTGAGTTAACGATGCTGGATGTCAATCACTTCGAATATGATGACAACAGACTTATTGTCAACACCGGATCGCCTCATTGTGTGATCAGAACGGCTGATCTGTCTCACACAAACGTTTATGAAGCTGGAAAAGCTATCCGATACAGTGATGATTTTGCACCCGATGGGGTCAATGTCAACTTTTTAGAAATTGAACAGGATGGGGCATCTTTGCGCACCTATGAGCGTGGTGTTGAAAACGAAACGCTGAGTTGTGGAACAGGCGTAACAGCTGCTGCAATTGCATTGGCCGTCTGGGAAAATCGTCTTGAAAACAGCATTAAAACTGTTGGCGGACAACTTTCGGTTTCAATGCATGCCACCAAAACCGGTTTCAGCAACATCGTTCTGCGAGGTCCGGTCACCTATGTTTATCAAGGGAAAATTGCACTTAATAAGCCGCACCTATATTCTTTAAAACACGATACCAGTGGGTAAATACGTCAAAATATTGCTTAATTTAGCCATCTGAAACAATGTTTATAAAATCTGGAGA
>DISP01000213.1 GCA_002421995.1 Bacteroidales bacterium UBA6207 | reverse complement strand
ACGAAGGCAATGGAACAACTGTTGCCGATGTCAACAACCTCAACAACGGAAGCATCCAGAACGGTGCTGCATTCCAGACAGGCATTTCGGGTTCGGCCCTGTATTTTGATGGTGTTGACGACAATGTGAGCATTCCAAACAGCAGCACACTGAACCTCACCGGCAACGAGATGAGCCTTTCACTTTGGTTTTCTCGCGATCCTTCCTTCAAAGGCGGCACCTTCATCGCGCAGCGTATGAAATACATCCTGCGCATCAACGATGGCGGAAGAATCACCATCGGTCTCTACAACCCCACCTGGCACGAAGCCACCACCGCATGGGCCGACCGCGTAATTGATACCGACTGGCACCACCTGGTGGCAACCTATGACGGCAACCAATTAAAAGTAATGATCGACGGCGTTGAAAAAGCTGTGACTGAAACATCAGGCAACATCAACAACAGCACCTCCGAAATACAGATTGGCAACCTATACAGCCAGGGTTATTTCCCAGGCCTGATCGACGAGGTAATGATATTTGGTAAAAGTTTGTCGCTGACAGAAATTGAAAACATCCGCAACCAAACCCTCAACCCATCCAACGGAGAAGATTTTCTGATCAGCCACTGGAAACTCGATGAGGCAACAGGCACCGCCATCAGCGACAGTAAAGGCAGCAACCACGGAACAGCTTCCAATATGGGTTGGACCAGCGGCATGAGCGGTGCAGCAGTAGTTTGCAACGGAACCGACTGCAACATCAATATCCCCAACCATACCAGCCTCAATCCCACCGAAGCGCTGAGCATGATGGCCTGGGTGAAGACATTTGAAAACAAAACCACAAAAGTGGCACAGAAAGGCGACTGGGACGGACACGGACTGGGTCAGGGAAAATGGGATGGCTGGAATGTGCATGTGCGCACCGCCGACAATGTGAGCCACACCCTGCATTGGGGCGACGGTCTGCCACAGTTCGACACATGGTATCACCTTGCCATGACGTATGATGGCGCTGCATTGAAAATATTCATCAACGGGCAACTCAAAAACACAGCGGCTGTGAGCGGCGCCCTTAAAGTGAACGGACGTGCCTTTTCGATCGGATCGGACAATGCTGCCCAAAAATTCTTCAATGGCCAGATTGACGATGTCCGTTATTATGGTAAGGCATTGAGCCCCATCGAGATACAAACGGTCTTCGGAGGCTCCGGACCTGTCTCTGACAGCGATGGCGATGGCATTGCCGATGCAGAAGAAGACTACCCAGACGATCCTTCGCGGGCGTTTAATAATTTTTATCCGGCAGCAGGCAGCGGAAGCTTAGCTTTTGAAGACCTCTGGCCCGGCAAAGGCGATTACGATTTCAACGACCTGGTGTCGGACTACCGCTTTACCATCGTCACCAATGCCAACAACAAACTCACTGAACTCACCGGAACTTTTGTCATCAGGGCCAACGGAGCCGGACTCGAAAACGGTTTTGGTTTTCAGCTCGACAATGCCATCAATCTTTCGGATGTTGAAGTTTCCGGCAGCCACCTCAGCAGTGACTATATCGGCCTTGCTGAAAACGGACTCGAAAACGGACAGGAAAAAATTACAGCCATTGTTTTCGACAACATCAAGGATGTGTTGCAATCACCTTCAGGCTTTGGCGCCAACGTCATTCCTGAAGATCCTTACATCGCTCCCGATACCATCCAAATAGTCATGGCTTTCAAACCAAATACATATAGTATTGAAGATCTGCGCATTGAATATTTCAATCCCTTCCTGATTGTGAACAAGGTGAGGGGACATGAGATTCATTTGCCCGACTACGCACCCACCAGTCTGGCCGATGCAGCTATTTTCGGCAGCAGCGATGATGCTTCAGATGCCAGTGCAGGCAGGTTTTACAAAACCAGCCAAAATCTACCGTGGGCCATCAATATCGCTTCTTCGTTTGCTTACACCATTGAGAGCGCGCAAATCATTCACGGACACCTGCATTTTGCTGAGTGGGCCGAATCGGGAGGAAGCAGCTTCAGTGATTGGTACCTCGAAAAGGCTGCCTACCGTGATGCTTCAAAAATTTATTCGAAACCCTGAGAGATTAGCCGGAATCAAACCAGCATTCTTACAGGAAATTTGATTTCGTTAGTCTAATGCTTAATGATTTTTTGTTGCTTGACTTGCCTGTTATGTCTGTCAAAAAATTGCATTATGTATATACCTGGTTTTAGGCCTTTTATACTAATTACTGAAGAATTATTAGTTGTGAGGGTTTTACTTTCGATCAGTCCGCCATTGATATTGAGTAATATATAACTCATTTGTTCAGGAAGACTGCTTGTGGCTCTCACATATAAAAAATCATTTCCTGGGTTTGGGTAAATTTCAAAACTATCAGCAATATTTCCGTCGTTTAACCCCAAGAGATGATCCTGAAAATGAAGATCGTCAAAGGCTAATCCATCTTTCTCATTATTAATATCATCAGAAATAAATGATATTCTGTATCTGATTATTGTAGTAGAATCAATCTCAAATACTTTGTTCATTCCGGCGAGTTGCACCCCGAAAAAGTGCCATCCGAAAGAGTTGCCNNGTTAAAAGATTTATCCAGGTTATTCCATTATCGGGCGAAAACTCAATGCTGCCAAAATCGGAAAGCGAGTCAGTGCTTACAAAATAAAAACCCGAAAACACTGCTACCACACCTTCAATAAATCCTTTTTGTGCGTGATGTGCAAATTCAAAACTTGAAAAAGTATTCGATGGATATGAATTAACAGTATCGGTAATAATAACGCGTGAGTCAGAAAAAGCACTATTGATACTATTTTTTTGTGGTTTGCCAATCTGCCAGATATTATTTGGATTATTGGTCGTATCAATTGTCAGGCTATGCCAATGTGTTGAATCATCAAATGAATAAAGATAATCTTGCCAACCTTCCGGCAATCGAATCTGCGCTTGCATCTCAAATGTGAATCCTTTCATAACAAAGATTATTATGAAAATAATTAGTTTGTGTTTCAATCTAATTGCCATTCTTCATGTTTTTACTATGAGATGCAGCAAAGATAAGACACTTTAATTGAAGTTTCAAGGTGAAAGGCTGACCTTCAGACTTCAAGACTTTCAGACTTTCAAACCCTTAGCACCAAGCCTTTCAGGTAAGCTCCTTCGGGATGGAAAATGCTCACCGGATGATCGGCTGGTTGTGAAAGGTGGTGCAGCAGCTGCACTTCGCGCCCGGCCTCGATGGCTGCTGCCATCACAATGGCCTGAAATGAGGCAGCGTCAACCGCCTGCGAACAGCTGAAGGTAAACAGCAAGCCGCCCCGCCTGAGTTTCCGGATGGCTTCGTAATTGATGTATTTGTAACCCTGCAGCCCCTTGTGGCGGTTGTGGTGGTTCTTGGCAAAGGCAGGCGGATCGAGCACGATGACATCAAACTCGTTGCCCTGCAAAGTTTCGAGGTATTTCTTGGCATCCACGCACACCGATTCATGGACATCGGCAAACCCGTTAAGGGCTATGTTTTGGTCGCAAAGTTCAATGGCCCGTCGGGAGCTGTCAACCGAGACCACCTGACGGGCACCGCCCCGACAGGCAAACACCGAGAATCCTCCGCTGTAGCTGAAGGTATTCAACACCCTTTTATCTTTGGAATAGCTTTCCAACAGCCGGCGGGCATCGCGCTGATCGAGGAAGAAACCGGTTTTCTGGCCTTTGACCCAATCCACCTGAAAGCGTGCGCTGTTCTCAAACACCGTACTTTCTCCCTGTTCTCCAATCAGATACGCATCATCTCCGGCAGCATGCTCCATCCTGCCAAGGGCTTCGGCGCTCTTGTCGTACACCGCGCTGATGCGTCCTTCCATCAGTTCGAAAAGGAGGTTTGCCAGCATCCCCCGGCTTTGATACATCCCGGCCGACTGCGCCTGCAACACGGCGGTGGAGCCATACACATCCACCACCAGGCCGGGCAGACCATCGCCTTCGCCATGCACAAGCCGGTAGGCGTTGGTGTTCGGATTGTTAAAAAATCCAAGTTCGTGCCGCAGCGAAATGGCTTTGTTCAGTTTGTTGCGCCAGAAACCGTCGTCAACAGGCTCCGATCCAAAGCTGAGCATTTTCAACGCAATGGTTCCGCCTTCGTAAAATGCGGTGCCCAGCAGCTGTCCGCTTGCGTCGGCCACACTTACATGACTGCCGGGGGTGAGGTTTGCCGGAAGTTGTTGCAAAGCTCCTGAAAAAATCCAGGGATGAAACCTTCTCACGGCCTGATCTTTGCCTTTTTGCAGCCGGATGGTGGGGATGTTGTTCATCGTCTTGGTTTATCGATTGATACAAGAAAGCCTGACCATTACGAATCAGGCTTTTGGGTTATTTGGAAAGGACAGCTTTAGTTTCCGGCAAGCCAGCGCTCAACTTCGTCCATCTGAACAGCAGGGATGTCTAACTTGTTCTTTTTCCGGTAGCCATTCAGCTTTTGCTGAATCACGGCTGCTTTTTCTTCTTTGAGTGCTTCCACGCTGACAAAGCCTGCCTTGATGAGGTGTGAAGCCCAGGTTTCGGGAACACCCAGCTGGATGAAATCCTGCGGACTGACTGCTTTCTTTAGTTTCTCAGGGCGCATCTGCGGAAAAAACAACACTTCCTGGATGGAGGTCTGTCCGGTGAGCAACATCACTAACCTGTCAATGCCAATTCCCATCCCGGAGGTGGGCGGCATGCCAAACTCGAGTGCACGCAGAAAATCCTGGTCAATGAACATCGCCTCATCGTCGCCTCTTTCGGAGAGTTTCATCTGTTCTTCGAAACGGTTTCGCTGGTCGATGGGGTCGTTGAGCTCGGTGTAGGCATTGGCAATTTCCTTGCCGTTGATCATCAGCTCAAAGCGTTCGGTCAGATCAGGATTGTCGCGGTGGCGTTTGCAAAGCGGCGACATTTCCACGGGATAATCCGTGATGAAAGTCGGCTGGATATAATGATGTTCGCATTGGCTGCCAAAGATTTCATCAATAAGTTTGCCTTTGCCCATGGCTTCATCGGTCTCAATACCCAGTTTCCGGCACACATCTCTCAGGCCGTTCTCATCCATCGCGGCCACGTCGAAGCCGGTGTGTTCCCTGATGGCATCAAGAATCGAAATACGTTTGAAAGGCCGCTGAAAATCAATGGTTTT
>DISP01000129.1 GCA_002421995.1 Bacteroidales bacterium UBA6207 | reverse complement strand
GCACGTCAGGTGGTAATGTATTTCTCGAAAAAACACACCAAATCTTCTTTAGCCACCATCGGACTTCAATGCGGAAACAAGGACCATGCAACAGTGTTGCATGCCTGCAAAACCATAGCCAACCTCATTGACACCGACAAGCAGTTCAGAACCTATGCCATTGAGATTGACAAAAAAATTATACAATAACGTTTTAATCACAAATAGTTAAAGAAAAGCCTGTGTACATTTCACAGGCTTTTTTGTTTGAGTATCATGCCGATGCCAACTTCAGCAAGTCGGAAAACACACCTCTGGCAGTGACTTCGGCTCCGGCACCGGCACCCCTGATGATGAGCGGGCGCTGGCCGTATGCCTCGGTGTAGATTTCGAAAAGAGAATCCGAACCGCTTAACGACCCCAGGTCCGAATCGCGGGAAACAGCAAGCAGCCTCACTTGCAGACTCTTGCCCGAAGCATCCAATTCGCCCGAATAGCGCAACACCTGCCCTTCGTCCAAAAGGAGTTTTTTCTGCAAAAACCAATGGTCAATGGTTTCTTGCTGTTTCAGAAAGTCTTCCTTGCTTTCGCATCCCTGCAGCGCCGGTGCAATCAGGCTTTCAACCTCAACATCCTTTAGCTCTACCTGCCAGTCGAGCTCGCGTGCCAGAATAAGAAGTTTGCGTGCCACATCTTTTCCCGAAAGGTCTTCGCGCGGGTCAGGCTCAGTATATCCTAAAGCCATAGCCTGTTGCAAAACAGTTGAAAATCCGATGTTTCCATTCGAGTAAGCATTGAAAATGAAACTAAGTGAACCCGAAAAAACACCCCTGATTCTGTGCACACTATCTCCCGAAGCGTGCAACAGCCTGATTGTATCAATCAATGGCAAGCCGGCTCCCACATTGGTTTCATAATAAAACCGGCGGTGCTGATTGCGCAACTGCTGCCTCAGTTTGTTGTACCAAAGCAGCTCAAAAGTGTTGGCATGTTTGTTTGAAGCGACAATATCGAATCCTTCCCTCACAAAATCAGGATACCTTTCGGCAACCTCCTTACTGGCTGTATTGTCAATCACCACCACATTCTCAAGGTTGTGCTGACGCACATAATCATACAAATCTTCGAGCCGGTAAGCTTTCTTTCCATGCCTGAGCAATTGCTCCATCCACTGGCTGTCATCGCGTAGTTCGCCAAGCCACAAATGCCGGGTGTCGCAGATGCCGAAAATATTGATTTTCAATCCGTTTCTCTCCAGAATCCTTGCACGCGACCTCATCAGCTGGTCGAGAAAAGTCTTCCCGACATTTCCTTTTCCAAACAAGAAAACATTTAGCTTGCGGCTCACACCAAAGATATGGCCATGGATGATATTCATCGTTTTCCGCAAAAATTCTTTATGAACCACCAACGAAATGTGGTCTCCATTGATCGTGTTGGCGATTAAAACGGGTCTGATGCCGTTGCGGATGAGCGAGCCATAGGCCAGGTCGAAAAACTCGAGGTTACGACTGATCACCGAAACCACCGCCACTTCGGAATTCGCGTTGATCTCCGAGATATCGTTCCATTGCAGTTCATGCGCAAACTCGGCCCGAAGCACCGTCAAAGCCTTTTCGGCAAATTCCTTGTTTATGATAAAACCAATACCACGCTCGGACGATGCCTGCGAAATGATCCTCACACTGATGCCTGCACTGCTGAGTGCGTTGAAAATCCTTCCGTCAATACCGACTTTTCCGAGCAAACCCCGTCCTTCGATGCTGATCAGCGCCACATTTTCGATGGCAGAAACTGTTTTGATACCCTTTCCGTTTCCATGGGCATCAATGAGTGTTCCGGCATCGCCGGGATTGAACGAGTTAAGGATTCGAATCGGGATCTGCCGCTCAACCAAAGGCAGGATCGTTTTTGCATGCAAGATGTTCATCCCGAAATTTGCGAGCTCATTTGCTTCTCTGAACGACAGGTGACGGATGGTTTTGGCATCCGGCACTAAGCGCGGGTCGGCTGTGTAAAAGCCATTCACATTGGTCCAGTTCTGAACTTCCTCTGCTCCCAAAAATGAAGCAACAAGTGTTGCGGTATAATTGCTGCCATTGCGCCCGAGTGTGGTTGTGATGCCTTCTACTGTTGAGCCAATGAATCCTGTGATTAAACAAATTGTATCACGTTCAATATTAGCAAAATACTCATCAAAAAGCTGCCTGCTCTCTGCTTCAAGCACGCGTGCCGCTCCAAAATTATCATTGGTTTTTATGAGTTGTCTGGTGTCAACAAGGCGTGTCTTGCAGCCATTTTTACTTAAAAGAAAACACAAAAGGCTGCAGCTGAGCAACTCGCCATGGGCCAGCAGCTGATCTTTCACGCGTGGGGTATAGTCACCCAACAAAGCAGCGCCCTCCAGAATTTTTTCAATGGTTTTGAATGAATCCACAGAAACAAATGTTGGTGCCGGCATAAGCTGATCCATCTTAAAACACTCATAATCCGCTAAATAACTCTCTCCTGCAGCCGCTTTGTTCAGCAACGACTCCAAAATATCGGTCGTGTTTCCCCTTGCCGACAAAACAACCATTGTTTGAGTTTTTGCCGCTTGTTTTTGAATAATTTCCAGCACCGACTCAAGAGGCGCTCCATTGGCCAGCGACTTGCCACCAAACTTTAATACTTTCATCCTTTTCTAATTTATGTCTGTTTATAATGTCTGTTGCTTGAGCTTTAATTTTCAGGGCGAGGCATCTACGGAATGATTGTCAGGTTTTACTAATGTATATGACTGACATGAAAGATGTACATAACACAGCCACCGGGATTAAATACAAGCACTAATTACAATGTTGAAACGTTCTGCATATTTCACTTTCAGTCCAGCATGCAGCCACTGACTCGCCTGAGAAAACATCCTGCAGCAGCAAACTGAGCTGCTCAAATTCAATGAGAAAACCATCATGGCCATGCACTGAAACAATCTCTTTGTAGCTGACCGCACATTTTGCTGCTTCGAGCATAGAAGCTGTTTCCCTGATTTCGTCTGCCACAAAAAACAAATCCGAGTCAATGGCCACCAACACAACTTTTGCTTTCAGCATAGCCGCCACTTTTTCGAATCCACCCCGTCCGCTTCCCACATCGAGCGTGCTCAAATAATGATTCATCAGCAGGTAGGCATCAAGTGTGAAGCGTTCGTTCAGCTTATCGCCGTGGTGAAGCAACCAGCTCTCGACCTGGTAAAGGCTGCTGCCCTGATTAACTGATCTGTTGAACTTTAACTTCAATGAGGCAGGCGATCTGTAGAATAGCATCGCCATCATGCGCGCATCGTGCAGCGGCTTGGTTGAATGAAGCAGAATTTGTTGCTGCGCAATATTATGTGCCAGCACCCAGTCTGATGCCTTCCAATCCGATGCCACAGGAATGATTGTGCGTACAAAAGCCGGAAAGGTGGCCGCAATCTCCCAACAAATACCACCGCCCAGTGAACCGCCAATAGCCGCAAAAAGCTGATGAACGCCCAATTGCTGCAATGCCAATACAAAAAGGGTCGCAAGATCGCGAACATTTAAGTGTCTGTAATGTTCATAGTTAGCTTCGGCAGCATTGTGATAGCCATTTCCGGGAATATTGAACGCAACAACAGTGAATCGCTCTGTCGGGATCAGTTTGTCCTTCCCGATGAGGCTGTTCCACCAGCCCTTAGAGCCCGACACTGTTGAGTTACCGGTGAGTGCATGACACACCAGCACTACCGGGTTTTTTATGCTGAGCGGCAGACCAAAGAGTTCATATGAGAGCCTGAGTTCCGGGTAATAGTGTCCGCCATGGGCATGGAAATCGTTGAGCTGCACAAACAAAAGCTTACTGTTGATCTGCATAAGTCATTCATTATTAAAAGCTTGATCGAGGTCAGCATAAAGATCGTTCAATGATTCAAGGCCAACAGATAAACGAATCAGGTCGGGCGTTACGCCTGTAGCCAGTTGGTCCTCAGCCGATAACTGCTGGTGTGTGGTGGAGGCCGGGTGAATAATCAGCGATTTTGTATCGCCGATGTTTGCAAGCAGCGAAAACAACTTCGTTTTTCCGACAAGCTTTTTCCCGGCTTCAAAACCGCCTTTCAAGCCAAAGGTGAGGAGCCCGCTTTGTCCTTTTGGAAGATAGCGTTGGGCGAGTGTGTAGGCCGTATGATTTTCAAGACCGGGATAGTTTACCCAGGCTACCTCGTGGCGGTTTGCGAGCCATCGTGCAAGGGCGAGTGCGTTTTCCGAATGCTTGACAATGCGCAGCGGCAGGGTTTCAAGTCCCTGAATCAACTGAAACGCGTTAAAAGGACTCGCTGCAGCTCCCAAATCGCGCAAACCTTCGAGTCTGATTTTGGCTATCAAGGCAGCGCGACCAAAAGCTTCGGTCAGATTGAGGCCATGGTAGGCCGGGTTGGGCGAAGTAAACTCGGGAAACTTTCCGCTTGTCCAGTCGAAATTTCCGGCATCTACAACAGCACCTCCCAACGATGTGCCCTGTCCGCCAACATATTTGGTGAGCGAATAAACGATGATATCGGCACCAAAAGCAGCCGGTTGACAAAGGTAGGAGGTTGGCACAGTGTTGTCAGCAATGAGCGGGATTCCAGCAGCATGTGCCACCGAGGCAATGGCACTGATATCTGGCACACTCAGCCTTGGATTGCCCAATGTTTCGATAAACAAAGCCCGCGTGGATGGCAGGATCGCCTTGCCAAAATTTGCTGCATCAGTAGGATCAACAAAACTTGTTGTGATGCCGTAGCGGCGCAAGGTGACCTGCAACAAATTCCATGTGCCGCCATACAAATGCGATGAAGCCACAATATGATCGCCCTGCCTGAGCAATGTGAGAAGCGTGGTGGCAATAGCTGCAGTTCCACTGGCAAAAACCGCTGCTCCAACCCCACCGTCCAAGGTGGCAAGGCGCTGCTCCAACACATCGTTGGTTGGATTGTTGAGCCTTGTGTAGATATAACCCGGTTCTTTCAATGCAAAAAGATCGGCAGCATGATCAGCATCTCTGAAAACGTATGATGTTGACTGATAAATAGGTACGGCCCTGGTGCCTTCTGTTAGGGCTGTGTTGTGGGCGTGGTGCAATGCAAGGGTTTCAAAACTTTGGGTTGACATGATATACTATTTTTAGGGTAAATAAAAAAGCCCCTTCCACATGTGCAGAAGGGGCTGTTTGGTAAAACTATCTTGTTATTAAACAGGCTTCTGCACATGGCTACACATCCACACCATCATTGACATGGACATTTCGGGACGCATGGTTGCAGAAAAAACTGTTGTCATTGTAATCATATTATTAAAAAAATCCCCGCCAGCAAGCTGACGGGGATTCGGATATTTTGTATAAACATGAAGCCTCGTCAGGTGTTGGCCTGCAACATCATAGACATCATGTTTGAAAAGTTAACTGACATTTTTACTTCTTTTTTCAGGCTGCAAAGAAACTACTTTTTTGATTCGCTCCAAAAAAAATATGCTGTTTTGGTCTAAAATAAGTAGTTTTCTGTTAAAAATTAGTTAATTTTTTGTTTAACCTAAATCGAATTCGATTGAACAATACTTTCAGGGCTGATACTCTTTCAGATTTTCCATCAATTTTTTCCTGCTGTAGAAAATACGGCTCTTAACCGTGCCTATGGTCAGATTGAGATCGTCGGCAATCTCTTTATACTTATAACCTTCGTTATACATATCAAATGCTCTCCTGAATTCTTTGTCGAGTGCCTCGATGCCTTTTGTGAGCTCACGGGTGGCAATGATTGACTCGGGGTTGAATTCGGTGTCGTTGGTTATTGAATTGATATGAAATAAGTTATCAGTCTGATCAATAAAAGTTCTTGACTTTTTTGTTCTGCGGTAGTTGTTGATAAAGATGTTCTTCATGATGGTATAAACCCATGCCTTGAAGTTGTTTTGGTTTACATACTTCTCGCGGTTTACCAGGGCCTTGAGAAATGTTTCCTGCAGCAGGTCCTTTGCATCGTCTTCGTTTCCGGTAAGCTGCTTTGCAAATACCTCGAGGTATTTTTGCATCGCGGTGAGGTTATAGTTGAATTCAATCGCTGTCATGTTGAATTTTTGTTTAATGTTTATGCAGCAAAATTAAACAACAAAACAACTTTGTCAAGTCTTTTTTGAAAAATATTAAACAAAATCACGTAAATAAGTAAGTTAATACTGATTTATAGTCACTTAACCAATGTTAATTTTCTTTAAACAGCGCAGAAACAAGCTGAAAAAGTCAACAAAAAGCAGGTTTTGTTGAACTTAAGCGCAGAAAAAACAGTTAAAACTTCAACAAAAGAGGCAGGTTTTACCAACATCCTGTTAAACAAATAAAGCAACAGCCAGGTTTTGTTTAACGGTTGAACAGGGATTCAATGACTTTCAGATTGTGGCTGTTTTGATTTTTAGATCCATCGGAGCGATAAACTTCCTCAACGGGTTGCTTGTAGGTTTCGAGCACCTTGTGGCGCACCATCTTCAGGGTTGAATTGATCAACAGATTTTGTTCAGTAAAAGGCTCATTGGCAATAACAAATGACCTGGGTATCCAAATTTCCGGAAACTGGTTTGCATAGGCTTCGTGCGTAGTAAACTTTTGCAAATCGCTTTCAATAAGTTTAAGCAGATTTGTTTGTCCGGTAATTTGTTGCTGCGCCACATGTTTACGGATTTTATCTTCGGCAAGCACAATCACAGCCGTGGTAAAAGGTTTCATATCGTTGTACACCATCACCTGCTGGATGTATTCAGCAGTATTGACGATGGCTTCCTCGATGCCTTCGGGCGAATATTTCTCACCGTTGGGCGAGATGAGCAAGGCCTTTTCGCGGCCCACGACAACTAAAAACCCGTCTTCATCAAAATAGCCCAGGTCGCCGGTGAACAACCACCCGTCTTGGATAGATTTTTCGGTTGCTTCGGGGTTTAGGTAATAGCCTTTCATCACATTGTTTCCCTTGATAACAATCTGCCCCTTAACGCCTTGCGCCAATTCGCGGCCTTCGGCATCCACTATTTTACAAACAATGTTGGGAATCACCATGCCGGAGGTGCCGTATTTGTGCACATCAGGATTGTTGGCCGAAATGATTGGGGTGGCTTCGGTGAGGCCATAGCCTTGGTAAACAGGCACACCGATGGCAGCAAAAAACTGCTGTTGCGACAGATC
>DISP01000238.1 GCA_002421995.1 Bacteroidales bacterium UBA6207 | reverse complement strand
CTATCCACAAACCCTGAACGTTTTTGTTGCACATGGTTTCGGACAATTGGCTGAAGAAAGTAAGCGACAAACATTTGGAAAGATGCTCCAATTAGGTATTGCACTTTCTATGCGGCAAATTGATGCCGTTTCGTTTGTTGAATTGTTGGAAAATACAATTGAGGGAAGCGGAGTAAGCGGCATAAATGGCAATGAAAGTGTTGAAACACTGAAAATTAAGGGACTCTTGCCATGTCCGGTAAGGATACCTTTACAGGAAGGCTTAGATGCGTTTTTGGACGAATTGCGCAGTGAGGGAGCGCACATTGAAACAGCATTGAAATCGGCTTCAATGGGACTTGAGTGGATTAAAAATGAAGTGAAGGAAGCCCAAAACGCAGTTGATTTGGACGATTTGTATATCTCAGCTGGCTTTGATATGTTTTTTGAAGATGCGTATTTTGGTAGATTCATCAAAGATTTAAAGTTTTCTAATCCATTGAAATGGAAAAATATAAATGATTCATTTGACCAATCACTTCAATTATCAGATGATCAAAACCGCTATGGAATCATCGCGGTAGTTCCGGCTGTATTTTTAGTCAACACGGCTATACTCGGCGACCGCCCGGTGCCTATGTCGTGGAAACAATTGCTCGATCCGCTATATGAGAAGTCAATCAGCTTGCCGGTCTCTGATTTTGATTTGTTTAATGCGATTTTACTTACGATTCAAAAACACTATGGAATGGATGCCGTTGCAGCACTTGGGCGAAACATGCTTCAAAGCATGCATCCTGCGCAAATGGTTAAATCTGAGAGCAAGAAAGAAAACAGACCGGCAGTTACGATCATGCCCAATTTTTTTACAAAAATGGTAAAGGAGGGCAGTGCCATGAAAGCAGTGTGGCCTTCGGATGGCGCTATAATCAGCCCAATTTTCATGATTGGAAAGACAGATGAAAAAGCCAACTTAAATGCCGTTGCAGATTTCCTTGGAGGAAAGACAGTTGCAGAAATATTATCGCACCAGGGACTTTTTCCATCACTGAATCCGGAAGTTGACAACCGCCTTTCCGCAAATACGAAATTTATGTGGCTTGGTTGGGACACAATCAACAAAGGTAATCTGAATCAGGCGTTTGATGCCTGTCAGGCAGTATTTAACGCGAATCAGTTATAATATACACAAAATGAATCTAATAACAGTTTCTGGTCCACCTTCTTCAGGAAAAACGGCTGTAATTTTGAAAACAGCAGAGTCACTCAAAAAAAGAGGAATTAAACTGGGTGCCGTAAAATTTGATTGTCTTCACACGGATGATGATGTTGCGTACGAAAAGGCCGGGATTCCTGTCAAGAAAGGACTTTCAGGGCAATTATGTCCTGATCATTATTTTGTATCAAACATCGAGGCTGTTGTAGAATGGGGTTTAGCCGAAGATTTTGATCTACTGGTGTCGGAAAGCGCCGGTTTGTGTAATCGGTGCTCTCCATATATCAAAGAAATCAAAGCTATTTGCGTGATAGACAACCTCAGTGGAATCAACACACCAAAAAAGATTGGCCCGATGTTGCGCATGGCCGATATCGTGGTAATTACAAAAGGTGATATTGTTTCACAAGCTGAGCGTGAAGTTTTTGCTGCGAGGGTGCATGCTGTGAATCCCAGTGCTATTGTAATGCATATTAATGGATTAACAGGTCAGGGGGCTTATGAGTTAAGTACCCTCTTGTTTGATTCCGGAAAAAAAATTGACTCCCTGAAAGGAATGAAACTCAGGTTTTCGATGCCCTCAGCCTTGTGTTCATATTGTTTGGGAGAAACAAGGATTGGGGAATCATACCAAATGGGAAATGTCAGAAAAATTAATCTGGAGAAAAAATAATGGCGAGCAAAGAAGTTTTACTAATGAGCAACATGCTGAAATTAAAAGAGATATATCCATTTCTGGAGACCTTTTTTGATCAGCAACCCGGGGAATTATTTAAGCAGGAAGATTTGACTTTGCAGCAAATACTGCTTGAGATGGAAGAATCAGGCAGTGAAGACAACGTCTTTGATGCTACGCTTTTCGTTGACCAGCTCCAGGAATTCATTCAACAGATGGAAGCTTTCACGGGGGTTTCTTCACAAAGTGTTGATGTGTTAACAATATTGCCGGGCAAAGATAAATCGGGCAATGCTGAAACATTTGATGCTTTGCATTTTCGAAAAAGTACCATCACCAGTATAGTTGGTCCGACAGGATCTGGTAAAAGTCGCTTGCTGGCTGATATTGAATGGGTTGCACAAGCAGACACACCAACGGCCCGAACGATTCTTGTGAATAACGAAAAACCTACTGTTGATTGGCGCTTTGCATCGGGGAAAAAGCTTGTAGCACAGTTGTCACAAAACATGAATTTTGTGATGGATTTGAGTGTCAGAGAATTTCTCGAGCTTCATGCAAGCAGTCGAATGATAGCAGGTGCAGCAGAAATTGTTGAGCGTATCATTCATGCAGCCAATGAGTTGGCAGGAGAGAAGTTCAGTGGAGAAACACCGATTACCTCGCTTAGTGGTGGCCAATCACGCGCTTTGATGATTGCCGACACAGCTATGCTCAGTTCAAGTCCGGTAGTGCTCATTGACGAAATTGAAAATGCCGGTATAGACCGAAAAAAGGCATTACAAATCCTGACTGGAGAGGAAAAAATTGTGCTGATGGCAACACATGATCCAATTTTGGCACTGATGGCCGATCAGCGGATTGTGATAAAAAACGGTGGAATTCATCGCGTTGTGCAAACATCAGCAGCAGAAAAGAATATGCTTGAAGGTTTGGAAGAAGCCGACAGAAAGTTGCAAACACTTCGCACAAAACTCAGAGCAGGTGAATCAATTGTTGATCAAAGTTTTTAAACTGATGCTTCATTTAATTTATTTAATAATAATATAATCAATCATTTAAAATGTCACACGAAGGTTGTTCAGGAAGTTTTGAAAATGGTCAAATGGTTGTCAATAAAGTAAGACAAATGGGATTTGATCAACATTATATGCCAGTTGCATTGGAGATTGTTTGCGAGAATTGCCAAACTTCATTCGAGATGGATTGTTATGAAACCCATTGTCCAAAATGCGACATGGTTTATGCCGTAACACCTTGTCATGCTTTTGATGCGTCCCATGTTAAATCGGCAGGTATAGGATATTAATGTTGTCAGCATGAAGAAACTGAAATGGATTCACAGATGGTTTTCGCTTTTTGCCGGAATCTTGTTGATCTTGTGGGCAGCATCGGGCATAATTCTAAATCATCGCAACTCTGTTTCTGCTTTAAGCATTAAAAGAAGCTTGTTGCCATCAGATTATCAATATGATAACTGGAATAATGCAGCTATAAGATCTGCTTGCCACTGGAGGGGAGACAGTATTCTCGTTTACGGAAACGTTGGTATCTGGCTCACAGATCATGATTTCAGGAGTTTTGAACCGATGATGAAAGGACTTCCTGGCGGAATTGATCCTTTGAGAACAATGAAGATTGTAAACACCTCACAACATGATGTTTATGCAGCAACACAATCAGGTTTATATCAACTCAGTTTTGGGAAACAAGATTGGAAAAAGATTGATGTAGCGTCGCATGACACACGCGTGGTTGACCTGGTAGTTAAAAATGACACTTTGTTTGTTATGAATAGATCAAAAATATATCTTATTGATATATTGAATGATAACAAGATCATTAAAACTATTGATTTAAAACCTGCACATAACGATGATGGGAAAATTGGACTTTTCAGAACACTTTGGGTGATTCACAGCGGGGAAATCTTAGGCTTTATTGGCAAATTGTTTGTTGATTTTCTGGCGCTGCTTCTGGTGTTTTTAGTACTGACAGGATATGTTTGGTTCTTTTTCCCCCGGTGGATGAAAAAAAGAAAATCCAAGGGTTTGACATCCACGAATCAGAAAAAATGGACGAGTTTTTTAATCAGATGGCACAATAAACTGGGTATCTGGCTGGGTGCTTTCCTCGTTGTTACGGTGCTGACAGGAATTTTTCTTCGTCCTCCTTTGCTAATAGCCATTGCAAATTCACGTGTTGCAAAAATTCCGTTTTCAGTATTGGATCAACCCAATACATGGGAAGATAAGCTGAGAGCATTGTTGTTTGATGATGAAACAAAACAATGGTATATTGGAACGAATGAAGGTATTTACACTGTGAATGAATCATTTAGCCAACGACCAAAGGTAGTGGAAAATCTGCCACCGGTATCTGTCATGGGAATAAATGTCTTTGAAAAACTTGAAAACAGCAACTTTTTGATTGGAAGTTTTAACGGATTGTTTGTCTGGAATGCTGAGAGTGGAGAATCTTTTGATTTTCTAACCGGAAAAGAGGTTGAGGCAAGAAGCTCCGTTGCTTCACCAATTGGAAAAAATTTGATAAGTGGCCTGATTATCAACGAGGGAGACTTTTTGGTGTTTGACTATAATAAAGGATTATTAGGCAATGAAGTGGCAATGCCTGACAAAATCAAAGCAACACCAATGCCCCTTTGGAATTTGGCACTTGAGATTCACACAGCCAGAATTTTCGAACCCTTTATAGGCCCGTTTTACCTGCTGATCATCCCATTACTCGGTTTAATCACGCTCTTGATACTCATTTCAGGAATTGTAATTTACCTTCGACCTAAAAAAAAGAAGGTGCTTACAAAAGCGCTTCCCGAATCTTAATAAGTTGATTTATAAGTTCTTCTGCCTGACTTAATGGCAACATATTTGCACCGTCAGATTTTGCTTTGGCAGGTTCAGGGTGAGTTTCCATAAATATGCCATCAGCTCCCGAGGCAATGGCGGCGCGAGCAATCAATCCAATCAATGCCGGTTGTCCGCCTGTAATACCCGATGACTGATTCGGTTGTTGGAGTGAATGTGTAACATCCATAATAACAGGCACATTGATCTCTTTCATAAAGGCAATATTTCTGAAGTCAACGACTAAATCTCCATACCCGAAACTGTTTCCACGTTCGGTCAACATCACCTGATGATTGCCTGAAGCGAGAACTTTATCAACGGCAAAACGCATGGCTTGCCCGGAAAGGAACTGTCCTTTCTTTATGTTGACCACTTTACCGGTTTTTGCGGCAGCTATCAAAAGTTCTGTTTGCCGACATAAAAAAGCAGGTATCTGCAATACATCAACATATTCTGCTGCAATCGCAGCTTCATGCACATCGTGAATGTCGGTAACAACAGGAATATTGAATTCCTTCCGCACCTGGCCGAGGATTTTTAACGCTTTTTCGTCACCAATACCCATAAATGAATCCATACGCGAACGATTGGCTTTTTTATAGGATGCTTTGAAAATGAGCGGTAAATCCAATTTTCGGGTGATTTTCACCAAATGCTCAGCAATTTCGAAAGGCATTGTTTCATTTTCGACAACACATGGACCTGCCATCAGAAAAAAACGATCGTTGCGCAGGTTTGGAAAAAGTGGATTATTGGTCATCGCGCGTTATTTTTACAATTGTTTAGATAATAACTTGATTTCATCATAATGATTTATCTGAGAAGCACTTTCCGATAAGATTGATTGCAGCATGGCAGCTGCAACTTCATTTGCTTCGACAGCTCGATATTTTCTTAGTTTTCCAAAAAGTAGAGGGTTGATTGCGGGATTAATCATCATTGCAATTCGTTCGCCAAAGCGCCATTCTTTTCTGGCACCAAGCAGCAGACCCGGTCGAAAAATCATTGTGTTTTTGATGTTTATCTGCATGACTGCTGTTTCCATCTCACCTTTTGTGCGAAGGTAAAAGTTAGAAGAGCTGGCATCAGCACCTACGCTTGAAATGACCGCAAAGTGCTGAACATCATTGTTCTTGGCCAGGCGACATATTTCAGTAGGGTAGTGAAGATCAACCTTTTGAAACATTTCTTGCGAGCCTGCTTTTTTTATTGTCGTACCCAAACAGCAAAAAACCATATTGGCTTTAAAATCATCTGCATATAAATGCATTGTTTCAAAATCAATGTTTTTGTAGGCGACTTTAGAATGTTCGACTTGGTTGTTAGTGTTACGACCAATACAGATAACTTCGGTAATACGCTCATTATTAATCAAATGATGTAAGAGATGACTTCCTACAAGCCCGGAATATCCAAAAATAATTGCTTTCATAGCATCGGATTTAGGTGCAAAAGTACAAAGCTTTTACTGTCTCATTAGGTTTTCTGTCTAAAACTAACAATGAAAACACCTGAGAAAATCAACAGAGCAGGAACAAACATATAGGGGTGCAGCGAATCAAGTCCGAGCGCAATTGCAATGAATGTTGTAAAAACAGGCTGAAGGTAGATAAAGGCACTATTTGTAGCCGGACTGATGTGTTTCAGAGAGAAGTTATTAAGAAGATAAGCCAATACAGTTGTGAATACAACTACATACAATATTGAAATCCAGATATTTAATGGAATTTCATTCCATTGAGAAGTCAGAGCTGCATTGATTGTAAAAGGAGTGCTTGTGATCATTCCAAACAAAAACACCCATTTCATAACAGTAATCGGATGGTATTTCAGCATCATCGGTTTGATCAAAACAAGATACAAGGCGTATGAGCTTGCATTGATAATGATCAAAAGATTACCCATTGCCGTTGACGAACTAATATCAAAACTTCCTTTGAACAATACCAACATTACTGCTCCTGAAGAACCAATCAAAATCCCGATGATTTTCACAATTGGAATGCGTCCTGCTCCCAAAATGGCGCTAAAAGCTAAAACTGCCAACGGAACAGCAAGCATGATGATTGAGGCATTGATTGGTGTACTTAGATTTAGTCCTTCAAAAAAAAGGATTTGATTGATGGTAACACCAAACAAAGAAGCAAAAGCAATGCGTTTTAAATCAACGCGTTCGACTAAATCATTGCGAATTAGGCTGCTAACAATCCAAAAAATAGCACTTGCGCCTGCCACACGTAAGAAAATTATAGCTCTCGGCTCAAGGTAATTTGGCATTATACCTTTGGCTATCAAATAGTTTAGCGAGTAAATTAGATTTGCTCCAAGAGAAGCAAGCAGAGCAGGGGTTCGGGATTTCAAAAACAAAGCTACTTAGAAAGGCAAATCATCCTCAAAGGACTCGACAGGTGGCACTTCGGTTGCCGGGTAAGGGTTTTCGGCTTGATTAGATTGTGATTGACCGTTAACTTTATCAAACTTCCAAACCTTAACATCAGTAAACCATTTACCATTGTACTCGCGCGATTCGATGTTGATGCTGGCTTTGATTTGTTCGCCCGGATGAAAAGTTTTTGCTTCATCAGCACGTTCACCCCAGCACATTAAACACACCTTTTTGGGATATTGATCGTCAGTTTCGATAATCAATTCTTGTTTAACCCAAACACCATTCCGGCCTTCGCCAGTGGCACGCTGCCCAAGTTGGGCGACTTTTCCGATAATTTCCAGATTCATAGTATTATGTATTAAAATATTTCAGTATTTAGCTAATTGGCTTGTTTGTTTGCAAAAGTAGTAATTATAAGTGCAATTTCAACAAATGATCAACACAAACGTTATCAATCCATGAATAAATTAAGCGTCATAGTACTAACAACATTTCTAATTAATATTTCGATGGAATCTTATGCAGGAGAGCCTCAAAAAATAACCCTTGGCGCAGGATGTTTCTGGTGTGTTGAAGCTGTTTTTCAACGTGTTAAAGGTGTTATATCAATTGAGTCGGGATACTCGGGTGGAAAAATTTCAAATCCCACATACCGGGAAGTAACATCCGGACTGACCGGTCATGCCGAAGTGGTGCAAGTGACCTTCGATCCAGATCAAGTGAGTTTGTTGAAAATCCTGGAAATTTTCTGGAAAACGCACGATCCAACCACACTCAACCGTCAGGGTGCTGATGTTGGAACGCAGTACAGATCGGTTATATTTTACCATAACGACGATCAAAAACAAATAGCCCAGGCACTGCGAAAAAAACTTAACGAGGAACGCATTTGGGACAATCCGGTTGTGACAGAGATAAGCCCGTTTGTTAGTTTTTACAAGGCGGAACAATATCATCAGAATTATTTCAACCAGAACAGCTCGCAAGCTTATTGCCAATTTGTGATTGTTCCAAAGTTGAAGAAGTTTGAACAATTGTTCAATGACAATCTGAAATAAGTCATTGAATATAAATAATCTATACAAAATTTGTGTTTACATTTGAATGATAATTTATATTATGTTAAATACTAATTTTAATGCAATGTAACTGCGGCAATATAATAAAAAAAAGACCTTTCATTGTGGTGAAAGGTCTTCGCAAGATGGGATAACCCCTATCCTATGATTTATTCATTCATTTTATTTAGCTTATCATCCATTTTAAAGCGATTGTAAATTGACTTCAAAACCTGAATAGTTTCCTGATTCGAAGGTTGCAATTCATAAGATTTTTCCAAATGAGGTAAAGCTTTACGGATCAAAATGTTGGCCTCCTCAGTAATTTTGTCATACTCTTTTGTTTCACTCAATGGCAGATCATTTGCTTTTACCTGCAGTTTATTTGATTCATTGATATACAAAGCACCCAGATTGTAGATAGCATCATAATATTCAGGATTAAGTGCTATTGCTTGTTCGTAATAACCAATGGCTTTGTTCATATCATACATTTCTTTGTTTTGATCATCACCGTAGATTGTACCTAAAACAAAGAATATCGAATAGTTCGTGGGATCGGTTTCGGTAAGCTTTACAAGATCCCCTACTACTTTAGCACCTTGACCTAGTGCAAGATACGCATTAATTTCTTCGAGCATTAACCCTGCATCAGAAGGATAAAGCTCTCTCCCTTTGTTGAGGGCTTCGAGCATTTTATCATTGTTTTGAAGGCCGCGGTATGATGCTGCCAAACTGCGGTAAACATCAGGTTCGTTGAAACCAATCTCCATTAATTGGGTATAATAGCCAATCGCTTCGGTATAATTTTCGCCTTTCAAAGAAGCAAGACCTGCATTAAGCAGCGCTAAAGTGTCAACTTTGCTGTTCAGTTTGGCAACGTCAAAAGCTTTAACGAAATCTGACGTAGCAAGTTTATAATCCTGGGCATTGAATGCTTCAACCCCTTTGGCAAAAAATTGTTGTCCGATGGCATCAATCCTGGGTTTGATTTCTTCGGCCTGCTTCATTTTGTCAGTTGGATCAAGTTCAATTGCTTTTTTAAACGATTCAAGACTTTTATCAAGTGCTTGAGGATCAATTGAGGAATATTGTTCAGAGAAAACAATATTAAGGTAAATTATACCTCTGTACATCCAGGTTTTAGAATCAATCATTGTCTTCTCGTTAAGAACTGCCTTGTCAATAGCCTCTTTGGCTTTATCATACTGGCCATTCTTATTGAACATAAATGCGTTGGTTCTTTCCTTGGTTTGGCTCATCAGGCTGTTTGCAGCGATGAACATTACTAAAATTAAAACAAGTTTTTTCATATTTAACATTTTTATATGATAGAAATGGTTTTACATAAACTGTGCCGAATTATTCAGCAGGGCTTGTTTCAGATTCAGTTGATACTTCATCATCAGGATTTTCTACGATGATGTTTTCCATCATTTCTTCGCTTACAACCTCGTCCTCTTCTTCGATGGTAACTTTTGCCACAGCAGCAATTTCGTCATTAGCTCTTAGGTTGATCAGCCTCACTCCCTGTGTTGCGCGACCCATCACACGTAGGCTTTCGACCCCTATTCTGATGATAATTCCAGATTTATTGATGATCATAAGGTCGTCATTGTCAGTAACTTCCTTTATAGCTATCAAATCACCTGTTTTATCAGTGATATTAAGTGTTTTAACACCCTTTCCTCCCCTGTTTGTAACACGGTAATCGTTGAGATCGGATCTTTTACCATACCCTTTTTCAGAAACGACCAAAATATTTGGATCGGCATTTACGACGCAGATCATACCAACCACTTCATCACTGTCGCTGGCAAGGCTGATTCCCCTTACACCGGAGGCATTTCTTCCCATTGGTCTGACAGTGCTTTCATTAAACCTGATTGCACGGCCTGAACGAAGTGCCATAATCACCTCGTTGCTACCATTTGTCAGACGGGCTTCTAGGAGTTCGTCGCCTTCGCGGATGGTGATTGCGTTAATGCCATTTTGGCGCGGACGTGAATATGCTTCGAGGCTGGTCTTTTTGATAATTCCTTTTTTGGAACACAATATAATATAGTTGTTGTCAATATACTCCTCGTCTTTGAGGTTCAATACATTAATATAGGCCTTTACTTTGTCTTCCGCATCAATATTGATCATATTCTGGATAGCTCTGCCTTTGCTGGTTTTGGTTCCTTCCGGAATTTCGAAAACCCTCATCCAGAAACACTTACCTTTTTCGGTAAAGAAAAGCATATAATTATGGTTGGTAGCAATGAAAAGATGTTCAATAAAATCTTCATCGCGTGCTTCTGAGCCTTTGGCACCAAATCCTCCTCTTGATTGTTTTCGGTACTCGCTTAAGGCAGTTCTTTTGATATATCCTAGATGAGAAATAGTAACAACCACAGCCTCATCCGCTATGACGTCTTCCATTTTGAAGTCATCGGCAGAGTAAACTATTGTTGAGCGTTTTGCATCGCCATATTTTGCTTTTACGCCTAACATTTCGCCCTTTATAATCTCGAATCTCAGTGCCTCGTTACCAAGAATTTCTTCAAAATGGGCGATCATTTTAATTATTTCATCGTATTCTTCCTTGATTTTTTGAATTTCGAGGCCAGTCAAACGTTGGAGGCGCATTTCAAGAATTGCTTTGGCCTGAATTTCTGAAAGACTAAAGGTATCCATCAAGCCGGTGCGGGCCTCATCAGGATTTTTCGATTTCCTGATTAGTTCAATAACAGCGTCGAGGTTATCAAGGGCAATGATCAGACCTTGAAGAATATGCGCTCTTTTTTGTGCTTCGTTCAGTTCGTATTTTGTGCGGCGGATGACAACTTCGTGGCGGTGTTCGACAAAGTAGTGAATGAGTTCTTTGAGATTAAGCGTGCGCGGACGACCATTCACGAGTGCAACATTGTTCACACTGAACGAAGTTTGCAATGCGGTCATTTGATACAGCTTATTCAGCACGATATTTGGGACAGCGTCTCTTTTAAGTTCATAAACGATACGCATACCATTACGGTCCGATTCATCACGTATATCGGATATGCCGTCTAACTTTTTGTCATTTACCAGGTCGGCTGTTTTCTTAATCATGTCAGCTTTATTCACCTGATAAGGAATTGAGCTGACAATAATCCAGTCTTTTCCGCCGTGCTCTTCTATAATAGCTTCACCTCTCATAATAATGCGGCCCCTACCGGTTTCAAAAGCTTCCCTCACGCCTTCATAACCGTAAATTATACCACCGGTCGGGAAATCAGGAGCTTTTACAAACTGCATCAGTTCGCTTATTGTAATCTCACGGTTATCAATGTATGCAATGATGCCATCAATAACTTCGGTCAGGTTGTGTGGCGGCATATTAGTGGCCATACCAACAGCAATTCCGCTTGCTCCATTAACCAAAAGATTGGGAATAAGCGATGGTAATACAGTTGGTTCGGTAAGAGAATCATCAAAGTTTAGCTGAAAATCAACAGTATCTTTATCAATATCAGCGAGCATTTCTTCGGCAATCTTGCGCAGTCGGGCTTCGGTATAACGCATAGCAGCCGGGCTGTCTCCATCAATAGACCCAAAGTTTCCCTGTCCATCAACCAATGGGTACCTTAGCGACCATTCCTGGGCCATACGGACCATTGCATCATACACCGATGAATCTCCGTGTGGGTGATATTTACCCAGCACTTCCCCAACTATTCTGGCAGATTTCTTGTAAGCGCGGTTTGAAAGTACACCCAAATCAAGCATTCCGTATAAAACGCGCCGGTGAACGGGCTTCAGGCCATCCCTGACATCAGGCAACGCACGCGAAACAATAACCGACATCGAATAATCAATATAGGCAGATTTCATCTGGTTCTCTATATTGACCTTTATAATCTTCTCACCTTCAAATACTTCTTCCATTCAATTTTAGTGTTTACCTCTTCTAAATTATAAGTCTGCAAAAGTAGTTAAAAATCACCTTGGATTAACCAACTTCAATCAATTTATAACTGAATTTCAAAGAATCATTTGAATGGATAAAACGTATTCCCGGCGATTCATTCATCAACAGTCGGCTGTTGATACTTTTTGTCATACAAACATTTTGGAGCGGTTTTTGTTAATACCTTTGACTTTACTTAAGCAAAATCACTATTTGAAAGCATAAATGCCTATGGACGCAAAATTTTCACCACAGGTGAGAGACATTTTAAGCTACAGCCATGAAGAAGCTATACGGCTGGGAAACAATTATATAGGCCTTGAACATTTGTTTCTGGGAATGGTCAGGGATGGTGAGGGAAAGGCTTTACAGCTATTGAAATATCTTGGTGTAAACATAGAAGAATTCAAGCGAAAAATCGAAGCTGCTATCCGAAATCCGGAGCCGGTGGGGACAGCACCTGCCAATATACCCTTGATGAAGCAAACTGAGAGAGCGCTGAAGTTTACCTATATAGCTGCAAAAGAGTTGCATTCTGACACGATTCACACCGAGCATTTAATGCTCTCGATACTCAGGGATAAGAACAATCTTGTTACACAAAAACTTGAATTGCAAGGGATTGATCTTACATCCTATAAGAATGAATTGTTGTTTATGAACTCCGGCGAAGAGGTTGGTCAAAATCCGCCAAAAGCAGAGTTTCCTAACGAACCTTCTGACGAAGATGATGATCAGAAGCAAGGTGCAGCATTTTCGAAAAAGGTTGTTGATCCTAAATCCAAAACCCCTGTACTTGACAATTTTGGCAGAGATCTTACAAGGGCTGCAGAAGAAAACCGTCTTGATCCGATTGTTGGCCGCGAGAAAGAACTTGAGCGTGTGGCACAGATACTTAGCAGACGAAAGAAAAACAACCCGATATTGATCGGTGAGCCGGGAGTTGGGAAATCTGCAATTGCAGAGGGTCTGGCTCTGCGTATCGTGCAGCGAAAAGTGTCAAGAGCATTGTTTAACAAACGCCTTATCATGCTTGACATCGCATCATTGGTTGCGGGCACAAAATACCGCGGTCAGTTTGAAGAGCGCATGAAGGCAGTGTTGAACGAGATCGAAAAAAACCCTGACGTTATTCTCTTTATTGATGAGATTCACACGATTGTCGGTGCCGGAAACGCGAGCGGATCGCTCGATGCTTCGAATATGTTTAAGCCTGCACTCGCCCGGGGCGAACTCCAGTGTATTGGTGCAACGACGCTCGACGAATACAGGCAATACATCGAAAAAGACGGTGCTTTGGAACGAAGGTTTCAAAAGATATTGGTTGACCCCACCTCCCCTTCCGAAACGATCGAGATTCTCAACAACATAAAAGAAAAATATGAGGATCATCACCTTGTGAAATACAGTAATGATGCAATAGAAGCCTGTGTAAAACTTACAAACAGGTATATGTCAGATCGTTATTTGCCGGACAAGGCTATTGATGCATTGGATGAAGCCGGAGCAAGGGTGCACATTAATAATATTCATGTGCCAATCGAAATCATTAATCTGGAATCCCAGATCGAAGAAACACGCAGCAAAAAGAACAAAGCCATTCAAATTCAAAAGTTTGAGGAAGCCGCCATGTTTCGCGACAATGAGCGTAAATTGGCCGATGCGCTGGAGAAAGCAAAAAGACAGTGGGAAGAAGATTCAAAGATACACCGTGAGGAGGTGAGCGAAGAAAATGTGGCAGAAGTAGTGGCAATGATGACAGGGATTCCAGTACAGAGAATTGCTCAGAACGAAAGCGACCGCCTGCTGCACATGGAAAACGATCTGGAGGGTGCTGTCATTGGTCAGAATGAAGCCATTAAGAAAGTTGTAAAATCAATCCGTCGCAACCGTGCAGGCCTCAAAGATCCCAACAAACCTATCGGGACCTTTATTTTCCTTGGTCCGACAGGAGTAGGTAAAACCTATCTTGCAAAAGTATTGGCAAAGTATATGTTTGATACAGAGGAGGCGCTGGTTAGAATAGATATGAGCGAATACATGGAAAAATTTGCTGTTTCGCGACTTGTCGGCGCCCCTCCCGGATATGTCGGTTATGAAGAAGGCGGACAACTGACAGAAAAAGTGCGGCGCAAACCATATTCAATCGTTTTGCTCGATGAGATTGAGAAGGCACATCCTGACGTATTTCATTTGATGCTGCAGGTGCTTGATGATGGTGTTTTGACTGACAGTCTTGGCAGGCGCGTTGATTTTAAGAACACTATCATTATAATGACATCTAACATTGGTTCGCGGCAATTAAAAGATTTTGGTCAGGGAGTTGGATTTAGCACCGGTGCCAAACAAGCTGCAAAATCAGCTTTTTCGCAAGGAGTCATTGAGGGTGCCCTGAGAAAGGCTTTCGCACCGGAGTTCCTTAACCGTATTGACGATGTTGTGATCTTTGATTCACTTATCAGAGAGGATATTCACAAGATCATTGATATTGAGCTAAATCACTTGTACAAGCGCATCGAAGAAATGGGTTATTCAATCACTTTAAGTGTGGGTGCAAAAGACTTCCTTGTTGAAAAAGGTTGGGATGAGCAATTTGGAGCGCGTCCGTTGAAACGTGCCATTCAGAAGTATGTTGAGGATGCCCTGGCAGAAGAAATCATTCGCACTAAACTTCATCATGGCGACAAGTTGATGCTTGATTTTGATCAGGAAAAGGCAGAAATTACAATTCAGGTTGAGAAGGCTGATATCGCTTCAGAATAATGACCCTGTGATATAAGTAATTAAAAGCCTGTGTTTTACAACACAGGCTTTTTTTTGTAATCTTTCTAAATAAAGCAGTTGTCAGGTCTGGTTTGAAGCCGTTTGAGGGAAATTATTAAGTTTGCCGCACTAACACAGATAAATATGAGTGAAAAAGCAGTTTTAAAAGGAGGTGAATTTCTCATCAAAGAGGTAAGTTTTGCGGATGTGTTTATTCCGGAGGAGTTTGATGAAGAAACCAAAATGATTACTGAAAGTTGCAAAGATTTTCTTGACAATGAGGTGTTTCCAAATCTTGAGAGGATAGACAAACAGGAAGACGGCTTGATGGCCTCATTGCTAAAAAGTGCCGGTGAGCTTGGTTTGCTAGGGTTGTCAGTACCTGAAGAATATGGTGGTTTTGAACAATCATTCTTAGCAATTATGCGTGCAAACGAGGCTTTAGGTTCAGGCTATTCGTATTCTGTAGCTATCATGGCGCATACGGGAATTGGCACGCTCCCTATCTTATATTATGGTAACGAAGATCAGAAAGCAAAATACATACCCAAGCTCGCTTCGGGTGAGCTGATGGCTGCTTATTGCCTCACAGAGCCCGGTGCAGGCAGCGATGCAAATTCGGGCCGAACAAGGGCCGTGCTTTCTGAAGACGGTAAGCACTACATTTTAAACGGCCAAAAGATGTGGATCACCAACGGAGGATTTGCTGATGTTCAAACAGTTTTTGCAAAGATTGATAACGACCGTGTTCTCAGTGCATTTATTGTTGAGCGTGCCTGGGAAGGCGTAACAATGAATCCTGAAGAGAAAAAAATGGGAATCAAAGGCTCCTCAACACGACAGATTTTTTATAACGACGTGAAAGTGCCTGTTGAGAATATGCTTGGTAAAAGAGGCGAAGGTTTCCGTATCGCACTGAATATCTTGCATCTCGGAAGGATCAAACTCGGAGCAACCGTTATTGGAGGTGCAAAACGTGCCGTGCTTCATTCGGTCAACTATGCCAATGAACGTAAACAATTTGGAAAAGCTATCGCTGAGTTTGGAGCCATAAAACATAAATTGGCACAGCAGGTTGTAAGAACCTTCTCAACTGAATCAGCAGTTTACAGAGCAAGCAAAGATATTCAGGACAATATTTACCTGATGAAATCGCAAGGCATAGAGCACGGAAGGGCAAACATTGAAGGAGTTGCAGATTATGCCATTGAATGCGCTCTCCTGAAGGTTTATGGCTCTGAAGCGCTTGATTTTGTTGTGGATGAAGCTGTTCAGATTTATGGCGGAATGGGTTTCTCGAGCGAGACTCCTGTTGACCGGGCCTACAGGGATTCGCGCATCAACCGCATTTTTGAGGGAACAAATGAAATCAACAGGTTGCTTGCCATTGATACATTGCTTAAACGTGGCATGAAGAATGAGTTCAACCTTTTTGAGGTGGCACGTGCTGCAAGCGACAACAGCGAAGCCGAAACTGTTGAAGGACTCCCCTATTTTGATGGCAAACTTGCTGTTGTGCGAAATCTGAAGAAAGCAGTTTTGATGTTGATACCCGGAATCTCTGAGGCATTTGGTCGCAAACTGGCAGAAGAGGAAGAAGTGATGATGAACCTCTCGGATATGCTGATGCAGGTTTATGCACTTGAAGCCACGGTATTGCGTGTTCAAAAGAAAGAACAAACCGAAGGCACAGAAGCAAATCTGATCTTCAGGGATATTTTGGATGTATTAACACACGAGGCAGCAGCCATTGTGATGAAGGCAGGCACTGATGCAGTGGTTTCGTTTGTTGAAGAAAGCAAACATTTCGACAATATTCTAGCTGTGAGAAAACTTTGCCGTATTCAGACAACCAATGTTAAGGAAGCCCGTCGCAGAATTGCAGATACCTTGATTGAAGCAAACAGATATTGTTTCTAAATATTTGATTACCCAAAAAAAAGAAGCTGATTTTTTATCAGCTTCTTTTTTTTTGCATTGCTTTCACATTTTATCAATCGCCCGTCAGCGCTATTTCAAAATACTCTTTGAGATAACCACTCTTTGCACCTGGTTTGTTCCTTCGTAGATTTGGCAAAGCTTGGCATCGCGCATCATTTTTTCGACCCCGAAGTCAAAGCTATAACCATCGCCGCCCATCACCTGAACAGCATCGGTTGTTATTTTCATTCCCAGATCAGAAGCCAAAAGTTTAGCCATAGCCGAGAGTTTTCCGGCGCTTTTGCTACCAGTGTCGTAGGCCCATGCTGCGTACCAGGTCATTAAACGGGCTGCTTCAACTTCTGTTGCCATATCGGCGAGCATAAAGCTTACACCTTGATTGGCAGTTATAGGCGCACCGAACTGTATTCTGTTTTTGGCCCAGTGAAGTGCTCTTTCATATGCAGCGCGCGCATTACCAACACTGAGAGCAGCAACGCCTGTACGCGTACGGTCAAAAGTTTTCATTGCAATGAGAAAGCCGGTGCCTTCATCACCAAGCCTGTTTGCCTCAGGAATCTCCACATCATGGAAAAGAATTTCATTTTGAACAGAGGCCTTTTGACCCATTTTCTGCAATCGTGGTTTGATTTCAACGCCCGGGCTGTCAGCTGGAACAACGAAAGCAGTCAGACTACGAGCACCTTTTTCAGGGTTTGTCAATGCAAAAACCGTAATAAAAGTTGCGGCTTCGGCATTGGTGATAAATCTTTTATGTCCGTTGAGGATATATTTATCACCATGTTTGATGGCCGTTGATTTTATTCCAGCCACGTCCGAACCGGCATTTGGTTCGGTGAGTGCGTATGCAGCCACACCTTTAATTTCATTGATGTGCCCAAAGAATTTTTTCTGTTGTTCCTCGTTTGCAGCAAGGTATAAAGGTGTCAGTGCCAATGTATTGGCATCAATAGAAATACCAATCCCAATGCATCCGGCTCCCAGCTCTTCTGATGCGATGGCACCATCAAAAATGGAATAGTCGTTTCCACCAAATTTAGCCGGCATAGGGCCGTTCATGATACCTTCTGCATAAGCAGCCTTGACAACTTCCCATGGAAATTCGGCTAACTGATCATATTTCAATGCATTTGGTGTGACATATTGTTTCACAAATTCGTTGTATTTGGCTTTGATAGCCATCTGACGTTCGTCAAGAGAAAAACCTACCATGATCGTTTTGTTTTAAGTGAAATGATATACGTTTAATTCATGCAAATATGCAAATATTTCTATGTAAATGCAATACTATTTTTTGTTGCCAAAACTTTTGAATTGTTGTAATTTCGGGGTAACCAAATAAAACTTCAAAATGAAAAAGGATATTATTGAAAGATTTGGCGGCCTTCAAAAAGAAGAGCCGTTAAGTTGTATTGAGGATGAATTGTTGCTGCCTGAGAGTTGTGTGCTGGAGTCGGTGTCGCCCTTTGCGGGGTATTATACCCAGCCTAACGCATCAAAACCGCTTTATCTCTACCTGATGCTCGAAGGAAATGCAACTTTTTGGCCGGTGATGGAAGCCATTCAACAAGTTAAAAAAACAGCACCTTTTGACTTTGATGCTGTTTTTGGCGAAATTAGTTTCACCGACCAGACACATTGTTACACAGTCAGGGTAAGAGACCTGCCGCACTACCATCTCATAGCCGAGCTGCAGCTATTGCTTAAAAACCAAGGACTTGTTTTCAGAAAAAGAAACAGAAAGCTTGTACAGATTCCTGGTCTTATACGTTTGGAGAAGTTCTTCTATCTGCAGGAATTGGGAAACGG
>DISP01000260.1 GCA_002421995.1 Bacteroidales bacterium UBA6207 | reverse complement strand
GTGATCAGTTGCTGGTTTCCGGAATATTTGACGGCGAAGAGATGCATTTCATCGTGAACCATTGGCCATCGCGTCGCGGAGGCGAAAAAAGGTCTCTTCCCTTCAGGATGGCAGCGGCAAAACTTTCAAGACACATAGCAGATTCGTTGTTAGCAGATAACCCGAATGCAAAAATTGTTGTGATGGGCGACCTTAACGACAACCCAAGCAATAAGAGCCTGACCGATGGTTTGCGTGCAAAAGGAACCCTCGAAGAATTACAGCCCGGAGATCTATACAATGCCACTTTCAGTCTGTATAAAAAAGGAATTGGAAGCAATGCATGGCGCGATACATGGAGCTTGTTCGATCAACAAATTGTAAGTCAGGGTTTCCTGGGAAAAGATTTCTCGAGCTATAAGTTTTACACCGTAAAAGTCCACAACAAAACCGAACTTACGCAAAAGAGCGGCAGGTTTAAAGGTTATCCGTGGCGCACCTATGTTGGCGGCGAATATCACGGCGGCTACAGCGACCACTTCCCATCCTATATCATCATTGCCAGAGACGCCGCTAAGTAGTGTCTGTCCATGAAGTCCGCTAACTTCGTTTTGCTCGCCCCAAAAATGCTCATTTACACCAGTAAACTCCGCCTTTTAGGGCTTCGCAAGCCTCGTTATAGAACTTTCTGGTTCAGCCACCTGACTTTAAAGTCAGACACTAAGTAGGGTCTGCTGAAAAACTTCCTGAGCGAACGAAGCGAACTGAGCGAACTGAGCGAACAAAGCGACTTTAGCGAACTGAGCGAATTGAGCGAACGAAGCGACTTTAGCGAACGAAGCGACTTTAGCGAACTGAGCGAACAAAGTGACTTTAGCGAACTGAGCGAACGAAGTGACTTTAGCGAACTGAGCGAACTGAGTGAACGAAGCGACTTTAGCGAATTGAGCGAACGAAGCGACTTTAGCGACTTTAGCGAACTGAGCGATGTAGCGAACGTAGCGATATTTCTCTGCGACCTCTGCGCCCCCTTCGTGGTCTCTGCGGTTAAAAAAAAGAACACTGCCGAAGTCTTTTCATTCAATCCGAGCTTCGAATTTAGATCGTGATGCAAGCTTTTTGAGGTAAACAGATTCAAATGCTTGCACAATAATACAAAAGACAGATTTAATTTATTGATATTGTTTCACTTAAAGGTTTTCAGCAGCCCCTAAGTAATTGATTACTGACTCGAAAGCTGAATATCAATCTTTGCCGGCTTCATGCCTTCGGCACTGACTTTAAGACTGAGAGTGCCTTGCTTTTGACCTGCACGCAACACTACAACAGCCTTTCCATAGAAAAGCGGGTAGTTCATTGAACGAAATGAGACGAGTGATTGCGGATCGCCATTGCATACGCCGGCAAACTGCCCTTCGCCTTCCACTTCAATTTCCAACGTATTCATGGCCAAAGGACACGGCCTGCCTTGCTTATCAACAGCCTGAATGGTAACATAACAAAGATCATCACCACCGGGCTGAAGTTTGCTTTTATCGGCCGACAAATGCAGTGCTGCAGGAGCAGCAGCGGTTTGAATACTTTCTTCACCAATCAACTCACCTTCTTTCCAGGCCAGAACCTTTATCACACCCGGCTGGTAAACAACCTCAGGCCATATGAGCCGGAAACGATCAACAGATTTTGCAGCCAACGGATTTTTACACTTTTTACCCTGCGATTGCCCATTGACAAACAATTCGGCACAATCACCATTGGTATAAACAAAAACAGGCACCACCCCGCCTTCGTGTCCTTCCCAGTTCCAGTGTGGCAGGATGTGAATTGTAGTTTCATCGGGTTTCCAGTGGCTCTTATACAAATAATACCTGTCTTTTGGAATTCCGCACAGGTCAACAATGCCGAAATAGGAGGAACGGGCAGCCTGTTTAGCGGTGAAGCCGTTTTTAGCGGCCCATTGGTTGGTATAGGGAGTTGGCTCTCCCAGATAGTCAAAACCGGTCCAGACAAATTCTCCGGCCACGTAAGGTTCCTCCTGCTGCCACATGAAGTCGTCATCGGCCAGCTCGGCCCACTCAGGTGCATTGAGGTCGTAGGAACTTACCTGCAATTCATGTGTGAAATCCGTTGGCTTCACGGGAAGGTTTGTGTCATAATAGCCTCTTGTGCTGACTGTTGAAGCCGACTCGCTGATTATGACGGCTTTGTTGGGTTCCATTTGTCGGGCAAGCCTGTAGCGGCGGCCATAGTTCCAGCTGTGGACATCATAGAAGTCGAAGTGGCGCAGCGAGGCACTTTCATAGCTGTCGCAAACAAGGGTCACAGGTCTGGAGGGATCGTGCTTTTTAAAGGCGCTTACCACGGCATGGAGCTTGTCGAAACCACGGTTTTGATTCCACTGAACATCAGGGATTTCATTGCCGGCACTCCAGAGAAAGACAGAGGGATGATTTATATCACGACGCACAAAATTCCGGATATTTCTTTCAGCAAACATTTCAAAATCAGTTGTATCAGTGATTCCTGCTGTGGAGTCATACTTGTCGAAAGCCTCGTTGAAGAGCAGCAATCCCATTTCATCACAAAGCTGCGGCAGTTCAGGCGCAGGCATGTTGTGGCTGGTTCGGATGGCGTTGACCCCCATATCCTTCATGATCCGAAGTTGCCGCTTCATTGCGTGCACATTGAAAACTGCACCCAGCGGTCCATGGTCATGATGCAGATTCACTCCTTTCAGCTGTATCCTTTTCCCGTTCAGATGAAGGCCGTCATCGGCTGTAAACCGAAGCTCTCTTACTCCAAAAGTATTCTCAACCCTGTCAATCACTTTCCCATCCTGCATGATTTCGACCACGTGACGATACAAAACCGGGTTGTCCACATCCCAGCGCCGTGGATTTGAAAGCAGCAGGCTTGCTTCGCTGATGTGTTTGTTGTTTTTGAAATCAACATTTTCAATTACTTTGCTCACAAGGAGTTTGCCCGTTGGCGAATACACAGCGTGTTTGAGGCTTATCCCGGTATTTTTTCCATCGCTGCCGTTGATTCTGACATCGGCACGCAGCTCGGCGTAATGCGGTTTTATGACAGGAGTGCAGAGCGAAACACCCCAAACATCCACATGAACCGGATTTCTCACAAGCAGTTGCACTTTTCTGATAATGCCTGCCCCGGGATACCAGCGGCTTTTATGCTGCCGCGTGTCCACATGCACTGCAAGGAGGTTTTTTTTGCTATGGTTCAGAAACGGAGTGATGTCAAGGAAGAAAGAGTTGTAGCCATAATCCCATTTTCCTGCATGCCGGCCATTGATAAAGACTTCAGGAAAAGCCATCACACCATCAAAAAGCAGATAAAACTTTTTGTCTTCGCTGTTGTCGGGCAAGGTGAGCCATTTTCGGTACCAGGCTTCGTTTTTCCAGGGGAGCTTGCCGGTGTTGCCATCGCCGTCGGGAATAAAATCCATGCCTATGGCCCAGTCGTGCGGAACCTGCACCACCTGCCATGCCGCATCATCAAAGCCCGGAAGCATGGCATCGGATTGATGACCGAGGAAAAACTTCCATTCATCGCCAAGTGTGACATTTGATGGAAACTGGGCCTTTGCTGCCGCTGAAAGTGTTGTAATCCAAACAATAAGCACGATGTGCCGAAATAGATACTTTGTCATTTTCATGCTTTACATGTCTAAGCGTTAAGGGTTTTCAAAGGTAAGGATTCAGGTGAAAAGAAAAAAACCGGTCGCCAATTATGGCAAACCGGTTCATTTTGCGTCAGTGAGTATTTTTTAGCAGATTTAGTTTTGAGTAGTGTCTTATCAGGTAGTCATTCCCACATACGTTAAGAACTCCCTTCGCGTGTTTTCGTTTTTGAACTGCCCTGAGTATTCGGCGGTCACAGTGCTGCTGGTTTTGTCCTGAATGCCGCGTGCTGCCACACACATATGCCAGGCATCAATCACAACTGCCACATCATCGGTTTGCAGAACATTTTTTAACTCATTGGCTATCTGTACAGTGAGACGTTCCTGCACCTGCGGACGACGTGCATAATAATCCACGATACGGTTGAGTTTTGAAAGGCCAATCACCTTGTCTTTTGCAAAATAGGCAATATGCGCTTTGCCATAGATTGGCAGAAAATGGTGTTCGCACGTTGAGTTCAGGCTGATATTTTTTTCAACAAGCATTTGTCCATAACGGAATTTGTTGTCAAACACCGATATTGATGGTTTGTTTTGTGGCTTTAAACCTTGAAAAATTTCTTTCACAAACATTTTAGCCACCCTGCGCGGTGTGCCTTTGAGGCTGTCGTCGCTCATATCGAGTCCCAAGGTGGACATGATTTTGGCAAAATGCTGTTCAATGACTTCCATCTTTGCAGAATCATCCAACGCGAAAGCATCTTCACGCAATGGGGTTTCGATACTGCCTGCCATGTGCTCATCGCCCATCGCATCGGCATCTTCCCAGAATTGCCTGGGCGAAAGCGCTTCCACCGGATGTATGCCGCCATTGATTTTGAGCGGATTTGCAACCCTAAGAACATTTCCATTTATCTTCATACCGTTGTTTAATATTCGTGTTTGAACTAAACATGGTAAATGGATTTTTGTTTAATCTTAATGAAAAATAATTAAACAATTCAGGAAGAAATTCGGGTTTTCAGCCTTCGAACTGCCGGATTTCCTGCAATGTATTCAATGCCTGGCTCACAGAGTTAATGCCACTGATATATAACATCAGTTTTTCGTTGGCTTCTTTCATTTTGCAACTGCGGGGGTTTGCCTGCAGAAATTTCAGGATGGCTGTGAATCGTTCGGTCTGATAAAAAGGTGATTGTTGATCGGCAACGAAGTATCCGATGAGGGTTTTGTTGCGGAGCACCACTTTTTCAAAACCAAGGTCGCGGGCAACCCAGCGCAGGCGGATGGTTAGAATGAGGTCGGCAGCCTCACGCGGTACAGGCCCGAATTGGTCAATAAGTCGTTCGGTAAATTGCTGCAACTGGTTTTCGTCCTGCAGGTTATCCAGCTCGTTGTAGAGGCTCATGCGTTTGGCAGAGGCATCCACATAGCCGGGAGGCAGCAAAATCTCCATATCGGATTCAATAACACAATCCCTCACAAAGTGTTTCGGTTTGTCGAGTTTGAACACGTCGGCAAACTCGCTTTCTTTCAGTTCCTGTATGGCTTCGTCGAGGATTTTATGAAACATCTCGTAGCCGATGTCGCTGATGAAGCCACTTTGCTCGCCACCAAGCAGGTTTCCGGCACCACGGATGTCGAGGTCGCGCATGGCGATGCTGAATCCGCTTCCCAGTCCGGCAAAATCTTCGATGGCACGAAGGCGGCGTTGTGCATCGCTTGTAAGCGCAGCCATGGGCGGGGCAAGCAGGTAGCAAAAAGCTTTTTTGTTTGATCGTCCAACCCTGCCGCGCAATTGGTGCAGGTCGCTGAGTCCATAGTGGTGCGCATCGTTGATGATGATGGTGTTGGCGTTTGAGATGTCGAGGCCCGACTCGATGATTGTGGTGGCCAGCAAAACATCATAATCGCCTTCGACAAATGCCATCATCACCTTTTCGAGTTTTTCGCCTTCCATTTGTCCATGTGCCACCCCAATTCTCACCCCCGGCACAAACCGCAGGATCATATCATACACATCCATGATGTTTTGCACGCGGTTGTGCACAAAAAACACCTGTCCGCCGCGTGCCACCTCAAATTGTATTGCCTCGCTGATAACTTCTTCGTTAAACGACCGCAGCTCGGTTTGCACAGGAAAGCGGTTGGGTGGCGGAGTGTTGATGATGCTGAGGTCGCGTGCTCCCATCATCGAAAACTGCAGTGTGCGCGGGATGGGAGTGGCAGTGAGCGTGAGTGTGTCAACATTGGCCCTGAACTCTTTGAGTCTTTCTTTGGCCGAAACACCAAACTTTTGTTCCTCGTCAATGATGAGCAAGCCCAGGTCTTTAAATTTGACATCTTTGCTGATGATACGGTGGGTGCCGATGAGTATGTCAATTTTTCCTTCGGCAAGTTTGTCGAGGGTTTCTTTTTGTTGGGCAGTGGTTTTGAAACGGTTGATATAATCCACTTTTGCAGGAAAGTCGGCAAGGCGCGCGGTGAAAGTTTTGTAATGCTGGAGGGCCAAAATTGTTGTCGGAACCAGCACTGCCACCTGTTTTGAATCGGCCACTGCCTTGAAAGCAGCACGAATGGCTATCTCGGTTTTGCCGAATCCGACGTCGCCACACACAAGCCTGTCCATTGGCGACTCCGACTCCATGTCGGCTTTTACATCGCGTGTCGCTTTTAGCTGGTCGGGGGTGTCTTCGTAGATGAACGAAGCTTCGAGTTCGTTCTGCAGATAGGTATCCGGCAAAAACTGAAACCCCTTGCTGGCTTTGCGTTTCGCATACAGCTTGATGAGGTCGCGGGCAATGTCTTTGACCCTGCTTTTTGTTTTGTTTTTGAGTTTGTTCCATGCGTTTGAACCGAGCTTGTTGAGCACGGGTTCGTTGCCGTCTTTTCCGCTGTATTTGGCAATACGGTGCAGGGAGTGAATACTCACATACAGAATGTCTTCATTCTTGTATATAAGCCTGATGGCTTCCTGTTTTTTGCCATTGTTGTCAATGATTTCCAGACCGTCGAAGCGGCCGATTCCATGGTCAATATGGCTGACGTAATCGCCGGGTTGAAGATCGTATAACTCGCTGAGGGTAAGCGCTTCCTTTCCGGCAAAACCTTCACGAAGGTGAAATTTGTGGTAGCGCTCAAAAATCTGGTGATCGGTATAAACGGCAAGTTTCAGCACAGCATCAACAAAACCGGCCTGGAGGCTGTGATAAACAGGTTTAAAAAGTGATTGTTCGTTTCGGGCTGCAACGGGCTGTATATCCTCAAAAATGGCAAAAAGCCGCTCGATTTGTTTGCTGTTGTCTGACAAGATAAACACCTGATAGCCATCTTTTTGTTTGGCAAGGAGGTCTTCGAGCAAAAGTTTGAAGTTTTTGTTGAAAGATGTTTGTACCTGTGTTTCAAAATGAATGGAAACAGTGGCTCCGAAGCTGCTTCGGTGACCCGTTTCGATGAGTTTTTGTGAAAGCAGGGATTTCGTTATTTCTTCGGGTGCTGAAAAAAGCAGCTCAGGACGCATGGCGCCCATGGTTTCGGTAATTTTTTCGAACACTTCGTTGGCTTTATCCCACTCGGCTTTGAGTCTTTCTTCGAGATGCTGCGGCTCGTCAATCCACACAATTGTTGATCTGGGAATATAGTCGGGAAATGACTGTCTGGCGGTTTCGATGCTTCGGTCCTGGATATTGGGCAAGAGGCTGATGCGTTGCAGCGAGAGTATTGACAACTGGGTGACCGGGTCAAAGGTGCGGATGGATTCCACTTCCTCGCCAAAAAACTCGATCCTGTAGGGATGGTCGTTGCTGAATGAAAACACATCGAGCAATCCGCCCCTTATCGAAAACTGCCCGGGTTCAACCACAAAATCCACACGTTCAAAATTGTATTCGGCCAGCACGTCCGACACAAAATCGAGCGAAACTTTTTCGCCGGTTTTAAGTTTTAAAGTGTTTTTTGAGAGGTAGTTGCGCGAAACAACTTTCTCACAGAGTGCCTCAGGATAGGTGACAACGAGTGTTTTTTTTTCGCTCACCGACCAGCGGCCGAGCACCTCGGCCCGCGAAAGGATGAAGGTGTTGTCGAGTTTTTCGGGCTCGTAGGGTTTGCGGTACGAAGTGGGATAAAAAAGCACCTGTTTTTTGTTGAAATCGAGATCACGCTCTCCGTAAAGGTTTTCGAGGTCGTTGTAGAAATAGGCTGCAGCCTCTTTGTCGGTGCAGACCACTAAGTGCTGTCCGCCTGTTTTATCGGAAAGAGCTGCAACTGCGAGTGCTTTTGAGGAGCCGGCGAGCCCGCTCATAAGGATATGCTGGTGCATGCGCAGTGCTTCAACGACCGATGGAAGTTGCGGGTGAAGCTGAAAAACAGATTGGAGTGAATGTTGTCCCAAAACCATCAATTGAGCCTGCAAAAATAGTTATTCCCCGCGAGCATGAGGATTATTCGGGAGAAAATGTAACTTGCAGCCTGAAATCACCCTGGTCAAATGTTATAAATTATTCATATTATGACTCTTGATAATA
>DISP01000059.1 GCA_002421995.1 Bacteroidales bacterium UBA6207 | reverse complement strand
ACCGTGTAGATGCCGGGCTGACTGAATAATCCAAACTGCAAAGCTTCTCCTTGCCCTGTCACCGTCATAAGGTTTTGCTGAAAATCTTTAATCAATGTGTAGAACATGCCTTGTTCCGAATTTTCCAATCCCAGCATGATTCCTTGGTCCAGATTGCAAAGTGCCCCACCTCCCGTCACTGAAAAACTTTGAGGCAAAGCATCAACCTCAATATATGCCGAATCAATCCTTGTGTTTGCTCCGTCAGTCAAATGAACATATACATATGCCGATGTTTCAGCCTGATAAGAAAGCTGTTGTTCGTTTCCAATGTTTTGTCCGGATGCGGATGTCCATGAATAAGTATAATTGCCGCTTCCTCCTGACGGCAATGCCGTGAGCAGGATCGAGGCTCCGGCGCACATCCTGCCCTGGCCCGGAATGATCTCAACGCCAAGCGATCCGCCGGTAACCACAACCATCGTTGTGTCAACATTGCTGATGCAGCTGCTTTGCTGGTCGGCCACATGGAAGTAGAACAACTGGCTTTGTGTGAGCGAAACAGTGTTGGTATTGATGGCATTAGGGGTGTAAGTCAGATAAGATGGATTCCAGAAATAGTTGTAATAGCCGGAGCCATTGATGGCTTCGCCGGATAAATAGGCTGATTGTCCGAATGGAATGCTTTGATCTGATCCGGCAGAAGCAAGGGGAGATGCAAAGTTCTGAACACTGACTTCGCCGTTCATCTGACGGCTGCAACCACTGCTGTTGAGGGTTGCGTAAACAGTGTAAACTCCTGGATCGCTGATCTGATTAAACTGAAGTGGCTGTCCGGTGCCATTCAATACTAATGAGGTGGGATTGTTGTTTTTGAAGAGGGTGTAATAGGCTCCTGATTCAGAATTGGAAAGGTTAACACCCGCAAAATTTGTCCCGCTGCACACAATGCCACCGCCGGATAGTTCCCAAAGTTGGGGTGCGGTTTTTACCATCAGCTGGATGCTTTTTGTCAGTTGAGAAAAGCCATCGCTCACAGTTACGCTGTAAACTGTATTGACTTGCGGACTAACAACCGGATTGTAAATATTGGACGTAAATCCTTCAGGGATACTATTCCAGACATAAGAAACCGGTCCGTTACCCCCTGTTGCAAGCGCAAAAAGCTGAACAGGGCTTCCGGGACATACTGTCTGCTCTGCTGCAAATGCTTCGAGTGACAGGGTACTGTTGTTGACCAATACATAGGTTTGTCCATTTGTGTGGCAGCCTGTAATCACATCACTGACTCCGAGCTGAAATACAGTGCTGCCGGTGAGTGGAAGCGTGGTGGTGATGAGGTTTTGTGGTGCCACAACAAGTGCCGAAGGTTGCCATTGAAAGCCGAAACTTCCCGAGCCTCCGCTGATGCCGCCGCTCAGCGGGGCTGTTTGCCCACTCAATATTGTTTGAAAGTCCTGAAGTGTAAGAGTCAAAGGCTCGGTAGCAATCAGTTCGGCCTGGCCGGGCATCATCACTGCACAGGTGTTGCTCAGGTTTTTGGCTTGAATGGTATATGTTCCGGGCTGCAGGTTGTTTTGAAAACTGAGCTGCGATCCTGTTCCATATAAAATGGCCGTTGTTTGCTCGCTGTTTCGAATCAGACTGTATTCTATTGCGGTTTGCGAACCCGAAAGCTGGATATTGAGCCCGTTTTGATTCTGGCATAAATATCCTCCGCCACTGATCGTAAAGCTTTCGGGGATCGAAAGAATCTCAATTGCTTTTGTTGCGGTTGCGGCTTCAGCTCCATCTATCACCATAAGGGAATAATTGCCTTGCACAATTGCAGAAAATGTCAGCATGGCACCGGTGCCAAGTATTGAGCCTGCCGGGTCTTTCCAGATGAAAGAATAATTACCGCTGCCGCCTTCGGGCAAAGCTGTGAGTGTGAGTTGATTGCCCTGGCAAATACTCGTTGCGGATGCAAGAATGTCCGCATGAAGCGGAACGCCCGAAACCAACACAAGGGTGGTATCAGCCATACTAACACATCCTGTCGCAACATCCTGTGCTACCACGCTGAAAGCTGCTGAGCTGCTGAGCGGCAATGTGTTTGTTGTGGCTGCTGTGGGGTTTTGAACCATGTTTGCCGGCGTCCATTGATAGCTGTAATTGCCTGATCCTCCGCCGGTCTGAACCGAAATAACTGCTGTGGCTCCTGTCACAATTGTTTGATCGGGCGAAGCAACGGCAACCAAGGGGGCCCTGAATCCAACTTCGGCAGTTCCATTCATCATGGCCTGGCATTGTCCGCTTGTTTCGGCTTTTATGGTGTATGTGCCAGCCTGTTGAATGTTGTCAAAGATTAAGCTCCCGCCATTGCCTGGAAGCGTTTGGGGAGTAGAGATGCCGTTTCGCATCAAGGTGTAGCTCACGCCGTTTTCCGAACCCGAAAGCAGGAAAGGCTCAACCACTGCAGATGCACAATACAAGCCTCCGCCCTGCAGTGAAAAGATTTGTGCTGCGTTTTTTACAATTACATCAATGGAGGCAGTCTGGCTTTGCGTGCCATCGCTCACTGTGAGCAAATAGCTTGTGTTTACTGCAGGATAGAAAACCGGATTGTAAACAGCTGATGTTTGTCCGCCGGGTGTCGAAGTCCAGCTGTAGGAGTAGTTTCCGTTGCCGCCGCTCACAAGTGCAATCAGCTGGATGGGTTGGCCCGGACAAATTTGCAGGCTTGTTGCCTGGATGTTTATGCTGATCGGTGTTCCACTTACAAAGACAGTAACAAAATCTTCCGATGGAAGACAGCCGCCTCCCTGACTGGCGGCGACGATCCTGAATACCGTTGTTTCTGTAAGCTGAACAGTAGTGGGCTGCAAGGCCTGGGGGTTGATGAGCTTTGCCGATGGTGTCCATGTGAAAGTGTAGGACGGGTTTTGGGCAACCACATTGCCTTCCAGCACGATCTGTCCGCCGCTTATTACTGTTTTGTCGGGACCGGCATCTGCAATCACCTGTCCCGAAGTATTGATTTCAGCCTCTCCATTCATGATTGACCCACAGCTTGTTACGGTGTTTAGCGCATGAACTGTATAGCTGCCGGCCGCATTGAAAAGTCCGAATGAAAGTGCGTTGCCGTTTCCGGTGAGCGTGGCAGCCGGAGTGCTTTCGTACAACAGTTTGTATTGTATTCCCTGCTCAGAGCCCGAAAGTCCGATTTGCAGCTGACTCGCCGGATTGCAAAGGTTTCCTCCTCCCGTTACATCGAAAGAGGCAGGAGGTTGGTTTACAGTGATCTGTTTTTGTGCTGCCAGGGTTTGAAGTCCGTCGCTCACTTCAAGCTTGTAAACTGTTGTTACGGTGGGTGAAACACTAATTGTTGAAGTATTGCCAAAAAAGCCCGCTGGCTCCGAAGTCCAGTAATAGGTGTAGCTTCCTGTGCCTCCTGTTGTAAGTGCCTGAAGTTCGGTGCTGCTGCCTGAACAAATGCTGCTTTGTGCTGTATTGATCTGGACTGTGAGTGCTGTGCCGCTGATGAATACTGTTTTGGTGTCGGGAAGGCTGATGCAACCACTTTGCTGGTCGGTTACCGTTATCGTGAAGTTGGTGGTTGCTGTGAGGGGTAGCGTATTTGTTTGAAGTGCAGCTGGTTGCGCAACCAATGCTGAAGGCGCCCATGCCGCCGCGTAATTGCCCGATCCTCCACTGACGAGGGCAGTGAGCAGGGTTGTTCCGTTAAATGGTATTGTCACATCATTTCCTGCCGAAACAACTGGAAGTTCGGAAACTGAGATGTTTACCGAACCTGTCATCTCCGATCCGCACAGATGAACGGGACTGAATGCTTTCACCTGATAGTTTCCGGCAGTTTGCTGATAAGAGAAGCTTATTGGGTCGCCTGTGCCCTGGCGCAGAATCCCTGTTTCGCTGCCATTGAGCAATAAACTATAAAAAACGCCTGATTCCGAACCGGCAAGTTTTACCTCCCGTCCCTGGCCACCACTGCAGAAGTTGCCTCCACCCACCACGTTGTAGGCTGCCGGGCCCGGGCGCACGACTACTGTAAACTGTCCTGTTGCTGATAAAAAGCCATCGCTGACCGAGACTAAATAGGTTGTCGTAACATCGGGATTGGCCACCGGATTGTAAATATTGGAGCTGAAACTGCCCGGCGCCGATGTCCAGCTGTACACATAATTGCCCGATCCACCGCTGGCGAGCGCTGTGAGCTGGACGGTTTCGCCCTGACAAATGCTGTAGGATGAAGCTGTAGCATTCACCTGCAGAACCGGTGTGCCTGAAACAAAAACCACGGTTTGGTCAGCATTGCTTTGGCACGATGAGTTTTGGTCAGTCACCCTGAGTTGAAACTGACGCGTGCTCGTCAGCGGCAGCGTGGCAGCATTGGCCGAGTTGGGGTTGATTAGGTATTCAACCGGCGTCCACGAAAATTGGTAATTGCCCGAACCCCCTGTTGCCGAACCTTGGAGCAAGGCGGTTTCGCCGTTTGCAATAAGTTGTTCGGGACCGGCTTCAGCGGTGGGTTTTTCCCATGAAGTGATCGTGGCACTTCCATTCATGAGGATGCTGCAGCCACCCTGGTTACCGGAGGCCTTTGCTGTATAAATTCCTGATTCTGTAAAGCTGCCAAAATCCAGCGCGCTGCCTGTTCCGGTTTTGGTTAAAATAAACTGTCCGTCCTTCAACAACGTATAATTGGTTGCCGCTTGTGATGAAGTCAGGCCTAGATTTAGTCCCGCATTGCCAACACAATAATTGCCACCACCCGTCATTTCGAAAAGCTGTGGCAAGGGATGAACATTGATCGTGATTGACTTAGTTATACTTGTGTTGCCATCATTAAGCAATAAAGTGTAAGTGGTTGTTTGTGATGGTGATACACTTACTGAGCTTTGGTCAGAGCTGAATCCCGGCGGCTCCGATGTCCATGAATACAGGTAAACGCCTGTGCCTCCACTGGCATTGGCAATGATGCTAACAGCCGTTTCAGGACAAACGCTCGTGGCGTCAGCAACAAGATCTGCTGTCAGAGGTCCGCCGGTAACAACCACCTTCAGGCTGTCGGCCGGACTAAGACACTGGGAGATCATATCCTTTACCTGAATCGTAAAAATCCTGGATTGATACAAAGCGATGGACTGTGTATTGGCTTGCTGAGGTTGTTGAACATAAACCGCGGGTTGCCATTGATACATATAGCTTGAACTGCCGCTTACCTGTGCAGTGAGACTTGCGGTGCTGCCCTGCGAAATTGTTTGATCATTTCCGGCAAAAACCTGTGGCAGCGGATACTGAATCACCTGTACGTTGCCATTCATTTGTGTTGCGCAGGCAGTTGTCGTGTTTTTTGCAGCAACGGTGTAAAAGCCTGTCTCTGCAATTGGTCCGAATGAAAGGGTGAAACCGCTTCCGTTCAATATTCTTGAGGTTGAAACGCCATTTTTAAAGAGTTCATATTGAACACCTTGCTGTGATGATGCTAAAAAAATCTCAGGTGCATCGCTGCCGTCACAATAACTGCCGCCGCCCAGCAATTGCTGTTGTAAGGGCAGTGGATTTACTTCGATTGAAACCGTATTAAGCATTGGAATCTGGCAACTCGTCGAACCGTTGATGGCAATCACGCTGTAAACGCCGGCTTGCTGAAAATTTCCAAGTGTCAGTGCCTCCCCGGTTCCTGAAACAACGACGCCTGTGCTGTTCCCGTTTCGGTATAAATGATAGGCGATGCCGGCTTCCGTGTTTGACAGTCCAATGGGCAATCCCTGACCGCCTGCGCAGAATGAACCACCACCGGTCACAGTTTGCAGCGTTGGTGTTGGGTTTACAAACAGCATGGCAAACTGCGTTGTGTCGGGACAGTTTCCGTTTACAATCCGGCAACGGTACCTGAAACCATTCATCCCTGTTGTTGTGAAAATAAAAAGTTCCGGGCTATTTACACCTGAATAAAATGCGTTGTTTGTGATGTCGATCCAGCCTGCACCAACACTCTCTTGCCATTGATAACTATTTGCATATAAAGCGCTTGTGTTAAAATAAGCCACGTCGTTTTTACACACTGTCATGTTTTGGGGCTGTGTGGTGATCACCGGTGGTTCGTTCACACCCAGCGTTGCATAATTACTCAAAACCGAGTTGTTGTCGCCGTCGGTAACCACACAACGGTACTTGTAACCGTTCAAACCAAGATTTGCGTCGTTGATGATAAGTAAAGGTGTGGTATAGCCTTGCGCGTAGGTGATGGACTGATCTATATTGTACCAGCCAACGCCATCGTTTTCCTGCCAGCGGTATGCAACAGTGTTAACAGCCAACACAAAAAAGCTGGCTCTTCCACCGTTACACACCGAAGTATCAGCAGGTTGTCCAATCACAACGGGCTGAGCTTCAAGTTGTAGCGGCTTCAGGGCGATGAAGGCTATTGTCGCTGACAAAACCAAAAATACGAATCGCAAAGGTTCGTTTACTTTCATTCTTATCAATTGATCGTATGCACTGAAACCATTTCTTTTATTTACGATGGTCTTTCACACATACTTTGTGCTTCAAGTTTAATTTATACACCTGATCTGTTTGAAGAGACACAATTGGTTGAGGAAGTAATTGGCTTCAAAATTACGAACTTTGAAGGGTAGTAGGTACAAACACGCATTATTTTGCTAACATCTTATTGTTAAAAACTTTAGATCACCGGAGGCTGGTTTTGTTGGCTTGATACGGTCATTTTTTCTCATTTTTTAGGATGGTTTGCACCATATAAAACCGTCCCTGACAAACAATTTAGAATCGCTCTATATTATTGTGTCTCAAAAGCGCCTGAACGAAATTATCCTAATTTTACAGATTCAATCCAAAACAAAAAAGCCATGGTTAATTTGGGTACTACTTATATGGGTTTGAAACTTAAAAACCCGATCATTGTTGGCAGCTCAGGGCTTACCAACTCACTCGAAAATATCAGAGAAGCAGCTGCAAACGGGGCGGCAGCTGTTGTTTTGAAATCACTTTTTGAAGAGCAGATCACGCATCATGCAAACTACACACTTTCACAAGGTGATTCAACAGGCTTTTATCCTGAAGCGGAGGATTATATTCGCAACTACACCCGTTCCAACGACCTTGACAACTACCTGAAGCTTATCAGCGATTGCAAAAAGGCTGTGGATATACCAATCATCGCGAGTATTAACTGCGTGTCGGCGAATGAGTGGATTGATTTTGCACGGCGCATTGAAGAAGCCGGCGCTGACGCCATCGAGCTCAATATTTTTGTGTTGCCCTCGAACCCCTTGAACAAGGGCGAGCTCAACGAAGCCATCTATTTCGAAATATTGGAAAAGATTCTTAATACGGTGAAAATTCCGGTCAGCGCCAAAATAAGCTATTACTTCTCCGGTTTGGCCAGCATGATCGTGAAGCTTTCCTGGACGGGTATTTCAGGGCTGGTGATGTTTAACCGCTTCTTCTCTCCCGATATTGATATCGAGCGTTTCGAGATCAAGGCAACGAATGTGTTCAGCTTAAGTACCGAGCTTTCAACCTCACTGCGCTGGGTGGCTATGCTTTCGTCGAAGGTGCATTGCGATATAGCCGCGTCAACGGGCATTCATGACGGAAAAGCCGTGATCAAACAATTGCTGGCGGGTGCCAAAGCAGTGCAGATTGCATCGGTGCTTTACAAGAAAGGATTTAAGGAAATCCCACTGATGCTCGACGAAATCACCGACTGGATGAAGCGTCACAACTACAAAAGTCTGGATCAGTTCACCGGAAAAATGAGTGTGAAAGAAGCCGAAAATCCTGCTGCTTATGAAAGGGTGCAGTTTATGAAGCATTTTAGCGGAATCGAATAGCGCTTGACACAAGACTTTTCCGGGACAGTATTTTTCCGGCGAATTGTGCCTTCCGGTGCAGAAAAAACTATTTAAGTTTAACCCTTGTGATTCCATGACCTCCAGTTTCGAGGCTTGCATCTTCGTATTTGCTCACTTCTTTGGTTTTGCTCAGAAACTCGCGCACAACCCGTCGTAAAATGCCGTTTCCCTTGCCGTGCAATATGCTTATTTCTTTGATGCTAAGCAGCATAGCCTCATCAATATACTTGCCGATAATTTCCAGGGCTTCGTCGGCTCTTTTGCCCCGGATATCAATTGTGAGTTTAAATTGTGTTGCCTTTTCGTTAAGGTCATCTGCAATGCTGCTGCCTTGTCGTTTGGTCTGCTGCCTTTCTTCCCTGCGTTGCTCTTTTCGGTTTAGAGGGCTCAGTTTCTCGGGCGAAGTGCGCAGTTTCACGCTGTTGAAAACAATCACTGCTTCATGTGCGTTGAGCGAGATCAGCTCACCGGTGATGTCCATCTCTTCGATGCGGACAAACATTCCGGGTTTCAACTCGTTTGATGGTTCCTGAATTTCTTCTTCTTCGATGCGGATGGCGGCCGCGGCCTGTCCTGCCTCTTTTTCGAGTACAGGCTTGAGGTTTTGAAGCTGTTCCCTGAGGTTTTTTGTTTTTTCTTTCTCGGCTTGTTGTTCACGTATTTCCTTGATAGTCAATTCTATCTGTCTGTTGGCTTTGTCAATGAGTGCGCGTGCTTCGCGGCCAGCATCCTGCAACATTGATTTTTTTCGCTCTTCCAATTGCTTCAAAAGGCGCTTGTATTTTTCAATCACCTCGTTCAGCAGCGAATCGGCCACCCGCAGCTCTGCTTGTTTTTTTGCTACCTCGCGTTTCTCAATTTCGAGCTGTTGCAATTGCTGTTCAAAGTTCAATTGAGAATAGCCGGTGATTTCGGCTGCTTTGTCGAGTACACTGGCAGGGATTCCGGTTTTTCGGGCAATTTCAAAGGCAAAACTGCTGCCCGGTTTGCCTGTTTGTAGCTGATAAAGCGGTTGAAGTTTTTTGGTGTCGAACAACATTGCTCCGTTGATAATGCCCCGGTGTTTGTCGGCTAAGAGTTTCAGGTTGGCATAGTGCGTGGTTATCAACCCGATAGCTTTCTTTTCGTTGAGCGATTCCAACACAGCTTCGGCAATGGCTCCGCCAGACTGAGGCTCTGTTCCGGTGCCAAACTCATCAATCAGAAACAAACTGGACGGGCCTGCATGGTTCAAAAAATGAGCCATATGCAAAAGATGCGAACTATAGGTGCTGAGGTCATTTTCGAGCGATTGCTCATCTCCGATATCAATGAAGATGTCAGAAAAAATGCCGCATTCCGAATCAGGGTACATGGGCACCATCAATCCGCACTGCAACATATATTGCAGCAAGCCGGTGGTTTTTAAACAAACGGATTTGCCTCCCGCATTGGGTCCGGAGATAACCAAAATCCTTTCTTCTTCATCAAGATGAAGGTTGAGCGGAACAACGGTTTTCTTTTGTTCGCGGAGCGAGATCTCAAGCAGCGGATGAATGGCCACTTGCCAGTTTATCAGGGGTTTGTTGCTGATTATTGGCTTTGTGGCATTGATTTTTTTCGCCAAAAGGGCCTTGGCATGTACAAAATCTATGTTGCCGAGCATGTCCCAGGCTTCGTGCATGACGGGTAGCATCGGGCGGAGCAGACTGCTGAAAGCTGCCAGAATGCGTTGTATCTCTCGTTTTTCGGCATATTCCAACTCCCTGATTTCGTTGTTGGTGTCAAAAACTTCTGTTGGCTCTATGTAAACGGTTTGTCCGGTTGACGATTCATCATGCACAAAACCTTTCAGCTTTCGCTTGTCGGCCGCCCGCACCGGGATCACCATTCTGCCGTTGCGAATCGTAACCTCAACATCGCTGTCGGCCCAGCCTGAACTTTTTGCTTCGCCAAGAATCTGCCGTATTTTTCGCTCAATGGTGCCCTGTTTTCTGCGGATATCCTGTCTGATTGACGCGAGTGTTTCGGAGGCTTTGTCAGGGATTTCACCACGGTCGTCAATGATTCGGTCGGTTTCTTTAACTAAAATCTTTTCCAAAAAAACTGTAGTTGCCAGCTCGCGCAATGGCTGAAAAGCGCTGGAATTCTCGCTTTTTAAAAACGACAGGATGTTGTCAACGGCTTTCAAACCCAGCTTGAATGCAAACAATGCTTCCTGCTCAATCACAGTCCCCTCGATGCGCAGCCGGTGCAACTCTTCGCGCAAATCGGGAAAATCGCTAACCGCAAACGGCATACCTGTGTCGAAAAGCCGAAGCATTGATTCGGTTTGTTCCAGACTGATTTGTATGAGAGACAGATCAGCCGAAAAAGCAATCTGTGATGCTTTTTCAAAACCCATCTGGCTGATACAGTTTTTGCCGAGCATGCGGCGTATGGAGGTGAAACCTGTTTTTTCTTCGAAAGATGTTGGATAAATCACAGCTGAAATTTGATAGCGCAAAATTATACAAAAGGCCGTTATACTTTGCATTGAACTGATTCATTAAGGCGAACTGAGAGAACTTGGCGAACTGAGCGAACGAAGCGACTTTAGCGAACTGAGCGATCGAAGCGACTTTGGCGAACGAAGCGACAGGGCTGCTTTTGGTTTTTTTGCATCTTTGCAAAATGAAACCAAATGCAATGAAGTTTAAACCGTTTTTTCTTTTCTTGCTTGTAGCCGCTTCGGTATTTCTTATCAGATGTGCCAATCCTGTGATGCCGTTGGGTGGTGCAAAAGATACGTTGCCTCCGCAAATCGTTTCGTCTTCTCCGGCAAACTATGCTGTCAACTTTTCGTCAAAAACGGTGGTGATCACTTTCAATGAGTATATTAAACTCAACAAGATCAACCAACAAGCGCTTATTTCGCCGCCACCGCAAACCAATCCTGAATACCGCATCAAGGGCAAAAGCCTCCAGGTGCGCTTTGCCGAAGATTTGAAGCCCGAAACCACTTACACTCTTTTTTTTGGCGATGCCATCGTTGATCTCACCGAAAGTAATCCCCTGTCTGGCTTTACTTTTGTTTTCTCAACCGGCCCTGTGCTTGATTCAATGGCCCTGCGTGGAAATGTTTCGTATGCTTTTGACCTCAAAGCAGCCGAAGGAGCCTATGTTTTTCTCTATCGTTTTGAGGATGATACGATACCACCCGATTCATTGCCTTTTTTGAAAAAACCGTATTATGTGGCCCGGACCGACAAAAAAGGAAATTTCAGGTTTAGCAATTTGCGCAATGAGCCATACCGAATGTACGCCCTGGACGATAAAAACACGAATTTCCTTTATGACAAAGGTGGCGAAGCCATTGCTTTTGTGGCTGATTCGGTTTTACCGCAATTTCTTGCCAATAAAGCCGTGCTGAAAGAGCTTGATGCCGACACTATTGTGGCCGATAGTCTTTTACACCCGACCGACCCTGATCATGACCACAACCATGCGCATCTGCCAACGGCAGCGACCGAAAAACGTATTTTAGACAGCATCGCCTATGCGCGCAAGGTTTTTGATGATTCACTCCGTTTTGCCAAACTTAGTCCGAACAACCTCAAGCTGTTCTATGAGGTTGATTCAACCCAGAAATTATTGCGTGCCGAGGTGGTAAAAAATGGGCAATTGCGCTTTGCTTTTCGCTATCCTGCCGGAAATGTCACCGTTGAACCACTCGATACACTTCCCGATAATTTCGGTTTGCTGCGAAACTACAGCCCGAAAAAAGATACACTCACATGGTATTACCGTGATAGTATCATGGATACCTTACAAATTGTGGTGAGACTCGACACCCTGTTCAATGACACGCTCAAACTCATGAGCTATCCAAAATCCTCCGGCACCGCGCGTCGCAACGCACGAAAGAAAGAATCGGAGAATGCGCTGGCGTTCTTTACCCCGGTCTCTGGCAGGAAACTTGATGTTGACAAGTCCCTGGTTTTCAGCTTCCCCGAACCTGTTGTGAGGTTTCAGATGCGCGATAGCTCGCGGTTTATTGCCGCCGGTGATACAGTGTACAATCAGGTGAACTTTGTTAAACTTGACGAAGCCGGATTACAATACAAGTTTGATTATAATCTGTTTGAGCCCGAAAAAGAGTATCATCTGCGTTTTCCTGATTCGGTTTTCTTTAGCCTCAGCGGCAAAACAAACGACACTGTTGACCTCGTTTTCAAAGTTCCGGCACTGAGCGAATACGGAAACCTTTACCTTGATGTGAAACCCGAAGCGGAGGTGGGCCTGATCATTCAATTGTTGCTCCCAAAAGGTGATGTTTTTATGCAAAATGTTATAAATGGTTCGTCGAGAGTTGTTTATGAAAAAATGAAACCTGCCAAGTATGCAGTTAAAGCAATTGCCGACCTCAACGGAAACGGAAGATGGGACACTGGTGATTTGATGGGCAAAAAGCAAGCCGAGCCGGTTTATTATCTTGAAAAAGAATTAGAAATCAGAGCAAACTGGGACCTTGAAGAAGAGTTTGCTGTGAAGAATGCAACAAAATAGGGGACTTTTGCGAACGAAGCGAACTGAGCGACTTTTGCGAACGAAGCGAACGAAGCGAACGAAGCGAACTGAGCGATTTAAGCGAACTAGGCGACTTTAGCGAACTGGGCGACTTTAGCGAACGAAGCGAACTGAGCGAACTGGGCGACTTTAGCGAACTGAGCGATGGGGGGACTTTGGTTCAGGATGTGGGTTTGTTGGGGTGCATGGATGGAAATGTCTGCATTTTAATTGAGCAACGGTCATTGTTTATTGATTATGAACTGTTTGTGTTTTTGTGTGCGTTTTGAGTTTCTTTCTGAGCATTGCGTTTATGCTTCAGCCTTTACATTTCAACGATTAAACTACTGCTTCAAACTGACAGGGGTCGCCGGTGATTGATGTTTTTGCAAAAAAAAAAACTAACTGTCCTCCGGGGGATGTTAGTGTTCTTCATTACTGAAAGCATCAGTATTTGTGGGGCTTTTTGGATAAACTGTTACGGATCAGCCACAGTCCTTGCATTTGTTCACGCAACGCATAACATCGGCAAGTGCTTCGTTTTGAAGTGAGTAGAAAATCTTCTTACCATCACGCCGCGAGCTTAAAATGCCTTTGTTTTTCATGATGTTCAGGTGATGCGATGCTGCTGCCTGCTCAATGTCCAACAGAAGATATATCTCGGTAACACTC
>DISP01000226.1 GCA_002421995.1 Bacteroidales bacterium UBA6207 | reverse complement strand
AAGTCGCCCCAGCCTCCTTCGATCAAAAACTTAAAACTGGCTACGCCATCGAGAAACAAACGTGTGATTATCACGTAGGCAAAGAATGAAGGAGGCAGGTTTTTAAACAACATCGAGAGGTTGTTTCTAAAGTTTAGATAGGTTTTCCTTGGCGAATTTTTAGGCAAAGTTCCCCCGCCGATATGATAAACTTCAGAATCGGGACAATACATGATTTTATAGCCCACATTCTTAAGCCGCCAGCAAAAATCTATCTCTTCCATATGTGCAAAAAAGTCGGCGTCGAGCCCGCCCATTCGGTGATACAAATCTGAGCGAACAAACATGCAGGCGCCGCTAGCCCAGAACACTTCAAGTGCTGTATCATACTGACCTTCATCTTTTTCCACATTCTGAAAAAGCCTGCCACGGCAGAAGGGATAGCCAAACTTATCAATAAATCCGCCTGCTGCTCCTGCATATTCAAAATATGCTTTATCAGCAAAAGAAAGTAATTTGGGCTGACATGCTGCAATAGATGCATCTGACTCCATCATTTCCAACAGCGGTTCAAGCCAGCCTTCACCCACCTCTATGTCGGAATTCAGCAAAACATAATATTCGGTGTCAACCTGCGCCAGGGCTTCGTTGTATCCTGCTGCAAAACCGCCGTTTCGTTCGTTAAGAATGAGCCTGACCTGCGAAAAATGTTCCTGCATGAAACCCACCGAACCATCAGTGGAGGCATTGTCGGCTACAATGATTTCTGCCAGGTGGCCGCTCCGGCTGATCACTCCGGGCAAAAAACGCTCAAGAAAACGTTTTCCGTTGAAGTTGAGGATTACGACAGCTATTCTGTGCTTCATGCGGTTTTTGGGCGTTGGTGTTTCCATCGGCGGTGCGACCACAGCCAATTGTCAGGATGGGTCTGTATCGTTTTTTCAAGTAAACGAACGTATCTCTCTGTTATTTCATTTGTTGCATTTTTTTTACCGTCGCCGGTGATCAGAATTGCATTCAGTAAATACCTGCCTCGTGCAATCCTTTCCGACTCAAAATAGACAACGGCATGCCCAAAGCTTCGGCCCATTTTTTCAAGTCCGTTGAAAAATGGTGTGTCCTGATGCAGGAAATCTGTCCAGTAATCCGACTCAAGCCCGGGGGGTGTCTGATCGCCGAGCAGATACACGATATGTGGCTGACTCCTGATTGCCATCAGTTGCCTGTAGGCTGATTGTGATTCAAACAAGCCAACTTTTCCCCAACGACTGCGGATATCTTTCATCAGCTGGTCAAAGGTGGGGCTAGATAGTTTTTTGTAGAGTGCAATAAACGGGGTTTGAAATTCGAGCGAGATGGCATGCGCCATCATCTCCCAGTTGCTGCAATGTCCGAAAGCCACAAAAATGGTTTTATTCTCGCGTTCAAGGGCTTCAATCACTTCCCTGTTTTGGTAGGTAAACCGCTCTTTTATTGCCTCTTGCGAGACGTGAAGCAGTTTTAGAGTTTCAACAATGATGTCGGCCAGGTTATGATAAAATTGTTTTTCGATGATCCGCAGTTCTCCATGGCTTTTTTCGGGGAAGCTGCGTTGCAAATTGGCGCGAACAACTTTTTTGCGGTAGGCAAGCAGTCTGTAAATGAGAAGGTACAAAAGATCAGACAAAACATATAACACTTTGTATGGCAGCAATGCAATGAGCCAGAGCGTGTTGTAGAGAAGGAAATAGCCGGTTTTATTCATGTTTCTGCCGGAAAAAGAAACAGCAAAGGTAATTTCTTTTTCAGAAAACAGCCAATCTAATGGCTATACTCAGCGCGGATTCTTGTAAAAATCGTATGCTTTGTTGCCAAATGCATCATCCGGGCCTGTGGCGTCAATGTTGTCCGGATCCCATGTGCGCTTGTACACTTCGAGCTGCCAGCGGTAGTTTGACAATTCGCCTATTGCATCAGAATGAATGAGCGCAAAATCGTTGGTTACATTATCTTTAGCCACGAAAACAAAGCGTTTGTTACGTTGTATTCCCAGCGTATAGTAATGCCAGATTTCATAAGGGTATGCAGCCGGTTCGGAATAGGATTCAACGATGTGGTTCGGTGGCCCATATTTGAGGTAAACCCTTCCGCGATCGGTGTTGTAGCCTGCTTTGGTTTGCGTTGAATAAGAGGCGATAACTTTTTTTACTTCGGCATAATAACGCTGCCATGCTTTCTCAGGTTCGATGCTGTTTCTGTTTTGCCAAAAGTTGAAAAGAAATTGCTGCATCGTATGTATATCGCTCGATTCAGCCAGATTATATGCATAATCACGATCGGTTTCGGTGGCTATTGGGGCAATGCATCTAAGCATCAGTCGCAGCGTGTCGGGCGAGCTTATGCGCCCTGTAAAAGTGTTTTCAACATTTACCGAAGTGATATCATTCAGTTTGAAGGTAACATCCGGGTTGTTTCGTTGAAAAAAGACCTTGTTGATGGCAATTAATTCGTTTTTCTGGTCGCGTACTTCAACGGCAAGGTTGTAGTTTCCTGAAGGAAGCTGACTGATATCAATGCTGTGCAGCAAGATATTGACTTCACGTGCATCAATTCTTTTTCTGAAAAGATACTCCTGCATTTTATTCTGGCTTTCGAAAGCCTCGATATAATACGAAACGAGGAATTTGCCAAGTGGTCCGAACTTTTTATCGGCATGATATACCTCGCTGTAAAAATGAAGCTGATGCATTGAAGGCGGATAATAGGCATAAACGAGGGGAATGAGGTCGTAACCGTTTTTTGTTACCATGCTTTCGGCTGAAGACTTTTCGAAACGCTCAACTAATTGAATGGCTGACAACTGAACTTCTTCGTTGCGAAAATCCAGCGTAATTTCTTCGGTGGTGCTAAAGGCCTGCTGCGCGGGATTATTGAGGTCGGCAATTTCAAGGTTTAACTGATATGTGCCGTTCCTGAGCGGAAATCGTTGCTGGTCAATGATGCCAAAACTTGTTTCCAATGGATTGGCAACAACAGGGCTTTTGAGTTCATATTTGGCAAAACTCCGCACCGAGTCGCCCTGCATAAAAATCATTGTCACACCAATAGCTGCCTGATACTGTCCGTCGTCAAGCTGCTTAAAAACAAGACTACCTGCCTCTGCAGCAAGATAGGTCTCAATATAGGCCGACTGACCGGGAACATCAAAGGTGGCATAAGAGAGATATGCCCGCAGTTGTTTGTCCTGGCTTTGAACAGCAATTGATGCAAGGAGCAGGAACAGAAGTATAAATCTACGTTTCATAAGTTTGCAGCATTAGAGAGTTACGACAAAAATAGTGCTTCCTTCCATAACAGGAAGGTCGGAATTGAATCAAAGATAAGGTAGTAATGCACGAAACTCAACCCAAGTCAAGTAAATGGCTCAACCACACCAGTAAAGGGTAAATGACCGCTCGTTTTTTTTGTGAAAAAATAAATCGAAAACTAAAAAACGAAAATAGTTTTGTAGTTTTGCAAACTTTATCAGAGACCATGGATGTAAAGACAAAAGTGCTTAGTCGGGCAGCAGAACTGTTTCTGCAGATTGGAATACGGAATGTGACAATGGATTTTCTGGCTGCAGATTTGGGTATGTCCAAACGAACGATATATGAGTTTTTTGGTCAGAAAGACGCTCTGGTTATTGAAACGCTTCATTTTATGATCAGGATGGAGAATGAAGAAACAATCAGGTTAATCGAAAGTGCTGAAAACGTGGTTGAGGCGCTTTATCTGATCATCAAGCGCAAAAAGGAATTGCGGGGCACACACCCGGTTGTTTTTCTGGAAGATGTGAAACGCTATATCCCACAATTGCTCGAGAGCTTGTTTCTTCATGAGGATGATCTCCGCCAAAATTCGCCCAGTTATCTGCTTCTTGAACGTGGTATCAAAGAAGGTATTTTTCGCAAGTCGCTCGACCTGAAGCTTGTTGACAGCTTTCTACAGGAGCTCCTCACTGTGATGCATACAAGCCAGCGCATCGTCTTGCTAAAGGCAGAAGGTCACCAGCTGCTCGAAAACATTTTTATACCATATTTCAGAGGAATATGCACCCAAAAGGGCATCAACCTGATGAATGACTTTTTCAATCTTGAGGAATAAAAATTTACATAAATACATTACAATGAATGCATTGAAACTTCAACTGTTATTTCTTTTGCTGCTGTTAGCAACCATTTCAGAGGCACAACAGCAACTCAATCTGAGCCTTCAGGAAGCACGAAACTATGCCCTTGAGCACAACCGAAGCCGACTTAATGCCGACCTTGCGGTTGATAAAGCCGAAAAAGCTTTGTGGGAAGCAATTGCCAATGGCTTGCCTCAAATGGAGGCTTCTGCCGACTACTCCAACGCGCTGGGAGCTGTGATTTCTATCCGTTTTCAGGAAGGAATGCCGCCAACCGAAATAGGGATAAAGCCCCAAAGTAATTTCTATCTTAATCTCAATCAGTTGATATTCAGTGGAAATTATATCGTAGGTGTTCAGCTTGCAAAGCTATCCAAAGAGATGTCGCTGCTCAGTCACCAAAAAACCGAGCTCGAAGTAGTGTCGTCAGTCACAGAGGCTTATTATGCCGTTTTGTTAACCGATGAGATGCTTCGCATTCTCTCGCTTAATGTCGCAAATCTGCAGCAGTTGTATAGCAAAAGCGAACCCATGGTGCGCGTTGGGATGATGGAACAAACCGACCTGGATCAGCTCTTTGTACAGCTTTCGGCTTTGCAGAACAGCAAAGCTACGGCTGAACGACAAGCTGAACTGGCCAAAAACCTCTTGCGGTTGCAGCTGGGTGCTACCATCGAAACCGGACTTCAACTCACCGGCAAACTTGATCAAATGATGGCAGATGCTGCCGTTGAGAATCTTATGATGAGCCAATTTAACCTGCAAAACAATATTGATTTCAGGATGATAGGTCAGCAGGAACTCCTCACAGATAAAATGATTGATATGAAGCGCGCCAATGCTTTGCCAACATTGGTTGCGTTCTATCGTTACACCTATAAGATGCTGAAACCCGATTTTGATATGTCGCCGGCCAATATGCTCGGTCTTCAATTGAGTATTCCATTGTTTTCGAGTGGAATGCGAACGGCACAAACCCGGCAAGCCATGATTGATCTGAAAACTGTTCAAAACAACAAACGGCAGCTCGAAGACCAGTTGAAAATACAGGAGAAACAACTGCGTTTTAACCTTAGCAATGCGCTCGAAAGTTATCAGAACCAGCAGCGAAACATCGAAGTATCGCGCAGGGTGTATGCCAGCCTCAAACTAAAATATGAGCAGGGCATGCTTTCGGGCCTCGACCTGATCAATGCCGACAACAACTACCTGCGTGCCGAATCGGATTATATAAGCGCAACGATGCAAGTGCTTTCGGCCCGTCTGGCACTCGAAAAATTATTTGGAACAATACAATAATCTAATACGTAAATACAATGAAAAAGTTTTTTTACACCGGTCTTGTTTCTGCACTTGTGTTGCTTCAGTCATGCGGCAGCAAGTCGGGTCAAACACCAAAAACTGCTGAACAGACTCAAAAAGCAGAGCCAGTTGAAACCCTCGTGCTTGGTATTTCAAGTATTGACAGGGATGTTGAATACACAGCCACCCTGCTGGCATGGGAAGAAATACATTATGCGCCTGCCTCACCCGGAAGGATTGACAACATACGGGTCGAGATTGGACAAACCGTTAAAAAAGGTGAGCTCCTTGTTGAGATGGACCGCACACAACTTCATCAGGCAGAGGTACAACTTAAAACGCTTGAGACTGATTTTGCGCGTATTGACACCCTTTACAGAGCCGGCAGCATAGCCGGGCAACAATACGATCAGATGCGTTCGCAACTCGAAGTGCTTCGTAGCAATGTTGCGTTTTTGTCGGGCAACACACGCCTTGTGGCTCCATTCAACGGGGTGGTTTCGGGTAAGTATTTCGAGTCGGGCGAGCTATACAGCGGTGCACCAGTAGCCATGGTGGGCAAAGCCGCAATACTTTCCATCGTTCAGATTGACCGGCTGAAACTCACAGTGCCGGTGTCGGAAAAATACTTCCCTAAAATCAAAAACGGGATGCCGGCAACAGTTGTTTGCGATATTTATCCGGATAAGCGCTTTGTTGGTAAAGTTTTTAATATTTACCCGACAGTAGATGCTTTGAGTCGTACCTTCAACATTGAGATAGCCATCGAAAACACCGACCGCCTGTTGCGACCGGGCATGTTCAGCCGTGTGACGCTGAGCCTCGACAAAGAAGAAGCACTCTTGCTGCCGGCCAATGCTATCCTGAAACTGCAGGGCTCAAACGACAGGTATCTTTTCGTCGAAGAAAACGGAACTGCCAAACGTGTTTCGGTTGAGGTTGGAAAGCGTTTTGACGACAAGGTAGAAGTGATTTCATCACAAATCAAAGCCGGCGACAAACTCATCGTCAAAGGCCAGGCCAGATTGCTCGACGGGATGAAAGTTGAAGTTGTTAAAAACCACACAAATTAATCCTTCGAAGTCATGAGTATTTACAAAACAGCTGTAAATAAACCCATTTCAACCTTCATGGTTTTCACTGCCGTGATTGTGATGGGGATTTACGCACTTATCAATATCCCTGTTGATTTGTATCCTGAGATTGATCCGCCCTATCTGTCAGTGATGACAACCTATTCGGGGGCCAGCGCAGCTGATATTGAGACGAATATCACCAAACGCCTCGAAGATGCTCTGAATACGGTTGACAATGTGAAAGAGGTGACATCAACCTCTTCTGACAACCTTTCAGTGATCACCATTGAATTCAACTGGGGAGCCAATCTCGACGAATCAACCAATGAGGTGCGCGATGTGATTGATCGCACCTATGACTATATGCCTGAAGGCGTTGAGCGTCCGATGATCTTCAAGTTCAACACTAGCATGATGCCCATCGTGTTTTACGCGGTTACTGCCGATGAGAGTTATCCCGGACTGGATAAAATCCTCGACGAAAAAGTTGTAAACCCGTTGAACAGGGTTGAGGGAGTGGGCTCTGTTTCAATGATTGGCGCACCCCGCAGGGTGGTTTATGTTGATGCCGATCCGCGACGTCTCGATGCCTATCATCTTACTATTGAGCAGATTGGAAATATCGTGGGTGCCGAAAACCTGAATATGCCATCAGGCAATGTAAAGATGGGTGCACTCGATTACCAGTTGCGTATTCAAGGTGAGTTTGCCGAAAGCGACCAATTGAGAAATCTTGTTGTTGGAAACTTTAACGGCGTTCCCGTTTACCTGCGTGATGTGGCCATCGTGAGAGATTCGCTCAAGGACCTTTCACTTGATGAGAAAATCAACGGAAAGACAGGTTTGCGTCTTTTCGTGATGAAACAATCCGGTGCAAACACAGTGAAGGTTGCCCGCGAAGTGAACAAACAAATGGAGGAGCTCAAAAAGACCCTTCCACCGGATATTAAGATCGAACAAATTCTTGATACGTCAACCTTTATCAAAGGCTCGATCAACAACCTTTCCGAAACACTGATGTATGCTTTTATCTTTGTTGTTTTGGTGATCTTGGTTTTCCTCGGGCGCTGGAGGGCTACATTTATCATCGCCCTCACCATCCCAATCTCGCTCATAGTTGCGTTTATTTATCTTTTCCTCACCGGAAACTCAATCAATGTTATCTCGCTGACTTCATTGTCCATTGCCATCGGAATGGTTGTTGACGATGCTATTGTGGTGCTCGAAAACATCACTAACCACATTGAGCGAGGCAGCAGTCCGCGCGAGGCGGCCATCTATGCCACCAACGAAGTATGGCTTTCTGTTATCATTACCACCCTTGTGGTTGTTGCTGTTTTCTTTCCGCTGACACTGGTTGGCGGACTCACCGGCGTGATGTTCAATCAGTTGGGATGGATCGTAACCATCACCATCGTTACTTCAACTGCTGCGGCCATCACCCTCACGCCCATGATGGCATCGGTGATGATGCGGCTTAGACCAAAAGTTGAAAATCCCGGTCGTTTCAGCTTCCAGCGCACCATTGAACCTGCGCTAAATGCACTCGACGAATTTTACGCGAAAACGTTGCGCTGGTCGTTGCGACACAAAACCTTTATCATCCTTGTATCATTAGTGGTGTTTATAGGTTCGCTGATGCTGATGCGCTTTGTTGGAACCGACTTCATGCCACAGACTGATGAGTCGCGCATCACCATTGCAATGGAGTTGCAAACCGGAACAAGGGTTGAAGAAAGCATGAAAACGGCGCGCAAGATGGAGGCGATCATACGCGACAAATATCCTGAGGTTGAGGTGATGGCTGTTTCTTCCGGCGCAGATGATGAAGGAAGCATGTTTTCGATTTTCAGTACTGCCGGCTCAAATATCATCAACTTTATGATGCGACTGAAACATGTTGATGAACGCGAGCGCAGTGTTTGGCAGATTGCCGATGGATTGCGTGCCGACATTGCTGCATTTCCCGAAATTATTACCTATAACGTTACAACAACAGGAGGTAATATGGGAATGGGAGGACAAAACAATGTTGATGTTGAGATTTATGGCTTCGACTTCAATACCACCAATGCACTTGCCGAAGAGATCAAGCTCAAATTGGCCAATCTGCCCGAGGCGATGGACATCAGCGTGAGCAGAAAAAAAGACAAACCCGAACTACAGGTGGTGCTCGATCGCGAAAAACTTGCTCTTCACGGACTGAACAGCGCAGCAGTTTCAGCAATGGTACGCAACAGGGTGAATGGTGTGGTTGCCTCACGTTACAAGGAGTCGGGCGAGGAATACGACATCAAGGTGCGGTTAAAAGAAGAATACCGCAACTCGGTCACCTTGCTCGAAGAACTTACATTAATGACACCTCAGGGCAAAATGATCAAACTCAAAGAGGTTGGAACGATTATGGAATACTGGGGGCCGCCGTCAATACAGCACAAACGTAAAGAACGTATTGTGACCATCTCGGTAAAACCAAACGGTGTTGCCCTGGGCGATTTGGCCAAAAAGGTGCAAGCCATCGTTGACGACGTCAAGATACCACAGGAAGTGCTTGTGCAGGTGGGTGGAGCCTTCGAGGACCAGCAAGAGTCGTTCAAGGACCTGGCCTTGCTTATGCTGCTCAGTCTGGTGCTGGTTTTCATTGTGATGGCCTCGCAGTTCGAATCCTTCACGATGCCTTTCATCATCATGTTTTCGATTCCTTTTGCATTCACCGGCGTGATTCTGGCCTTGCTCATCACCGGCACCAACCTGAACATCGTTGGCGGACTTGGTGCGGTGTTGCTGATTGGAATCGTTGTAAAGAACGGTATTGTGCTTGTTGACTTCACCAACCTGATGCGCGACCGCGGAATGAAGCTGTACGAAGCCATCGTGGTTTCAGGAAAATCGAGGCTTCGTCCGGTGCTTATGACAGCATTGACTACCATTCTCGGGATGTTGCCTCTGGCACTCAGCAAAGGCGAGGGTTCGGAGATATGGCGCCCGATGGGTATCACAGTTATTGGTGGTCTTATTTTCTCAACCATCGTAACAATGGTTATAATCCCTGTGATGTATGGAATCATGGCGCGTAGCGGCGAACGTGACAAAGTGAGCAAACTCAGGAAAAAGTTTCAGGTTCTTGACAAATAATCATAAAGTAAAAATTCAATGAAAGCAGTATATATTGTTTTTAATCAGGCACATACCGAAAGGGTTGAATACATCCTTGATCAATTGGGAATCCGAGGTTTCAGCTGGTGGAACGAGGTGATGGGCAGGGGCACAGTGGATGGCGAACCCCGTATGGGTACGCATACCTGGCCCGAGATGAATTCAGCTTTGCTGACAATAATCCCTGAAGAAATGGTGAAACCTTTGATGGACAAAGTGAAGATTCTGGATGAAATCAATAAAGAGGTGGGGGTTCGTGCTTTTGTCTGGCCCATCGAGCAGATGTATTAGGTTAGACAACAAATGGAAGAGAGGCCGGTTATCGGGCCTCTTTTTTTTTGATCCTAAGGCTTTTACAATTTTGCAGACTGCCGGATGAGATAAATGGAATTTATTGAAAGTAGTTTTTTCAATCATTTTTTTAGCCGGGACTTGCAGAAGCCGAAAAATTTGTACTTTTGCAGCGGAGAAATGGCAGAGTGGTCGATTGCGGCGGTCTTGAAAACCGTTGAGGTGTCAAAGCCTCCGGGGGTTCGAATCCCTCTTTCTCCGCTCCAAAGGTAAAAAACCGAAGAAAACCACCGAAAAAGGCACTTTTTTGGTGGTTTATTTGCGTTTTAAGGGTAAAATGAGGTGAAGGGGAGTAAATTGTCACATTAGCAATTCGGTGAACAATTGGAGTCTGAAAATTTTGTTCACCGAATTTGGGTCTTTTGCGCTGATAATCAGTGTTTTGCTTTGAACGTTTTATTGGGTTTTTTCTAACTTCAATTAGCTTCAAAGCGATTGAATGAAAAACATCAAAGGCGTAATCTCCAAACTGAAATGAGTTTCTAACCATAAATCATCCGGGAAAGCAAGTGAGCCATACAAATCCGGATTCAAAAGCAAAATTTACCTGATTGCCTTTCAAATCCTTTGATTTGATTAACTTTGGCTATGTTTTTAGACTTAGAGTTGTATGAAAAAAATCTCTACTGTAGCACTGTTGTTGCTTTTGTTTGGAGCATGTAATAAGGATAATCCAATGGAAAGTAAGTTGAAAAACTGCAAGATAGAGTACTTGTATTTTAACGACGACATTACCCTTGCTGACAGCGAGTTGTTTGGAATTTCGGCAGAGCAAAGCAATTACAGCTATTCATCTGGTCGTTTGACGCGTGTTGATGGCGGTTTTCTGATGTTTCCTTCCGGCAATGATTTGACAAATATGGTTTTTATAGCAGAAGTTTATGATTCATTAGTTTATAATGATAACGTTGTCAGTTTGTTTAAAAAATGCAGTCTGGCCGATTGCAACATTTATCCGGTTGTCAATCCTGCAGTGTTTCACTTTGATGAAGCGGGCAACCTTGTTAAAATCAATCGTAAAACCAGCTTCAGACCAAATGGTATTAATTTCTTCTACACATACGAGGGCAACCAGATTTTAGAAACCAATGAGCTCGGCAAATCCGAAAGGATTTTCTACATTGAAGGCGGTAACCTCGTGAAGGTGACTTCAGAAGATAAAAACAATTCTGGTGTATTGGTCGGAGCTACTGAAACCATTTTCAGTGGTTTTGACAAGCATCGCAATCCTTTTAAAAAATTGTTTTACGTGCGTGGAGCATTCTACCGGGCGTTTTCTGAAAATAACTTCAACACAATCACGCACAAGGTGTTCTCAGTGAATGAACAGGGTCGCACCTTGTTGTCGGAAAAATCATTTTCTATTTCGTTTGGTTACAACGCGCAGGGTTGGCCGAAATTTGGCGATTATTAACAGCTTAAAGATGTATTGACTAAATGTGGAATATTAATGAATTGCTGAAACCTGCAAGCTTATTGATAAAGAAACACTGTTGTCCGATAAAAAA
>DISP01000069.1 GCA_002421995.1 Bacteroidales bacterium UBA6207 | reverse complement strand
GGAAATCATTCTACAACATGATGCCGGCCAACAGCTGGGCATGGATGTCAATCTTTATCTTTACCCTTCTGCTTGCTGCCGTTTATTTCTATCTCACTTCAAACCAGGTATTTATTAGAAAAATTGCATTTTACAGCGGCCTGGTGCTCCTGCTTCTGACTATTGGCACTTTTGGGTTGGCTTCGCAAAAGTATTATTACACAAGACAAACCAACGAAGCCATCATTTTCACCCCAACCATCACCGTAAAAAGCTCGCCGGCACAATCGAGCGTTGACCTTTTTGTGCTGCACGAAGGCACAAAAGTTGCAATGCTCGATAAAACAAACGGCTGGACAAAAATTAAAATTGCCAATGGAAGCATTGGTTGGCTTCCCGAAACCAGTCTGAAGGGAATATGACATGCATCGCCGGAAGTTGATCGGAACTTTGGCGAAGCTTTTTGCAATCATCTTCCTGGCAGCCACGGCTTTGTCGTGCCTGAAATCAACAAAACCCGGTCTGCCCGAAAAAGGAATCCAAACAATCAACGAAACCGGCTTCAACCGCGTCGTACTTACCAAAACCATCGGCCAATACCTGCAGCCCGACGACAGCGCCAGGCTCAAAGCTGCATATTTTCTGATTGCAAACATGCAACCACACTACAGCGTGGATTACAAACTTGTTGACACAAACATGTTGCGCATCCCCTTTGATCCAAACCTTGCACCACAAAACATACCTATCAAGGTCTTCTGGAAAAAAATGGAAGACAGCCTCGGCACATTAACTTTTGTAGCCGAAAACTTTACCTCCGACAAAGACGCCATTACCTACAAGCTTTTGAATGAAACGATAGCATGTGCTTTTGAATCAAGACATTATCCATGGAACAAAAACATGGATGATTCAGCGTTTCTGCAATACGTTTTACCCTATCGCGTTGGAAACGAACATCTTGAAAACTGGAGACCAATGCTTCGTGATTTACTGTTGCCATTGATTCCCGATTCGGTTAAGCAAGATGTAAACCGCGTTGCAGGTTTCCTAAATCACTATATAAACAATCGGGTATCCTTTGATGAACGTTTTCTGAAAAAGGCAGAAATTCAATCAGCCGCAGAATTACTCAGTTCAGGAAGAGGAAATTTTCAAGACATCAGCTACCTGAAAGTAAAAGCTCTGCGAAGCCTTGGAATTGCTGCCGTACTCGACTATTGCCCTGTTGTTTCTGACGCTGATATACATACATTTTATACTGCTTCCTATTTGGACACACAGGGCAATTTTATCATGCTTGAAAACGACTCCTCTTTCTCGTTTAATAACCTGAAACCCTCAATTTCAAAGCTCTACCGCCGCACCTTTCTTGATTTGGAGACAGGCCTGTTTGCCGAGAAAGCTACCAGCTTCACCACACCGCCTTTTTTGGGTCATTATCATTATCTTGATGTGACAAGCGATTTTCTGCCTGTTGATTCAGTAAGCTTTTCAGGAAATTGCCCTGATTCGCTACTCTACCTTACGGTTTTCAGCGACAACAAATGGAAAGCTGTCGCCTATGCCAAATGCAACAACAAGCGTGCTGTATTTAAGCAAACTGCAAAGGGCCGCCAATTCGGTTTTGCTAAGATGAGTCAGACTACAAAAGCGCTGATTCCCGTTGAGCAATAAATGCAAACAAATTTCATTACTGTTGAATACAGCATCTGCCAAAAGCAGTTTGCATTTAATAGCTTGACAACCAATACGGATTTACATTAGCATCCGCTAACAAATGCATTAAAGAAAGCTTTACACAAGCAATAAACAGCTGCAGTTAAATCATTTTCAACGGCGCAAGTCATTTCGGGCAATTAGTGTAAATGTTATCATTTTCGTGAAATCAAATATTTTACAGCCAATACCTACCAATGGTTAAAAACAAATCAGGGCTTAGAATGCAATAAAAAACACACAAAACACACCTTCTAAAGGAATGAAGTATTATTTTTGCAAGGCATAAGTAGATTTTTGCTTGTTAATGATTGTTAAATAAAAACTCAAAACGACTATTGCAGGTCAAAAATATTAACGTAACTTGTGCCGAATTTCGGATTTGAACAGATCCATATACCATCAAAACTACATGATATGAAAAAAGGATTTTTACTCGTTAGTATTCTTTTAATAATCAGCACTTTGCAATTCGCAAAAGCGAACAGCAATAACGAGCAATCTGGTCCCCAAACCCAACATGCATCAGCTTCTGAGGCCTATCTGCAGGCACTTCGCGGGCATCAAACCACCGGAACAGTCAGCTTTTCGGATGTGATTCGGGCCGCAAGCCAAACAAAAGCCATGTTGACAACCAAAAATTCAAACAATTTGAACTGGACTTCACTGGGTCCTGACAACTATGGCGGCAAAACAAAAGGATTGATTTATGACGTTAAAGATGCCAGCGGCCAGACCCTATACGCAGGAGCAACCGGTGGCGGCATTTGGAAGTCAACAAATGGAGGCATCACCTGGAACCCTGTTGGCCACAGCAACATGATGGTAAGTTCTATGGTTCAGAATGCAGCCGGCGAAATTTATGTGGGAACAGGTGATGGCTTTAACGCGCAAAACGCAAGTGTATTGGGTGATCTCGGATACACAACCGGTTTCATGGGCAATGGAATCTGGAAATCAACCGATGGTGTTACCTACACACAATTGAGCGCAACAGTGCCTCAACTCAACAGCAATAACTCAGAGTGGGCATTCATCAACGAACTTGCACTCAACAGCAATGGACACATCTTTGCCGCCACCAACAGCGGATTGAGATACAGCACCGATGGCGGCTCAAGTTGGAACTTTGCCAAAATCACCGACGGCAACCCACTCAGCGGCGATGCTACTGATGTGCAAATAGCCTCCGACGGAACCA
>DISP01000153.1 GCA_002421995.1 Bacteroidales bacterium UBA6207 | reverse complement strand
ATTTGCAAAAACATATTAAAGAAAATTGAATAATCCCATCAATGACTTTGACCCAATTTTTTTCAAGTCACCCGGGCAAACAAACATATTGCTCTGCTCAATAGCTTGTTTCGTCCATCTTCACCTTGCCCCAGAATGTCCTGTACACAAAAATGGTGTAAGCTATCACCAACGGGGCGCCAATCACTGTCATCAACAACATGATACCCAGTGATTTTTGCGATGATGCTGCATTATAAACCGTGATGCTGTAGGCAGGATCAACAGTTGAGATTACCAAAACAGGATACAGCTCAACAGCCACCAGAATCAACAAAAAACTGATCGTAAGTGATGAAAACAGAAAAGCCTGCACATATTTTCCTTTGGAAACCAATCTCGGTATGTTGGCAATGCTCAGAAATGCCAACACAGGCACAACGAATAATGCTGCATTCCGGTGCAGATCATCGGTCAGGTGTGGAAGATATATCAATGTGTAAAGCGTTACCATTCCGTAACTTACAATGAAGAAGATGATGGCGTTTTTGAGCAGAACGTTAACCTTTGTAAACAAACGACCTTCTGTTTTCATGGCAAGATACAATGCGCCGTGCATCATAAACAGCGCCACAGTGGTCAGTCCTACCATGATGGAATAAGGGTTCAGAAAATCGGTCCAGTGACCTAAAAAATCATGATTCGGGCCCAATTCAACTCCTTTTAATAGGTTGCCGACAACCACACCCAACAAAAGCGCCATCAACGTACTTGAAACGCTGTAGGTGATGTCCCACATCTGTCGCCACCAAAACATGGGCTCTTTGCTGCGAAACTCAATGCTGACGGCTCTCAAAATCAGCACAAACAAAAACAGCATGAAGGGTATGTAAAGTGCCGAAAACATTGAAGCATAAAGTATTGGAAATCCGGCAAACAGTGCGCCGCCACCTATCACCAACCACACTTCGTTGCCGTCCCAAACAGGGCCTACGGCGTTGAGCGCGATCCTGCGGCTTTCTTCTTTTCTGAAAAACAAATGCCATGCGCCAGCGCCCAAATCAAATCCATCCAAGATAGCATAGCCCGAAAACAATGCGCCTACCACCAAAAACCACCAGGTGGGATAATCTATTCCTAAAAATGTTTCCATTGTTGTAAATGTTAGTTTTTTGATTGATTGTCAATGACTTCTGCAATGGCTTCCTGTTCCGGCCGATGCTCGGTCTTGTGAAGATCGTAAGGTCCGGCCTGAATTTTTTTGTTCAGCAGGTAAATAAACAAAACAAAAAGCAAGGCGTAGAGCAGTGTAAACATAATCAGGCTGAAGAGCACCTGGTTGGCAGTCACAACCACCGAAAGTGCATCAGAGGTGCGCAACAAACCGTAAACCACCCAGGGCTGACGACCCATCTCGGCTGCAAACCAACCAAATTGATTGGCCAATTGTGGTAAAAGCACCGAGAAAACAAAAATGAGCAAAAGCCATCTTTGATTAAAAAGTTTGCCACGCCACCACATAAATATTCCGAAAAGTGTGATGCCGATAAAGAACATCCCAAAAGCCACCATCAGGTGATAAAACTGAAACACTGCATTCACTTGTTTTGGTACGTCTTCTTTTGGAAAATCATTGAGCGCCGGCACCTTAGTGTCAAAATCGCCATGAATCAGAAAAGATAAACCACCCGGAATATATGGGCCATACACTTTTTGATTTTTCTGGTCAACCCATCCAAAAATGTACATATCGGCTTTGCCTGCACTGTTGTAATGTCCTTCGTAGGCAGCCAGTTTGGCAGGCTGATTCACTGCAACACCGCTTGCTGAGTGATGGCCTGTGACCAGTTGCAGAATCGAGAAAACGGCACCGGCGAAAAGGGCAATCGTAAATGCTTTTTTTGAGATTTCGATGTGGCGACCTTTAAGCAGGTACCAGGCATGCACGCTCATAACAAGGAAAGCACCTGCAATCAAAGCACCAATCCAGGTGTGAAGGATGCGATCAACACTTGAAGGATTGAAAACCATCGCCCAGAAGTCGGTGATTTCGGCACGTGCGTTCAGCCCTTCGCCTACAATGTGGTATCCGGCCGGTGTTTGCTGCCAGCTGTTGGCTATCACAATCCAAACAGCCGAAAACATTGAACCGAGCCAAACACCCAAAGTGGAAATGAAGTGTACAACAGGTTTCACCCTGTTCCAGCCAAAGAGCAAGACACCAAGAAAGCCGCTTTCGAGCGCAAAAGCAAACAAGCCCTCCGCAGCCAGTGCACTGCCAAACACATCGCCCACAAAGCGTGAGTAGGTGGCCCAGTTGGTGCCAAATTCAAATTCCATCACAATGCCGGTGGCCACGCCCAGCCCAAAGGTGATGGCAAAGATTTTTGTCCAAAACCGGGCTAGTGTCTCATATTCCTTGTTGCCAGTCTTGAGGTAAGCGCCTTCCATCAGCACCATCATCAAGCCCAGGCCTATGCTCAGCGGCGGATAGATGTAATGAAACGACACCGTAAATGCGAACTGAATCCGCGATAGTATTTCAACGTCCATTGTATAATTCTTTAATTTTATGTAACATCTGTTAGTGACCCTTTTCGATCAGGGATTAACCAAAAGTAATACAATTTTAATTAGATATTTTAAGATTTCGTTAACATTTGCAAAGAGAATTTATACCCTTACAGGGTGTAAGGAAATGACAATAGGCAAACCATCGGTTTTCTTATGGAATCATTACCTTTGTTTCGATGAAAAAACATATGCCCTACATCAATATTCATACCCATCAGGCCAAGGCTCCCGGGTCTGTACTTATAGTTGTAAATCTAATGGCAGGAGAACTTAAGAGAGTGAATTTTAGCAATTTATACTCCTTAGGCATTCATCTATGGTAATTGCAAAGTGTTGATCCTGATATGATTATTGATTTTACGCATTATGATAACAGCAATGTAATACTATTACAAATAATAAGATTGCATTATCAATATTTGCATTACTATTTTTGTAATGAAGACAATAAGCTGTTGGAAATATGATACTTATATAAGTTATCGAACAGACCTTAGCGACTAACACTCTTTTTGTGCCAAATTTGAGTTTGTCACATCAGAATTTTTTCATCTTGTTTCGATTTTATGCAAGAACGAAAGTCGTATAACTGATTTTTTAAAATAAATTGGACAAATTCCATTTTATTAATTAAATTTGTCCAATAATAGTCTAAGTGATGATGATTCAAAGAGATATAGCATCAAAAATTCTTGAATTGGCGCAAAAGTTTCCGGTGGTGACGCTTACAGGCCCTCGTCAGTCGGGCAAAACAACATTGTTGCGCCATCTTTTCCCCAAAAAAACCTACATTTCATTGGAAGATTTGGATACGCGTGAATATGCAACGACCGACCCGCGTTCTTTTTTGGAAAATTTGCCGGATGGCGCAATTTTAGATGAAATACAGCGCGTACCCGAGCTCTTCTCCTATCTGCAGGGCATTGTAGATGATCATGGGGTTGCAGGAGAGTTTATTCTTTCCGGATCACAGAATTTTTTACTGATGGAGCGTGTAAGCCAGTCACTTGCAGGACGCGCAGCTGTGTTGAAGCTTCTTCCTTTAAGTAACGAAGAGCTTTCAACGACTTCTTTTTTCGAACAAACTTTGGAGGATCGTATCTATGGCGGTTTTTTTCCACGCATCTATGATAAACAGATTTCACCCGTTGACTTTTACGCATCCTACACACAAACATATATCGAGCGTGACATCAGGCAGTTGAAGAACATTCACGATCTGAGCTTGTTTACCCGCTTCCTGAAATTGTGTGCTGCCCGTATTGGGCAGTTGCTCAACCTAAGTTCACTTGCCAACGATTGTGGAATCTCTCATTTTACTGCTCAATCATGGTTGTCGTTGCTGCAAACAGGCTATGTTGTTTACCTTTTGCAACCGCATCATGTAAACTTCGCCAAACGCCTGACCAAGATGCCTAAGCTGTATTTTTACGATACCGGGCTTGCCTGCCATTTACTCAACCTTACCGAAAACAGTCAGTTGCATACACATTATCTGCGCGGAAGTTTATTTGAGAACCTGATGATCATGGAAATTGTAAAACATTATGCAAATGAGGGCATGGAAGCGCCCGTGTTTTTTTGGAGGGATAAAACCGGAAATGAAATTGATTGCCTGATTGAAGCGCAACAAGGCTTTCATCTCATTGAAATGAAATCGGCACAGACCTATCATTCCGACTTTGCTAAAAATATCAATTATTATGTTAAACTAAATGCAGGAAAGTTCAAACTCAACCTCATCGCCATATATTCAGGAGATTCAAAACAACAACGCGCCAATGTGCATTTGATACCGTGGAAGCATCCCGATTTCAGCAAATTGCTTCATCCTGATAAATTCATCGATGCGACTTAAAAACATCAGAAAACAGCACGATACACATCAACAACCTTGTGAAACCTGAAATACTCCAAATAATTTGTGCGACTCCCGTTATTGTTGGATTTTTGCTTAATTTGTGCCTTTGTAATGATGATAAGTGAAGACCTTTATGTTAACCTTCATACCCACCAAACTGGACAGGGTGAAAATGTTATATCGGTTTTGAACCGGATGGCGGGTAGCGTAATACACAATGAATCTTCTTTTTACTCATTAGGCATTCATCCATGGCAACTGCAAAGTGTTGATCCTGATAAGATTATTGATGCGATGCACAGCGACTTGAAGAAATGCAATCCCATTGCAATCGGCGAAGCAGGTTTTGACCGTGCCATTGACGTGCCATTGCATAAGCAGCAGAAAGTGCTTGTCTGGCAGGAGGAATTGGCATTAAATATGAATCTTCCAATGATTTACCATGCGGTGAAAGCCAACGATCTTTTGCTGGCCAGGGCAAAGGCATTGCCGGGACTGATCCGTATTTTTCATGGTTTTGCCGGCCGACCAACAGCAGCACAACAACTGCTCGATGCAGGTTTTTGTTTGTCTTATGGCCATGCCCTGTTTGATAAGCGCAGTCAGGCAGCTAAAAGCCTTATTATCACCCCTGTAAATCAGTTGTTTCTCGAAACGGATGATCGTCCAATAAGCATTGAAGAAGTGTATGAACATGCGGCTTTGTTGCGAGGTGAAACGGTGGAGCGCCTTCGCAATGCCATCTTTGCTAATTTTGTGCGGATTTTTAAACCTAAGGAATGAATAATCAGGATTGGCAAACGCGCACCAGACTGCTTGTCGGCGATCAGGGATTGAAGAAACTGTCTGAAAGCCATGTTTTAGTTGCCGGATTGGGTGGTGTTGGTGCCTATGCAGCTGAGCAATTGGCCAGAGCCGGTGTTGGAAAACTCACGCTTGTGGATGACGATACAGTGCATAACAGCAACCGTAACAGGCAATTACCTGCCTTGATTTCGACATTGGGACTGCCTAAAACGGAAGTCGTGGCAGCACGCCTGCGCGACATCAATCCTGACATTGAACTGGTGTTGGTGAATGCCTACATCAAAGATCAGCTGCTGATTGACCTTGTTGAGCAGCCTTATGATTATGTAATTGATGCCATTGACACACTGGCACCCAAAGTATATTTGTTGTTTTTTGCGCATAAATATGGCCACAAAGTGATTAGCAGCATGGGTGCAGGTGGCAAGTTTGATCCGGCGATGATACAGGTAGTTGATATTTCCGAAACACAACAATGCCGTCTGGCATATTATATCCGCAAAAAACTGCATAAGCTGGGTGTCTGGAATGGCATTACAGCTGTTTATTCCACCGAGGTGGTTTCAAAATCAAGTGTGAAAGCCGAGAGTGGTGAAATGAACAAACGTAGCACAGTCGGAACCATCAGTTATATGCCCGCGATGTTCGGGATGTATTGTGCCTCAGTGGTTTTGCGCAGCCTGTTGGCAGAGAATTGAGCCTCCAGCCTGCCTTTACCTTTGTTTATAACACATATAACTGATTCTTTTTAGGTGGTGCTGTACTTTTTAGTTACTTTGTGCGTTTAAAATCAAAATGCCATTTGGCAGTTTACAAATAGAATTAAGTATTCCTAACATATTGAAATGAAGAAATTTACATCTTTTGCAACTGTTCTTTTTTTGCTGTCTGTTTTTACCTTTTCAACAAATAATGTGATAGGGCAGGATGCAAGCATACGCGGTTTTGTTTATGAAAAAAATACGGGTGAGCCTGTCATTTTTTCAAATGTATATCTGCTGGGAACCAATTTGGGAGGCTCCACCGATAACAACGGATATTTCAATATTACCCGTATTCCTGAAGGAAAATACACCTTGCTCGTCACTTACCTTGGTTTCGACACCATTCGCGAAGCCGTGACGATACGCAAAGGCGAGTTGCTGAATAAAAAGTTTCAACTGGTGGAATCGGCTGTAAGTCTTGGAACAGTGAATGTTACAGCTGAGAAAATAGAAGCTGTTACCGAAACCAAAACTTCGGTTATCAACCTCACCCCAAAAACCCTCAAAAAACTGCCAACCATTGGAGGTCAGGCCGACCTGGCGCAATATCTTCAGGTTTTGCCGGGTGTAATTTTCACAGGCGACCAGGGCGGACAGCTTTATATCAGGGGTGGATCGCCTATCCAAAACAAGGTTTTGCTCGATGGTATGATCGTTTACAATCCTTTCCACAGCATCGGACTCTTCTCGGTTTTTGAAACCGATCTTATCCGCAATGCAGAAGTTTTCACCGGAGGTTTCAGTGCTGATTATGGCGGACGCATCTCCTCGGTGATGGACATCACCACCCGCGACGGCAACAAAAACCGCCTTAGTGGCAAACTCAGCGCAAGCACCTTTGGCGCGCGCTTAATGCTTGAGGGTCCTATTGCCAAAGCCAGGACCGAAAACGGCGGCAGCTCCTCCTTTGTGCTCTCCGTCAAAAACTCCTACCTCGAGCAAAGCAGCAAAACCCTTTATTCCTATATCGAGAAAGACGGACTACCATTTAACTTTCTGGATATCTACGGCAAAGCCTCAATCAATGCCGCTAACGGAAGTAAGATCAATTTTTTCGGCTTCGGCTTTGATGACAGGGTGAACAACTACAAAGCACTTTCTGATTTTGGCTGGAAATCCTATGGCGGTGGTTCCGACTTTCTTGTAATTCCCGGAAAATCACCTGTGCTTATCGAAGGAAATATGGCTTACTCTTCTTACAAAGCCAGCCTCACCGAACAGACATCTCCTGCCCGTTCAAGCAGTATCAACGGGTTTAACATGGGTTTTCATTTTACCTATTTCCTTGGCAAAGACCTCATTAAATACGGGGTTGAGGTGCTGGGATTCAAAACCGAGTTTAACTTCACAAATGGTGTCGGCAGAAAAATCGAGCAAATAGAAAACACAACCGAGCTGGCTGGCTATGTGCGCTACAAAGGCTCGTATGGAAAGTTGCTCTTCGAGCCAAGCCTTCGCATCCAGTATTATGCTTCGCTCTCCGAAATTTCGCCTGAGCCGCGGCTTGCCATGAAATACTTGTTGGCCGACAACATCCGACTCAAATTTGCTACCGGAATGTATTCTCAGAACCTCATAGCTGCCAACAGCGACCGCGATGTGGTGAATCTTTTCTATGGATTCCTCTCAGGCCCCGACAATCTGCCTGCAAAATTTGATGGCAAAGAGGTTACGAGCAAACTCCAGAAAGCCACACATTTTATTTTGGGCACCGAAATTGACATCAACAGGCATCTGAATGTAAATATCGAAGGCTACCTGAAGAATTTCGGCCAACTCACCAACCTCAACCGCAATAAGATATACGACGAAGCCACTGCCGGTTATACCGTTCCCGACCGCCTGAAGAAAGACTTCATCATCGAAAAGGGAAAAGCTTACGGTGCTGACCTTGCACTGAAATATGAGTATAACAAGATATATTTCTGGGCCGTGTATTCATTGGGCTATGTCACAAAGACCTTTGAAGATAAAGGAGGTGTGCTTTATACCTATCGTCCGCACTACGACCGTCGTCACAATGTAAACCTGATTTTATCCTATACCGGCGGCGATAAAAAACAATGGGAAATGAGTGCCAGATGGAACTTTGGCTCCGGATTTCCTTTCACGCAGGTGCAGGGAAATTATGAATACCTGAGCTTCACCCAAGGCATTAATTATGACTATACCACTGCCAACGGGCAGCTTGGAATGATCTATGGCGAGCTGAACAAAGGCCAGCTCCCAACCTATCACAGACTCGACCTCGATGCCAAACGCAGGTTCTATTTCAGCGAACATACCGAACTCGAGCTGAGTTTCAGCCTTACCAATGTGTACAACCGTAAAAATGTGTTTTACGTTGATCAAATCACCAACGAAATCCTGCGTCAGCTTCCGCTCATGCCGAGCCTTGGTGTAACATTCTCATTTTGACCTCTTAACAAATCAAATAAATGAAAACATTGTTGAATCGTTTTGCTGTATTTGCCGTTGTGGCAACTGCACTATCAGCTTGTTCCACAACAACAGAAGATACTATGAAACCTCCCGTAGCCAAAATCATTCCCAAAGAACTTACAACGCATGGAATAAGCCGTGTTGACAATTACTATTGGCTCAACGAGCGCGAAAACCCTGAGGTGATTGCTTACCTGACCGAAGAAAACCAATACACCGACAGCCTGTTGGCACACACAAATGCCTTGCAGCAAAAACTCTATGACGAAATGGTGGGTCGGATCAAGCAAACAGATATGTCGGTGCCCTATATGCAAAACGGCTACTATTACTATTCACGTTTTGAGGAAGGTAAGGAATATCCCGTCTATTGTCGTAAAAAAGGCAGTATGGATGGCGCTGAAGAAGTGATGCTCAACGGAAACGAGATGGCGAGCGGCCTGGCTTATTTCGAAATTGGTGGATGGGAAGTGAGCAACGACAACAATTTGCTTGCTTATGCAGTGGATACCGTGAGCCGCAGACAATACACCCTCTATGTCAAAAACCTTGTTACCGGTGAAGTTTATCCCGATGTCATTAAAAACACCTCGGGTAATATGGCATGGTCAAACGACAATAAAACATTGTATTACAGCATCAAAGACGAAACACTGCGCCCTTACAAAATTTTCAGTCACCTGCTTGGAAGCGCTAAGGCCGATGCCGAAATCTATCACGAAGCAGATCCGACTTTTTATAGTTTTGTTTATAAAACAAAATCAAAAGAATTTGTTGTAATCGGTTCAACAAGCACTGTATCAGCCGAATATCGTTTTCAAAAAGCCAACGACCCTTCATCACCTTTTGTGATGTTTCAACCCCGTCAGCGCGACCTGCTCTACGGAATTGATCACTTTGGCGATAACTTTTATGTGCGTACAAACCACGAGGCTATCAATTTCCGCCTGATGAAAACTCCGGTGAATGCCACCGCTATCGAAAACTGGACCGATGTGATACCGCACCGTGCCGATGTGCTGCTCGAGGAGTTTGAAGTGTTTGCCAATCATCTTGTTATTTCCGAACGTAAAGAGGGGTTGATTCAGTTACGCATCAAGCGCTGGGACGGCAGTGCCGACTATTACCTCGATTTTGGCGAACCAGCCTATACTGCCTACCTTTCGACAAATCCCGATTTCGATACCCAAAAGCTGCGTTACAGCTACACCTCGCTCACCACACCAAACTCGGTGTATGAATACGATATGGAGCAGAAGTCAAAAGATTTGCTCAAGCAGCAGGAAGTTGTGGGAGGCTATAACAGTGATGATTACAAAACAGAGCGTTTTTATGCCGGTTCGCACGATGGTGTGCAGGTGCCCATCTCACTCGTTTATAAAAAAGGCTTGAAAAAAGATGGCAAAAATCCCCTTGTACTCTACGGCTACGGCTC
>DISP01000092.1 GCA_002421995.1 Bacteroidales bacterium UBA6207 | reverse complement strand
TTTTTTTTACCGCAGAGACCGCCAAGTAGGCGCAGAGAACGCAGAGAGATTGATGATTTCTAATCGCTTCATTCGCCTTCCTTAAATCACAATGCGTCAGCCCTTTGTGTACTCTGCGCCTGCTTTGCGCCCTCTGCGGTTAAACTGATTTTGGTACAAATTAATGCGAATAAGCCATCTTCTCACTTTGTGAAATGTGGATGAAATTTTGCTTTATTAGGCTCGGGGAGTTTTTCAGCAGGCCCTAATTATTGATATTGATTTACTGAAGGGTTTTTCGGTAGTCCCTGTTTTTCATCTCAATTAATGGCAATGCTGTTTGGTAAAGCCTAAAAAGTGTATCCTATTCTAATGTTGAGGGTCATACTCACAGTCATGAAATTTCCTTCACGATGGGTGATGTAGTAAAAGTTTGGATGACGGGGTATTTCCATCTCATCTTCAGGTTTGATACGGTCGGTATGCTTTATCATCTTATACCTCAATCCGATGCCTGCAAACACATCCACCGAAAATCTGTCCTTAATATATTGATATCCAATCTTGAAACTATAGCTGAAAGTCTGCTTTCTTATACCAAAAGTGTCAGCATAGTTGTTGTATCCATGCAAAGTATCGGCAAAGATATTGGCCACACCAAAGTTCCATACATCCTTGTAGCGGCTTTTCAGATAATGAAACTCCAAAGCAAGATAGGGACCGAAAGGCGCAGGTTTTTTAAAATAGAAACGCTCTTCTGCCGAGAGTGTAAAGCCTTTTGCTTCGGGCAACACGGTGCTGCTCATGTCGAAGATGCTGTTGGGCAGCAGATAGCCTGCCAACAGTTGTGTGGAGTAGCGCTTTCCGGTTTTGTGTTCATAGCCCAGTTCAAACGATGGATTGGCAAGTCCGGCCAATTTCATTGGCGTGAATTTCAGTAGATGCCTGTGACGGCCATCGGGATTGTAGTCCAGATAGTTTGCTTCGTTGTTTGACATATCCAGGTATATCGTCTTGGGATAGGAATATCTTTTTGGGTCGTCCTTGTCAATGAGCATTCCTAAACCATAGCAAAAGCCGATATTCGACCAGTAAGCAAAGGAGTTCACAGGCGCAATCTGCACGGTCTTCACAAGGCTGTCGGTCCATGCTGTCACGGCTAAAGGTTTGTTTTGTCTTTGCACCATCACCAGCATCGAGGTATCGGGCTGCTCTATGCTATCATTGTTCACTTTCAGGCCAACAGGCTCACTTGTAACTATTGTAACACCGGTATGTTGCGCATTGAACAAGGTGGCACATGCACCTGATGCCAGTGCAATCGTCGCGGCAAGGATGGCTTGGATGAACTTTTTTAACATTTCAATCAATAGTGTTCATTGCGTGTGGTTTACAGATTAACAAGGCATTAAAAGGTGAATCGTTGCCGGATTTAAGATTCACAATCACAAAACAAGGTTGCAAGCCCCGGATACTTCGAGCGTTTTATTTCAATTCAAATCTACATAAAATCGTGTATTCTATACTTATTTTTTCAAACTCAAGGTTTAGGTCTTCCTGAGCTGTTGAATTGCCGGAGCGGGAACCTTGTGCCGACATTCCGGCAACCCTTCCGATAATTGTGTTTAGATGATATGTATTGTTCATATCAACTTCGTTGATGTACACTGCCCTGCCAATGCCTTGGCCAATGGCAGCTGCCAGGTCGGAGGCTTTCTCTTTAGCGGCTTTGATGGCATCCACCTTCACGGCTTTTCGGTATTCCTGCATATTTGTGTGTTCCAGCTTTTCGACGGAGATGTTTGAGATGCCTGCCTTTTCGAGTTCAACAAACACTTTTCCGGCGGTCGAAGCATCATGCACGAGGAGTTGGTATTCTTTTGATACATTGATGTCGGTTTTTGACAGCCGGTAAAACTGAAAATTACTTACAAAGTCTTTGACCACAAGGTCTTTTCCTGCGTCAATGCCAATCTCGCTGAGTTTGTCTGTCATCAGCTGCTCCATTTCCCTGATGCTTTGTTTGCTTTTGAACTCTTTTTCATTCAGGATAATCTTCAGGAAAATCTGGTCCGGAACTACTTCAAGCTCGGCCTTTCCGGTCACCTCGATATAGTTTAGGTCAATAAAGTTTTTTTCGCCGTTTTGTGCAAAAAGTGTAAGCGAAAACAATGCTGCAAGAAGGATGAGGGTGTTTTTCATGATATAAGGTGTTGAAATGGTTGTAAATTTTCTTTTCATTGACAACGAGGATTTGCAACCAAAATTTTGTCGTCACAAAGTTTTTAATATCTTCCTACACCAATCTCCTGCGAAAAGCGATAGTAGTTGGAATGGCTGAATCATACCGCTTCAGGCAAAAAAGGCTGCCCCGGATGGGAGCAGCCTTTTGGGTGAATACGTGGCAGCGGTTTTCGCTGTCTGTGGTGTGATGAAGGGAGGTTTAGGCCACAGCCTGTTGCGCGGTCAGACTGAAATTCACCTCCAATGATTCGCCTTTCACTATCGTGAAGGCCACATCGTTGGTGGATTGATAGCCCGGGGCGGTGCATCGCAGCTGATAGCTGCCGGGTTCCGGATCGTCAATGACATAATAGCCGTCGGCATCGGTTTCGCATTCCGATCCTGATATGTCAACGAGCTGTAAATGTGCACCTCTGATGGCTTCGCCACTGTGGGTATCGGTAACGGTGCCGAATATTTCGGTAAACACCTCTGTTGGCGTGCCACTTCCCTTCTTCACCTGACGGAGCATCCGGTAGCGTTCGTACAGCACAGGTGCTGTGGATTTGTGTTTCTCCACCATCCAGTCGAGTTCGCCGCGCAGCATCACCGTGACTTCCGAAAGAAGACGCTGCATCTTACTGCGATCCACCCTGCGCAGCGAGCCGCGCTGATGAGCATGGTCACGCATTCCTTCGGTGTCGTCGGCCAGTTGACTGAGGGCAGCAATGCCGGCAGCATCAAAACCAACCCCGGCGGCTTCGGTGGCATGTTGCTCCACAAAGTCGAGCACCATCTTTGCTGCATGACTGGCCATGGCTGCAGTAGGTTTGGAACGAAGGCCTTTGTAAAAAAAGCCAAGTGTATTTGTCATGGTGACATCGTTCAACATGCCCGACAGGCTCATCGCCCGCGACAAGACAGGTACTATTTCCTCCTTGATACGCGTGTTGAGCGCTACACGTTGTTGGATGATCACTTGCAGGGGAACGATCAGCTCCGACTCCAGCCTTTGGAGTTCGTTAACATGGGCGCTGAAAGCTGCAACCCTGGCGGCGTCGTGCGATACGACAGCCAATGTGGATTGATATTCATTGAAAAGCTGTGCTATTTTTTTGAGCTTCTCAATGCGATTTTTCTTCGTTTTCATAAGAATGAAATATTGGAAAAGAATCGCCGGTGACCTGAAACAGGTCGGGAGCAGAAGGGCTTTAACGCGAAAGCACATCCTGTCCGGCAGCTGAAGGCATAATCTACGCTGCCTGCAGTGTTTCTTCCAACGGGGGAGAAACCCCCAATGCGGGCTTGCCTATCTTCCTGAAGGTAAAGAAGGCCTGGTTGTAAAACGCCTGATAGCGCAAACCTTTGCCCAAAATAATTTTTTCGTGCACTTGGCTCAGCACCTTCATCACATTGAAACTGTGTTGGGTGAAGGCAACATCGGGCAGTATCTCTACGAATGCAACATTCGCCATTCCCGGCATCAAAAGGGTGTTGTACCAGGGGTCCTGCTCAACCTTTTGCTTCATGAGCGCATGGTCGAGTTCAAAGATCACCACCTCAACCGACTCTCCAAGTCCGTTGTATGTGCTTTGTTTGTAGAACCAGAAATGCTTCCTCAGCCTGCTTTTGCCCGACCGTTTGAGTTTCAATTCGAGTCGTCGCCTGAGTCTGTGCTTGTTTTTTGTGTTTTTCATCGCGTTCCAATTGGTTTGATGGGTTGGATGCTTGAAGTGATCAGCAACACGGCTGTTTTTTCATGTGTTGTTGACCGGGCTCCTGAAACTACTGCCTCCATGGCAGTGGATGTTTCTTCGTGGGAAGTGAAACCATTCAGGGCAGGCAGACTGAAATAGCTGCTTACCGTGCGGTACCAATCCGGGCTGCATAAAAGACTGAGGTGGTGCTCGCTGGCCAGCAACACCACAAAGTAATCTGTCATCGAGATTCCTGTGATGCATAGCTGGCCGAAGCGCTGCGGAAAATCAGACGGTGGTTCAACAAACCTGACGATTTTCCTCTGTTCCAGATACTTCATGCGTTTCATGCCGGATTCATTCAATTGGTAGTAGATTGGCTTAGGCAACCAATACTGCGTGGTGACCTTCGGTTGCATGGCCGGTATGGTACCGGCCACTGCCTGGCAAGTCCGGAGGTCGCAAATCAGAATTGCTTTTGTCATGAGTAACAATTTTAAAATGATTAATAGCTTGCGGGCAACACATCTCCCGATGTTTGTCCCATGTCATTACTTTTTTCATAGTGAATGTGTTTAGATCAATAAAACTAAAATCTGAGTTTGTTTCAATTCCAATATGGATCAATGTTTTTAATGCAATCAATTTTGATTGCGGGCTTTGGGATGCAACAGTCACTTGTTTCATTTGCTTCTCCTCCATTGTTTACCACACTGTGTCGAAATATACAGGCAGATGTTTTTCTTCGATACCCAGCAACTCGGCAGCGCGCGAACGCGTGATGCGGTGCTGGTGACAGGCACGCACAACCAATTGCTCAAAGCGGTCGGCTACCTCGTTGCCGTAATAGCCTCCGAGACCTTCCTCTTTTTTATTGGTTTCGATGAATTTAACAAACCGGTCCACACTAGCCTGGCTGATGAATTTCAGGCGTGCAGCCCGATAAACAAGGGCTTGCAGGCTGATGCCGAACTGGTTCTTAATGTGGATGAGTTCCTGCAAGCTGACCGTTTCGCGGGGTGCCCCGATGAGCTCCCTATAGGTGTCGGCAGGCAAAAGCACTGCACCCGGGAAGATGTTGCACAGGCTCTCAACCTTTTTGGGTTCGAGCGCTTCGTCAAAGGTGAGCAGCAGATGGGCCAGCTCGTGCAGCACGGTGTAGCGCCGGCGTTCGATGGTCATGGCGGTGTTCACCACTATCACAGGCACCTGCTTGTTGATTGTGGCTTTCATGCCGTCGAAGACTTCGTTGGCAGTAAGCTCTACCACCTTGATACCAAAGTGCTCGAGCATGCCGTAGATGTTCAACATACCATGCTGACCTATTTGCCAGGCTTCACGCAGTTGCATGGCCGCCTTTTCAATGTCATCAGCATTCTTTACTGCAGGAAAACCCTGCAGCGGATTCACAAAGTGCTGCTCAAGACCGAGCAGTTCTTCTGTCTGGAGGCGGCGTTCCATCACGGTGATCACCTCGAGCCGTAATTGCTCACGTTCCATAGAAGGCATATCCTCCTTGGTGCGGTACTCAAAATCGCTGATCTCGACCGTGAACGGCCTGAAGAAATACTCGAGCTGAACACCAAACACCCGCGAGAGCGCCAGGAGAATGTGGTAGCGGGGCATCATATCGCCACGCTCATAACGCGAAAGCGCATTCTTTGAAAGCGTTTCCCCCAGGGCTGCAACCACCTCGTCCTGGGTCATTCCCTTCATCAGGCGCGCATTTTTAAGCCGTTGGCTGAAAACTTCATTTTTCATTTCTTTTGTTCTTTTGACTTAAATGTTTATTAGATTAATTAATACGGTGCAAAAATAAACATTAAAATTCAATTGTCAAGTGTTTTTGAAAAATATTTTTTCACTCACTAAATTTTAAGTACCTCATTATTATCAAGTAAACCATTTACCCCCAAGCTTCCCACCTCATCCGGCCTTTTGTGACAGCAAAATTACCTCGATTTCTGTAAACAAATGTGTATTTGTCATTGAAATTGTTAACCATTTATCAACAAGCTAACAAAACACATTATCCTGGTCTTGTGCATCGTATATAGATGGATTGCAATACACCTCTTTTTGCAAGGGTATTGCAAACCCGTCGCAACGGCCTTGCAATGCTGTTGCAGGCAAATTGTATAAGCAGTAAACCCACACACCAAACCAAAACAATTTTGCTGCTATATTATATGGTGTGGTGAGTATAGGTGACCACCCTTTCCGCCACCTGATACGGAGGGGAAAAACATGGGGGTCAGTAACACGGAACAGACTCTCCGCGCCGAGCACCGGTTTTCTTTTGATGTGTGTTGGTTCTGCCATTGTTCAA
>DISP01000047.1 GCA_002421995.1 Bacteroidales bacterium UBA6207 | reverse complement strand
ACACCGACGCCTCCGGATTGAGGTATGACCCTCTGCCAACAGATTGCTTTTCATGCCATGAAACAGATTATATGAATGCAAAAGCACCTGATCATATTGCAGGAAATTACTCAACAAATTGTGTTGATTGCCACAACATCAATGCATTTAGCTGGGGAGGTGCAGGAATAAACCATGCATTTTTTCCACTCATCGAAAGCCATAACATTGATTGCGCACAATGCCATATTCAGGGACAACCTTATAACAGCATCTCACAGGAATGCAGCAGCTGCCATCTTACTGACTACCAGCAAGCCCTCAATCCAAACCATCAAGCTGTTGGGTTCGCAACTCAATGCAATGAATGCCACGACTTTAGTCCTGATTGGAAACCAGCCACTTTTCCCAATCATGACGGGCAGTTTTTTCCAATCTATTCGGGCAAGCACAAAGGAGAATGGGAAAGTTGTACGGATTGTCATTCCAACAGCAGTGATTTTGGTCAGTTTAGCTGTACTGGTTGTCATGAACACAACCAATCTGACATGAACGAGGAGCATGGCGGTGTAAATGGTTATGTGTACGACAGCAAGGCGTGTTTTGAGTGCCACCCAAGTGGTGACGGGGATAAAATTTTTGACCATAACACAACCTCTTTCCCATTGACGGGTGCTCATAATACTGTGATCTGTTCTGATTGTCACATATCCGGATACAATGGCACATCGAATGAATGCCATAGCTGTCATCTCCAGCAATTTAACGAGGCCATCAACCCAAATCATACCGAGCTGGGCTTCAGTCAGGATTGTGCTTCATGCCACACAACAAATACCGACTGGCAACCTGCCAGCTTTTCGCAACACAATAACTACTATCCATTGGCCGGGGCGCACCAACGCATTGCCAGCAACTGTTTTGACTGTCACGAAGGTAATTATGTCAATAGTCCCAACACTTGTTTTAGCTGTCATTCTGAAGCTTATAACCAAACCACCAATCCACCACATCAGGCAGTACAATTTTCTACCAGCTGTGAACAATGTCATAGTGAGAATGCCTGGACTCCAGCTACTTTCGACCATGATCTGCAGTATTTTCCTGTTTACAGCGGTAGTCATCAGGGCGAATGGCAAAACTGTGTGGAATGTCATACAAGTCCTGACAACTATGCATTTTTCAGCTGTATTGACTGCCATGAGCATAATCAATCCGAAACAGACAGTGAACATGCAGGCATAAGTGGATATGCATATGCTTCGGAGGCTTGCTATGCCTGCCATCCTACAGGGGAGGGTGAAGGAGCATTTGACCACAGCCAAACAGCATTTCCATTGACCGGGGCACATATTGCCGCAGGATGCGCTGAATGTCATAGTTCTGGCTATAGTGGCACAACAACTGTATGTGCCGAATGCCACAATGTAGAATACAATCAATCTGTCAACCCCAACCATCCGGCACTCAATATTCCTTCAGATTGTGATAATTGTCACACAACACAACCCACTTGGTCACCTGCTGTTTTCCCTATTCACAACAACTATTATGTTTTGCAGGGGGCTCATCAAACAATTTCCAATGAATGTGTGCAATGTCACAACGGTAATTACACCTCAACACCAAATACCTGTTTTGGCTGTCATGAACAGGATTACAACCAAGCAGTGAACCCTCCTCATGCAAGTGCACAGTTTCCGACCGAATGTCTCACATGTCACAATGAGGCGGTATGGACGCCCTCAACTTTCAATCATGATGCCCTGTATTTTCCCATTTATTCGGGTGAGCATCAAAGAGCCTGGAATCTTTGCTCTGATTGCCACACCAATCCATCGAATTACAGTGTATTCAGCTGCATTGATTGCCATGAACACAATCAGGCTGAGATGGCTGACGAGCATGATGATGTTTCAGGTTATGTGTGGAATTCGAACGCATGTCTTGAATGTCATCCAAATGGCGAAGGCGACAAGAGGTTGAATCATAGATTATTCCGAGACGTTAAATAGATTGATATGAAAACTGGCATTCTTTGGACAATCATATTCTTTCTGTTGGGTATTGTTCCCTGCCTGCATGCACAGACTATTGAAGGATCGGTTTCCTATCTTTCCAATGCACAGGTTTATGTCAGGTTTCCAAGCACACGCGAAATTAATACCGGTGATACTTTGTATTTTGTTAATGGTGAAAATGCCGCAACAAGGGCTTTGATCGTTTTGAATAAATCTTCGATATCTTGTGTTTGCACCCGGGTGGGAACAGCTGAGATTCAGATTGGTGATAAAGTAGTTTTCTATCCCAGGCAAGGAAACAGACAAGATGCAGCTGCCGAACCATAACCGCCTGCAGCTGCAATTAAAGATTCAATTCTCGTGCAGGCGCCAATAACAGACACAATTGAACGTAATTCGACAAAGGCTCTATCCAAAGTCCGGGGCAGAATCTCTTTAGCCTCTTACACTTCCATTCATTCCGAAGAACCAACCATTGCGCAACGGATGCGCTACACTTTTGCTTTGAAAAGCGGAAACACGGCAACCAAAGGCCTCTCCGCCGAAACATATGTCACGTTTAGTCACAAAGACCACAGGTGGGACGAAATCAGAGAAGATGTTTTCAATGGATTAAAGATTTACAATCTGGCAATATCCTATCGTTTCAACAATTCGCATAGTGTAGCTTTTGGCCACCGCATCAACCCTAATATCTCACAGTTGGGCGTCAATGATGGATTACAATATGAATTTACGCACAAAAATATGACCGTTGGAGTTTTGGGAGGATCGCGACCCGATCAGCAAAATTTTAGCTTAAATACCACTTTGTATCAAGCCGGGGCTTTTTTGAGTCACCTGAAGAAAGCAGGAAAGGGAATCATTCAAACTACAGCCGCATTTGTTGAACAAACCAATAAGGGATTCACTGACAGAAGGTATATCTACCTCCAGCATTCAAACAGCTTATTGCCAAAGCTTTACTTTTTTGGTTCGCTTGAATTTGATCTCTATAAAAAAGTGAATGAACTCATTACAAATAATGTTACACTTTCAAATGCTTTTTTATCTGTTCGTTACAGACCGGTTCAAAAAATTTCAATGTCATTGTCCTACAGCAACAGGCAAGCCATTATCTATTATGAAACCTACAAAACCATTGTGGAGCAATTGCTTGAACAGTCTTCGACCCAAGGACTAAACTTTCAAACAGACTACCGGCCATTCAAAGGCTGGACAATTGGATTCAGGGCAGGCTACAGAAGCAATGCCCAGGATGCACGCGATACAAGGAATTTACACACTTATGTGAGTGTTTCGCACATCCCCTGGCTGAATGTCGCCGCTTCGCTCACCACCACACTCATTTCTTCACCTTATATGGATGGAAGTATCTATAGTTTAAGCTGTTACAGAGATTTCATAAAAGGCCGGCTAAACACCAGTCGCAGCTATCGGTTTATAAACTATTTTTACCAAAGCGGGGAGTTCACTCAAAAGCAGCATTTGGCTGAAATAGGTTTGGGATATCGTATTGCCGGAAAACTCTTTGCCAATATTAACACAGAACATGCTTTTGAGAAAACAGTGACCTCGCACCGTATTTTCATTGGTCTGACACAAAGATTTTAGGCATTACCGGCTCTTTATTCTTTAAGCCAATCTTAAGCTGAATCAGGGCTGATATTGATTAGCAATGAATATTTTTGCGATATGAAAATCCTGATAATTGAAGATGAGCCTGGTATTATTTCATTTCTGAAACAAGGATTGGAAGAAGAGCATTTTGAGGTTCAAGCCACCACGGATGGTTTGGCTGGCATTGAACTTTTACTCAGCGAAAGTTTTGATCTTGTTTTGCTCGACTGGATGTTGCCGGGTTTGTCAGGGATTGAGGTATGCAGGCAATTCAGGCAGCACAACAGCTCAACGCCGGTGATATTTCTTACTGCACGCGATACCCTTCACGACACAGTTGCAGGTTTGCAGTCTGGCGCAAACGACTACATCAAGAAACCTTTTCATTTTGATGAACTTCTTGAGCGAATCAAGGTTCAGCTTAGGCCGATATCTAAAGAAAATACAATGTTTACCCTCTCTGACATTCAGATTGACGTGGATCGGCACCTTGTTTTCAGGGCAGAAAAGGAGGTTTACCTTACGCAAAAGGAATATGAGCTATTGGAGTATCTGTTGCGCAACAAGGACAGGGTTTGCTCAAGAAAGGAAATAATTGAGCAAGTGTGGGACATTCATTTTGACTACAACACCTCAGTTATTGATGTCTTTATGAACAGTTTGCGAAAAAAGCTTGGATTACATAAACACGACGACCTGATACATACGATACGTGGGGTTGGTTTTATAGCAAGAGAGTCATGAAAAGAAACGCATATCACAACCGGATTGCTTTCAGCTATATCATTGCTACAGCAACGCTTTTGGCAGTAGCCTTTTTTTTAATCTATCTTGTAGTGAGGATGACCGTATATGCCAACCTGGATGAAATGTTGCATACCGTTGCTAATAAACATGCCTGGGAAGTTGAAGTGAAGGATGGAAAAGTTTCATTCTTCAACAAAATTGAATGGGAAGAGCGTGAACACCGCGAAGTTGAGGTGAACCCTGTGTTCATCGAACTGCACGGAACTGATGGCCGAACGATGGACAAATCGCCTAATCTTAAGGTTGACAGTCTTGGATTTCATCCAAATATTACAGCAGGTAAGCACTTTAATACCCTGTTGCGCAGCCAGCCGGTGCGCCAGTTGAAAATTCCGGTTATACGAGACAATAAAATCGTTTGTTACATCACAACAGCCATTCCTATTGATGGTTATTTGCTTGTGCTCAACACTTTGCAAAATATTCTTATCATTACTTTTCTTTTTTCGCTCCTGCTGCTTTTTTTAACTGCACGTTATCTTGCTATAAAAAGTATCCGGCCTGTGAAGCTAATCATAGCCAAGGCACAGCAGATCAACTCATCAAACCTCACCGACAGGATTCCTGTGCCGGAAACCAGGGATGAACTTTTTGATCTGGCAAAGGCAATCAATCAATTGCTCGACCGAATTGACGAAAGTTTGCAGCGTGAGAAACAATTTACTTCGGATGCAGCACATCAATTGAAAACTCCTCTGGCGATTCTTAAAGGCAGTTTTGAGGTGTTGGTACGTAAACCGCGTAAAACGGAAGAGTTTGTGCTCAAAATAAATGAGAGCCTGGTTGAGATTGACCGGTTGTCGGAAATAGTTGACAAGCTACTTATTTTGGCCAGAATGGACAATAAAGCCATGAAAATGCGAGTTAGCGAATTCTCTGTAGTTGAGGCAATTGACAAGGTGATAAGGCGGGCGGCAAGGGCGATCGAAAACAAAACAATAAAATTAATTTTTGAACCTCCCGGTGATTTCACAATCATAAATGACCCTTTTATTATTGACCTTATACTTGAAAACCTGCTTTCGAATGCAATTAAATACTCCCACCGGGGTGGCGAAATTGAAATAACCTGTCATCAAGAGAACGGACATGTTGTGCTTCAATTACATGATGAGGGCATCGGCATTGCATCTGAAGAAATTAATAAGATTTTTCTGCCATTTTACAGGGGTTCGTCAGAAGTGATCAGCCGCGAAAAAGGATCGGGCATTGGTTTATCCATTGTCGCAAAGGCATGTAAAATGGCAGATATTACACTAAACATACAAAGCCGCATAAAAGAAGGCACACATGTTCAACTTAAACTCCCGAAAGAAAAATCATGAAAGAGAATCGTTGCCATTGCGCATATTTATTGCTATTTCTTGTGTGTTTATTTCTGCTTTCATCCTGCGAAAAGGAAGGCAACGAGACACTTATAAGTAAAAACGGCCAAAATGAAAGCCATCAGCAAGGCAATAACTGCATGAAGTGTCATACTTCGGGTGGGAAAGGCGAAGGGTGGTTTGTTGTGGCCGGAACCGTGTATTCCTTTAACTTACAGACAACACTGCCAAATGGCCTGATTCTTTTTTTCTCTGGTCCAAATGGTTCAGGCACACTGCTAAAAACAATAGAAACAGATCAGTTAGGAAACTTCTACTCCACAGAAGATTTCGATTTTTCTGCCGGAGTTTATACAGCTGCAACAGGAAATGACACAACAATTTATATGAACGCTCAAGTCACTACAGGTCAATGCAATAGCTGTCATGGTCAATCAACTGAAATGATTTATTCACACTAATCTATAAACAAATCATGGCAAAAAGTTCACATAAAACCCTCGTGTGGGGTATTCCTACAAGGGCATTTCACTGGTTTTTAGCGATCAGTTTTACAACTGCCTATGTTTTAAGTGATTTTGAACAGTATCAATCATTATATTTCGCATTCGGTGCGCTTGCAGGCGGCCTCTTGAGCGCAAGAGTTATTTGGGGGTTGATCGGACCACGCTATTCAAGATTCAGCGACTTCCCTATATCTTTTAATAAGATCATAGCTTTTACCAAGTCAATAAAAAACTCAGCTCATATTGGGCACAACCCACTCGCCTCACTTGTTATGCTTGGAATAATTTTAATTGGGTTAGCAACAGCTATTTCAGGATATTTGGTCTATAAATATGAAAACCAGTCGCTCACTTCTAACCTTCCATTCAATAGCGATTTTGCAGAAGAATCACATGAAATTTTAGCTAATCTTTTTCTGATGCTTGTTATTATTCACCTTGCCGGAATTGCTTTTGATGCTTTTATGCATAAAAAAGACAGCGCTATTTTCTCTATCTTCACCGGGCAAAAACCAGGTATTGCACCATCTGCCTCACTAAATGGTTTTCATAAAGCATTTGCTGTTGTTTGGTTTGTGATAGCCTTCTATCTTTTCATTCAGGCACTTAACCTTCCGGTTACAGAGCAGCAGGACAAACACGAAAAAGCAAAATATGACCAAGAAAGCGATTGATAGCTTTCTTTGATTCAGAGAAGATACCAAAATAAAACCTAAAGATCGAATATTGATATGATTAACAAGTTAATAGAATCCAGTCTTCAAAACAAACTGATCGTGTTGCTGGCAACAGCAACTATGGCTGGATTTGGTTTGTTTGCCTTGCTCAATATTCCTATTGGTGCAGTGCCGGATGTTACAAACAACCAGGTGCAGGTGATAACTACTTCGCGTAATCTCAGCACCCTCGATGTGGAACGGTTTCTAACCTATCCCGTGGAGTTAGAGATGGCTAACCTACCCGGTCTGGTGGAAATCCGCTCTGTTTCCAAATTTGGTCTGTCGGTCGTAACAATCGTTTTTGAAGACAATATCGGCACCTATTTGCCAAGACAGCTGATCGCAGAGCGACTTCAAACAGCATTGGAGAACATTCCACAAGGTTTTGGCACTCCATTTATGGGTCCCATTTCTACCGGTCTGGGCGAAATATATCAATACGTTCTTGAAGTTGACCCGGCATACAAAGACCGGTATTCAACCACCGATCTTCGCACAATTCAGGATTGGATGGTGCGCAGACAACTCTCCGGAATTCCCGGTGTTGTTGAAGTGAACACATGGGGAGGATATTTGAAACAGTATGAAGTGGCAATTGATCCTAACAGGTTGAAAGCAATGGATGTGACTATTGAAGAGGTATTCACGGCCCTCGAAAGAAACAATAGTATTGCAGGAGGAGGATATATAGAAAAATCAAATCAAAGTTTTTTCATCCGTAGCGAAGGTCTGATTGGTTCCGAAGCCGAGCTGCAGCAATTGGTTGTCAAGCGAATTAAGGGACAAATTGTCAAAATTTCTGATATTGCAAGTGTCCACATTGGAAGTGCCACGCGCTTTGGTGCAATAACAGCCAATGGTGAAGGCGAAAAGGTGCTGGGACAAGTGATGATGCTCAAAGGAGCCAACTCCAGTAAGGTTATAAATGATGTGAAAAAGCGTGTGGAAGAAATATCTTCAAGTTTACCGCCCGGTATCCGAATCAATGGATTTCTCGAACGCAGTGCACTTATCCGTAAAACGACTTTTACTATAGCCGAAAACCTGATTTTAGGTTGTCTGATCGTCATTTTTGTGGTTGTTCTCCTTCTTGGGAATCTTCGGTCGGGTCTCGTCATTGCTTCGGTGATTCCACTCAGTCTTTTGTTTGCCCTCTCGCTGATGTATCTTTTTGGCGTGGATGCAAACCTGATGAGCCTGGGAGCTATTGACTTCGGAATAATCATTGATGGAGCTGTAATTATAGTAGAGTATATTGCTTTTCAGATCACACGTAACAGAGGCGAGATTTTGAAACTTGAAAATGTGGAAAGACAAGCACTGACAGATAAGATTACCCTTAAAGGTGCTCGAAAACTAACCCGCTCGGCCATCTTCGGACAGCTAATCATCATCATCGTTTTCATTCCGATTCTTTCCTTAACAGGGATAGAAGGAAAGATGTTCAGGCCTATGGCTCAGGTGTTTACCTTTGCTTTAATTGGAACGATGATACTCGGATTCACCTATGTGCCTGTGGTTTCGTCTATGTTTTTAAGGCCTGCATCAGGAAAAGTCACTTTCTCCGACCGCTTGTTACTGTTGCTTAACAGGGCCTATGAGCCCAGTGTTTCATGGGCGCTACGGCATCGTATTACAGTGATCATCATCGCGCTGATGTTGCTTGCCTGGAGTGTTTTCATTTTCAGCGGAATGGGTGGAGAGTTTGTACCTACCCTCGATGAAGGTGATTTTGTTATACAGCCTGTCTTTAAATCAGGAACCTCGTTAAGCGAAACAATCGCCCTTACAACACGTATTGAAACAATTCTTAAAGGTTTCCCCGAGGTTGATCAGGTTGTAAGCCGTATTGGAGCAGCTGAGGTGCCAACCGATCCAATGTCAATGGAAGAAAGCGACATTATCATCACTCTTCGGCCCCCAAAAGAATGGGTCACCGCTAAAAGTAAAGATGCGTTGGCCGACAAGTTCAAGGAGGCTTTGCTTGTTATACCCGGAATAGACTACGAATTTACACAACCGATAGAGATGCGGTTCAATGAATTGATCACCGGAACAAGAGCCGATGTTGCCATCAAAGTTTTTGGTGAAGACCTGGAAGTGCTCAACAAGCTTGCATTACGCATCAAAACGGCCATCGAAGGCGTGGAAGGTGCCAGTGATATCATTGTGGAGAAAACAGCGGGTCTGCCAGAGATGACAATTAGCTACGACCGTACACGCCTTGCGTTGTATGGTTTGTGTGTGGAAGATGTCAACAGGGTGATTTCGATGGGTTTTGCCGGGATGAAAAGTGGCGAAATTTTTGAAGGGGAGCGGCGATTTGATCTGGTGATCCGCTACGAAAAAGATTTTCGAAGCGATATTGAACATCTTCGAAAGGCAATGATACCATTGCCCGATGGCAGTCAGATTCCGGTTTCAGAAGTTGCACAGGTGAACCTTACCAAAGGACCTGCAAAAATAAGCCGCGACAATACACATCGAAGGGTTGTTGTAGGCGTCAATGTGCGCAACCGTGACCTGGAATCTGTAGTTTCCGATATACGCAATCTGATTGATGAAAAGGTGCGTCTTCCCGAAGGCTATTCTATTGCTTATGGCGGTCAGTTTGAGAATCTTCGCAGTGCACGTAAGCGACTTATGATTGCTGTACCCATTGCATTGATACTTATATTTACATTGCTTCATCTTGCCTTTGGTTCATTCAGGGAGGCTCTGATGGTCTATTCTGCAATTCCGCTGTCGGCTGTGGGTGGAGTGCTGCTACTTTGGATGCGTGGAATGCCTTTCAGCATCTCGGCAGGTGTGGGCTTTATAGCATTGTTTGGGATTGCCGTACTCAATGGCATTGTGCTGATTGAACATTTTAAAGAGTTGAAAAAGCATGGTGTGGATGATCTGCGCGAGCGCATATTAAGGGGAACCCGCGAACGACTTAGACCTGTTCTGTTGACTGCTTCCGCAGCGGCAATGGGATTTATGCCGATGGCCATTTCAACCTCGGCAGGTGCCGAAGTGCAACGTCCGCTTGCTACTGTGGTAGTCGGAGGTCTAATCTCGGCAACATTGTTAACCATGATTGTGTTGCCGGTGATGTATTGTCTTTTTGAAACAGAATCCAAAATAAGAAAGCGAAAAAGACTGCCTGCTATTGTAAAAATAAGTCTTCTGCTTCTCTTGATGTCTGGAGCAAAACCACTT
>DISP01000168.1 GCA_002421995.1 Bacteroidales bacterium UBA6207 | reverse complement strand
CGAATCACCTGTTGCAGCTTCATCAAATATTCGGCCTGACTTCCGGGCTCATAGATGGGAAGGTAACCATACTGCAGGTAGTGCTTCAAATGCGCCAGCGGCCTGATCTGTTGCAATACCTCATCCTGCAAATCCTGCGGATTACGCAGCATTTCATCAAAACTCCGTGCCTCAACCTGCGCCAGGTTCTGCATCCGGAGGAATTCTCTGAACGACAGCCCGGGCAGGGTATAAACGATCAACCGGCGCGAAAGGTCGGCCTCACCCCTGAAAAGATCGAGTGCCGACGAAGCCGACAGCACAAGATGCAGCTCAGGATAGGCATCATAAATGTTTTTGATCTCGCGCGACCATTGCGGGTATTTGTGCACCTCGTCAATAAACAGCCATTTGCCGCCATGCCTCACGAAATCTTCCGCCGTTTCGGCAAGGCTGTGGTTGTAAAACCAGTAATGGTCCGCCGTCAGATACAAAGCCTCCGACGCCTTTAGCTTCAAGCCAAAGCGCAGGCGCTGAAGCATCATGGTGGTTTTTCCGGCACCACGCGGCCCTTTGATGGCAATGAGCCGCTGCTCCCAGTTGACCTTTCCATACAGAAACCGATAAAAGCCATCCTTGGCCTGCCGGAGCATAGTGTCGTGAAATGCATACAAAACTTCCATCATATTGTCGTTTACGTTCGACAAAATTAGTGCATTATTGTCGTGTAGTCAAGACGTTTTTGGAATTATTTGATTGATCATAGTGCTGGAGGTTGTTTGACTGATCCAAAGTCCTGCGAATTTCCTGTGACAATATGCAGCGATTGAGACTGATGAAGGAGGGGGAGGCAGTGGTAGGCATTTATTAGAATCAACAAATTAGAAATATTTTTAAATTATACACTCATTAACTTCTTCATTATCTGATATGTATAATTGCAATCCGAGTTCACGATCATATTTCTTATAAATCATATAATAAGAATGATTTACAACACTAACATTATCCAATGAGGCTATTGTTGAATTTTCACGTCTTATTTCCATTCTTGAAATCAATTGAGCAAAGCGGTTCTTTGATATTGATACTTTTAATGACTCAGCCTTGATGAAATCCTTATTTGTCAGAAATCGAAAATAGTCTTGTTTCAAACTAACTGGAAGTACTTTAATACCATCAAACTGTTGTTCGAACTCATCTTCACGATGGGAGTCATAAATAAAAGGTGCTAGATTTTCCATAACATCAGCTTTCAGATGATTATAAACCCTGTCAAAATCTTCTTTATCTTTTTCAAACCATTTATAATACACCTGATCAATATAATCCTGTAATTCATTTTCGGCTATAACTCCAGAATTCTTCAATTCAATGTTTTTTAAAGCATCTAAAGTTCGTCCAATAATTTCTCCGTTTTTGTAAATAAACTTATCCACATCATTACGTTCAGAGAAAACAATGCAATCGCATGGAGAACGGTACTGTCCATTCACCCTATGGCGATTAATGCGCCCAAATCGCTGCAATAAAGCATCGAGAGGAGCAGGTTCGGTGAAAAGCACATCGTAATCTATATCTAAGCTAACTTCAATAGCCTGAGTTCCAACAAGTAGTCTTACTTTGTCTGATTTTAGTTTACTTTCCTTTTCGTTTCTATCAACTCCATTAAATTTTCCATGTAAAAGCACTTTCTCCTTTGTTGCTAACTTCAAATAAACATTTTGTGATTCCTCAACAGTATTAGTAACAACCAAAACTCTTTCACCTGCATCCAATCTTTGCTGAATCAAATCAAGGTGTTCCGAAAGTAATCCTTCAGCAACTTTGACACGATGGCGTATAAAAGATTTGTAGAGTTCATCGTCAGCACTAATTTCTTCAAATGAACCAATAGCATCAGCAAACTCCCTTTTTAAATACAACGGTAAAGTAGCTGTCATTAAACAGACTTTCACATTAAAAAATTTGGTAGCAAATTCAATAAGCACCTTGATTTGGGCGGTTATTTCGGGATCGTAGGCATGAATTTCATCGAAAATGAAATAGCCGCCGCTCATCTCAAAAATACCTTTTTCAAAACCTTTTAGACCGAAAATCGACTTTAACAATTGAAATGGAGTGGCAACTTTTAATGGAGTAACCAATGCCCTGAAGCTCTCCTTTAGTTCACGTTTTAGTTTTTCATTTTGCAAGCTATAAGTTTCTTCACCGAAGCGGCTTTCGATGTACTCAGAGAGCTTGCCATGCAGGACACCTACAATCTCATTATTTCCTTCCATCTTTCCGTTTAGCCTTTCAAACATTGCGTTAATGGAGGCAGTAAAAGGTAATATATAAAAGGTTCGACCTTGTCCATTCCGTTTTATTTGATTGTGTAGCCACATCAATGATGCTTCTGTTTTCCCTGAACCTGTAGGTGCTGTAAGAACAATGCTTCCATCCGTATGCAAAACACTTTGCTGATGAAAATAGGGTGACCACTTGGGGTCATACAAGAAATTAAAATGCAATTCTTCTAAAGTATTCACTTTAAATACTCCTGCTGATGCTGAATGGTCGCATTGCTTTAAAGCTCCTGCAGCAAGAAGCAATTCCCGAAAATTGATTTTGGCTGCATTAATAGGATTTCGTGTGTATTCATTAATCAACTCGATTGGTAATAAATGTGAACTTGGCTTGAAGTCAACGTTATATTCACTAAGGAAGAGCCGTATAAATTGAAGATTAATTTTTTGCATTTCATCAATCCATTCAAGTTTGCCATCTTCACCATATGAAAATATATCATTTCCGCTTTTATAGCTATGTTGAATATGATCAAATAGGAAATTGAAATCCTTATGATGACCAGCAACAATGAGTTTAAGAAACACTTTGTCCTCTTCAGACAACTCCAACTGATCAATAAATGACACCGAAAATAATTCATGACGCTGATTATACCAGTTATGTCGTTTTCCTGATAGCATTTTTTGAAACTCAGAATGTGATTTACCCAAATCGTGAAAGATAATACCCAATCTGATCAATTCCCAAAAACGAACAGAATCTCGCACAGGTAACCGCTTAAATGCCTTTCTAAGTGATTCATAAACTCGCAAGCAATCATCAACATGATGTTTTAAAGAAACAGGAGGTTCTGATTTAGCAAGAACCTCCTGGATTATTTTTGTCATATTTCAAACTTGTGAAAATATATATCACTATTGAATTCTTCTAAGTCAGACCTGAATCCCGTAAGTTGCGTGTCAACTGGATTGTTACAAGAAATTACCGAGTAAGGTTCGGTTCCAATATTTTTACGTGGGATTGTGTTACTGAAGTATTTAGGCAAAGCCTGTATTTGCCCAGGCAAAAAGTTACTATTAAAGGGAACAACTTGACCAGCGAAACGAGCATGACCTACTTCTTGCAACTCAATTCTCTTAATACTTTCAATTCCTGCCAGATCGCAACTGCGACCTAAAAGAAGTTGGTAAGCAGGCTTCCGAAAATAAGAAACCAATTCTTCATCAACAAGAAACAAGAATAGTTGGCAGTCGTAAAGAAACTCACGTTGTAATACATTTGATTTAACAACATTGTCTGGGTAATTCTTTTCGTTTGATTTGATTTGGTATATCGTTTCCAGATCAATTGTCTTGATTTTAAAGTCGAAATAGTAGCCAAGCTCAATTTTCCGGCTCTCCAAATACCTTCCTGATGCAGCATTTATCAAGCCCATAACCGTACTCACAGGCGGCACTTCAAGCGTAGGCTGAATCCCAGAGATTAGATTTGGATACCTAAAACTTGAAGTCCAGGAGCTAATTTTGATACAATAAGTTCTCATTATTCAATTTGCGATTTCAATAATTCGCAATATTGATCGATAGCATCATTCACTGAAAGAATTTTCACTACTGGGATTTCTGTTATAGCTTCCAATGCTTTCAATTCGTTTGCAATTTCATCCATAAACCCGCTACGTCGGCCAATGAATATGGTGCCAGCGAAAGTGTCTTTGTAATCTTTCAATACTTCGACCAGTCCATCAATATTAAAAATAACTTCTTCATCGCGTTGCCCTTTACTTCCAACTACATGACTAAATGGATGATTCCCTGTAGTAGTTGTTGCTAGAATTATAAACTTCGGAGTTACATCACCCATGTTATTTGTCTGCATCGCACCACCTGATATGGTTTTGAGTGCTTGAATTGTTTCAATAGCTCTATTTTGGCGTACACTTTTGGCTAATCGAATCATTTTCTTCGGTTTTCCTTTTGAATCAAGAACGAATGGATCATCGATTTCTTCCGCACCGTCTTTTATTGCTTCTTCCTGTAAAGCTATTGACAGGTTTTTGTAACCAGTGCGATCGTAATTCGAAAAGGTCCCAACCATTGAAAGATCCAGACTAAACATACCTTTCATAATGGCAGAATACTCTTGTTTTTCATATGGTACAGCATCCCCTAGTTGACGGGACATACTCGACCAGTTTTCTTCAGGACGTACGCTTGATGCTGAAATTATTGCAGAGTTTTTCAAAGGTGAAACACGTGTAACAGTTACATTGGTCATTTTGATATTTCCTTTTTTATCTTTTACAGGTTCTCCGCTTTCATCCAATTCTGCATCCTTGGCTGCGCGCATGTAGCCAAAAATATCATCATCAGGGAATTTCAAAGGATCGGCATTTGTAAATGCAATTTTGCCGTCTCGGGTAATTGGAGATAATTCCCATCCTGCATTTTTTTGCAAAGCCTCCCGCCACCAATAACGCCAAGCCTGACCTGATACATAGACATAATTTCGACCATTTTTACGTATCGATTTCGTTGCAATTGCATTATCATTATTGCTTTGTGTGTTTTTTCCGGCATTGTTTAATGAAACAACATCTACATCGATCAAGATGAATCCTTGTGTCTTAATATTTTTCATAGGTAATTTGAATTTATTCATTTGTGTATACTTCTTCTATTTCTGATTCCAGCTCAACATTCAATTCTTCGCTTATCAAACCTTTATCATGAAGCTCTTGATAGATCGCAATAAGCAGAATATCCCTGATTTCTGCCCAATAGGAGCCATCTGGGAATAGGTAATTCACATAATCCTCAACTGAAACTATAGAATTGTTATTCCCCGCCAAATAGTTTGCAGCTACGATATCCTTCAATATGAATCGCCTCAGATTAGAAGCGTTCTTAGCTCCGTCAAGCGCTTTAATACGTTTTTTGATTTTGTCAGCATCTCCTTCCCTGACAAGGAATTCTGCTAACTCTTTAATCTTGTTAATGGTTTCTTTTTTCATACCAATAATTTTTTGTTGATATATAGATACTATTTCTAAGTTAAATGGATGTTTACGTGACCAGCGAAGAAACTCCGGTCTAATATTCTCATTGATTAATAGTTTATTTAAGATTAGGTTAAACCATTGTTTGTAATAGTTCTGATCAATTATGTCAGTCTCCTTAGATTTTGCAAATTCAAATTTCTCTGATTGAAGGTTATACTTTGCACCTTTGTGCTTAGCATCGAAATAATGTGACCGAACAAACTTTTGCCAATCATCTTTAAATCTAGGCTGTAAGCAGGTTCGATAAAAAAGAAATACTTTTGCAGGAAGTTGATACATTTGAATTTCAGGGCTTGCACCAAAATTGGTGAAATGGTAAAGGGTTAATGACGGCACTGTACTTACCTCTCCGAAATCCCACAGTTTAGAAAATACATGATCAATAAAATCGAATATAGCGTTAGCTGGTTTGTTAAAACTTGACTTTGCTATTCCTTCAGATACACCAATGCTTAATTCATGAAGATTTTTTTCAATAGTCAGTTTCACAAATAACTTTGTAATTTCAACGTTACTGCTTTGCACGAAACTAATTTTCCCTTGCAACTGTTGGCAAGCAAAGGGCACAAAGTGAATTCGTATGAGTGCCTCCTTCGAAAGTGAAATTCCTTTCTGAAAAAAGTGGTGAAAATTGATTAAGGTTCCAGAACCCGTCATGATTGAATTGTCTCGCCCACCAAAAAATAACATGGTTTCTCTTCCGGTAAAACGACAATAACCAAATTCAGAAGGTTCTGACTCATTAATCAGAGCCTCAAAATACTTTAAGGTCTCTTCGGTCTTTCTCTCACCTTGAAAAGCAGGCTGAGTAATCTTAGAATTGAGAAAGAAAGCATTCAATTTCCCCCCCCATTTCTCAACATAGATTTTTGTGATGTACTCAATCAGTTGAAAAATATCCTTTTCGGGGAATTTCTTTTGGAGATACTCGATGACATAACCACCTGCATCCACAAAAGGGTCGCCTGTTGGTCGTATTAGCCATTCTTGATCTAATTTCTTAGATTCTGCCATATTTTATAATTTAATAATAGAAATTTCTTATCTATAAAATTTTTCCGAACATCCATTCATGAAGAACAATACAAAATTACTAAAAAATTCATCCAAGTAATAAGGTTTTTAATAATTTTTTATCTTTGCACTATTGAACCATATTGGAATTGAAATAGTAAAAAGGTGTTTGAGCTTGCTCATCAAAGCTTAACCATGAGCAGTTCAAACACTTTGATTTTCGTTCTTTTTTAGCTTTATCAGATCCACCCCTCCCAGCCCCAGGCTATTCTTCTCTCCGAATCCACTGAGGTATCCAATCTGTTGCAACACAGGGTGTATGGACAGCTCAAAGTCGAAGTGATAGGCCCGGATGCAGGTTTGTTGCGGGCTGTCGGCCTTGATGAGCATCACCTTGGAGCGGGGCTCACTGAGCAGGCGAAAGCCGGGTGTTGACACTTCATTGAATTCAAGTTTGCCATCTACCAGTCCGGCATTGAAAGCTGCAAAGAATTTGTTTTGCAGGTTGTCAGCCATCAGCTTCCCAAACTGAGGGTCTTCGGGCGACAGATAGGTGGCATGACGGGCATCCACTTCCAATGTACTGACAAGGATGGGCGATGTGGTGCGATAGTGCATCACCGTTTCAAAGTCGGGCAATGGCATGGCCTCGATACTTTTCACTCTCAAAGGCAGCTGACTTTGCCTGTCGCCTAACGTGAAGGACTGTTCACTAAATAGCCCTGCCACAAAATGCTGCATGGCCGCAGGCGCAAGAAATGAGATGTCAAAACTAAAAGCTTCGTTTAAAAGATGAAGCCGGTCGCCCTCAATCCTGAACCCTCGTTCGGCAAACTTAAACCAGGAAAAGGTGAACAGCTTATAACTCCTGTGGCCGGCATCAAATCCCCTTTCATGCAAAAACCGGGCAAATTCATGATTTCCATGACTGATTGTTTTATAAATCCAGGCCGACAACGGATACTGGTAATTCACCGGCATCGTCATCTTTCCGCTCTGCACTGCCTCAAGGCTGATTCTGAATTTCATGTTTCACTCCTATATTATATATGTATGTCGTCATTGTTCCAATGTCCAGGCTTCGGGCAGCAGCTGCATGGCGCGTTGGCCGTGGGCATGGAGGTAGTTTTCTTCGTCGCCAAACCAGCTGATCGTCACCGGTCTGTGGGTCATGCCAAGGGTCTGCGGCCCGCCGGCCAAAAAGCTGCTCCAGGGATATTCCGCCGGATGACTGCAAAAGCCGTGGTGCACGGGGTTGAGGTGGATATAAAGCACCAACTGTTTCAGGTAGCGTTCGCTGTTAACTAACCTACGGCGGAAAGGCCGCTCAAACAATCCGCCCCATGTGCGCTCCCTTTTGTTCAGCGCCTGGGCATAAGCATTGAAGAGCTTCGAGAGCTGATGCGAGGCTCCGCCCTGCTGCCCGGCCGTAAGTTTCTCCCGCTTGCTGAGGAGGTGGTAGGGGGTGGAAGGGGGGGCTTTTATTTTTTCTAACCCTGACGGGGTTGCAACCCCATCAGGGTTAGAAAAAATAAAAGTCGGGGTTACAACCCCATCAGGGCTGGAAGTTGAAAAATCATCCGTCACCACCTTCAGCAGCATATGAAAATGATTCGGCATCAGCACCCAGGCATACACCTCAACCACCTCCTTCAGGTATTTGTCGCAGAGCTGGAGGAAATAGCTGTAGTTGTCCTGTTGCGGAAAAAGGTCGCGCCGCCCGGTGCCGTGGCTGAGCACATGGTAAAAGTTTCCGGCTGTCAGGGGTTCGAGTACCTGCATCTTTTCTTTTGTTTTTACTCGCCAGAGCCATCATGCGGGTGGTTGGCATCGCCTGGCAACACTACAAAGCTACCACCACCCAACGACAACTGCCGTCATTGGCAATATTTTTTTATTTTTTCTTTGATATAGTCTTTAAACGTTTGTGGTTCAATCACTTCAACTTCATCAAGCAAGCCCGTCACAAAGCGCCCGATGCCTTCGAAGCCATACACCTGACCAACAAAAACATTTATTTTTCCCTTGGTTTCGATGCCGCTTGCTGCATCCGGAAACTCTTCGCAGAGCAGTTGTCGTGCCCGCTGACTGAGATGCAGCCGCACTGTCACCGGATGAATGCCTGTCAGTCCAAAAGCATCCATGCCCATACGTTGGTGTTTGTCGGCATGTTTCCATCTTCGACTCATCACCTTCACCTCGCCGATGCGGTCGGTTTTGAAGGTTTTGCTTTGCCCGGTTTCGGGTTCATAAGCAAGCAGGTAGCGGAAATAGTCGAGAA
>DISP01000112.1 GCA_002421995.1 Bacteroidales bacterium UBA6207 | reverse complement strand
GACACCCCAGTTAAGATCGTACCGACCGAGTTGCATGTAGGCGTAGGTCTGCATGAGACCGACATGAGTAAGATCAGTGTATATCCGGTACCAGCCAGCAGTCAGTTGACAATTGACATGGTAGAAGGAGTGACGACACTGCGCATGCTCAACTACATGGGTCAGGTGGTACACGAGATCAATGTAGCCGGATCGCTCAAGCACCAGCTCAATGTCAGCGAACTACGCTCTGGCGCTTACACCCTGCAGTTTATCAACAGCAGAGGAGATATCTACAACAAGACTGTGATCATCAACAGGTAGTCACCTGTCTGAAGACAATAAACCCAAAGGGGGGAGCTTCAATAGCTCCCCCCTTTTTTTGCACTTTTATTTTGTATTTTTGCCTTCTTATGAAAGGGTTGTGATGGTCTCGATTCAGAATTTAAGTATGCATTTTACCGGTGAGGATTTGTTCTCCGGAATCAGTTTTCTAATACGTGAAAAAGATCGTATTGGTCTTGTTGGAAAAAACGGAGCAGGCAAAACTACACTTTTGCGGTTGATTTGTGGTCTTGAGCTTCCTCACAAGGGTGAGGTAGTATTGCCGGATGGTGTTTCAATAGGTTATTTGCCTCAGGAGCAGAATCTTGGAAGTCAGTTAAGTGTGCTTGAAGAGGCTTTGCTTGCTTTTGAAGAAGTAAGACACATAGAAAGTGAACTTGAAAAAATCCAGGAAGCACTTCATATGCATTCTGATTATCATTCTGTTGAGTATGGGAGGTTGATTGATAAACTTTCTTTATATAACGAACGTCTTGCATTGCTCGGGGCACATTCACGGGTAGGGGAGGCCGAAATGGTATTGAAAGGATTGGGTTTTGAGCAGTCTGATTTTACACGTTTAATGCCTGAGTTCAGCAACGGATGGCAGATGCGTGTTGAGCTGGCTAAAATTTTGCTGAAAAAACCTAGTTTGCTCTTACTCGACGAGCCTACCAACCATCTAGATATTGAATCAATTCAATGGCTTGAACAATTTTTATCATCCTATTATGGCGCAGTAATGCTGGTGTCGCATGACAGGGCATTTCTTGACAACGTGACAAGCCGAACGATCGAGATCAGCCTTGGCAGGGTCTATGATTACAAAGGCAGTTACTCTGACTATATCGAGAGAAGGCTCGAACGGGTTGAAACAATGTCGGCGGCTTATGAAAACCAGCAACGGGAAATAAAGGAAATCGAACGTTTTATTGAACGTTTTCGCTACAAGGCTTCAAAGGCAAAACAGGTTCAATCAAGGGTAAAATTGTTGGATAAAATGGAAGAAATCGTTATTGATGATCTCGATTCGAGGGCAATCCATTTTAAGTTTCCTCCTGCACCGCATTCAGGCAAAATCACCCTCGAACTAAAAAATGTTTCCAAAGCCTACAATGAGCTTAAAGTTTTAACCCATTTGGATCTATTAATTGTTCGGGGCGAGAAAATTGCTTTTGTTGGCAGGAATGGAGAGGGGAAATCTACCTTGGCCAGAATTCTTGCGGGAGTATTGGATTATGAAGGTGAAGTGAAGTTTGGACATCAGGTTTCGGTGGGTTATTATGCCCAGAACCAACATGATATGCTTGATATGGAAAAGACTGTATTCCAAACACTTGATGATGTGGCTACAGGTGATATCAGAACTCGTATTAAAGGTATTTTGGGAGCTTTTCTTTTTAGTGGTGATGCCATTGACAAAAAGGTGAAGGTGCTTTCAGGTGGTGAAAAAGCCCGGCTCTCTCTTGCCAGGATGCTGTTGTTTCCAACCAATCTTTTGATATTGGACGAACCTACCAATCACCTTGATATGCAGTCGAAAGATATCTTAAAAAATGCCTTGTTACAGTTTGATGGAACGCTGATAATCGTCTCGCACGACAGGGACTTTTTGCAGGGTTTGACAACTAAAGTTATCGAATTCCGGAAACCACGAATAAAGGAGTATCTTGGTGATGTTTATGACTTTCTGAAAGAAAGACAGTTGGTTCAATTGCAGGAATTGAATCAAACTGCAGCTGCACTGCCCAAAAGTGAGCAGTTATCAGAAAGTTCCCTGACAAAACAGAAATGGGAACGTAAAAAAAGCATCGAAAAGGAGAAAAGAAAGTTGGAGAAGGAGGTAGAACGGGTTGAGCAAGAAATTGAGAAGTCCGAACAAAAAATTAAGAATATGGATCAGTTGCTGGCTGATCCTGCGCAATACCAGCTTGATGTTTTTAACCAGGATTGGTATAGAAGTTATAATGAACTGAAAGAAAAGTCGTTGCACTTGATGAGTGCATGGGAAAATTTGCATGATCAACTTGCTGAAACAAACGCTGAGCTGGACAGGCTGATGAATGAATAGCTATTTAGTGCGTTTGTATAAGCCTTCGGCGAATTGTTTAAGAACCATAGTCTTTGAATGATTTCCTCGTGCCATGGATAAATGCCCGAAGCTTTTGCTGTAAAAGTCAGTCATTGCCAGTTCAGTTTCATTTTGAATGTTTAATTCGTTATAAACAGAAATGACACTGCTGATTTTTTCCTCTGCTAAAATTGAAGTTGACTGAAACAATTCTGTCAATTTTTTCCGCTGTTGCGGATTTGCTTTTTCAATAGCTTTCAGGTACAAAAAAGTTTTTTTGTTGGCAATGATATCGCCCCCGTTTTTTTTGCCGAAGGTTTCTTCCTGACCATACACATCAAGCAGATCGTCCTGCAGTTGAAAGGCAATCCCAAGGTTAACACCAAATTGATAGATTTCGTTTACAGCATTTTCGTCCGCACCGGCGATAATTCCTCCTATTTTCAGACTTGCACCCAGTAGAACCGCAGTTTTCAGGGTTATCATCCGGATATATTCATCAATGGCCACGTCCTCTCTGAGCTCAAAATCCATGTCAAGTTGTTGCCCTTCGCAAACTTCAATGGCTGTTTTGCTAAAAACGTCAAG
>DISP01000171.1 GCA_002421995.1 Bacteroidales bacterium UBA6207 | reverse complement strand
CTGAGCCCTGACCAAAATATCTGCCTCGGTAGTGCCGCCACGGTTGAACTGACCCTGACAGGTCAGGCACCATGGACAGTAACGATGGCTCATTTGACCGAGCCTGTTGTTGTTGAGGCAAGCCCCTATCAAATGGTTATGAATCCTGAGTCGAGTGTTGATATTGTGGTTACAAACATAGCGGATTTACACTGCGCTTCAGCCACTGACATACACAGCATGCTAAATGTTGTTAATATTCCTTTGCAGCCTGTTTCACCGATGGGTGCTGACACTGTTGACTTTAATGATGGGTTTACTTCCATGTTCACACTCACAGGTGTTGAAGGTGCAAGTTCCTATATCATTGCACTTTCTCCTGAGACAGCAGGAACAGTGGCAGAAACAGATCTTGCAGCCACAGTTAACTGGAATACAGAGTTCAGGGGCGATGCTTCACTGAAAGTAAAAGCTGTCAATTTCTGCGGAGAGGGCAATTGGTCCGACGAGAAAAAGGTCTTTGTTAAAAGCACAATCGGTGTTAATGAACAGACCGGCGGATCACTCAATATCCGGCCAAATCCGGTTACAAACAGCTGCTCCATCACTGCTGAGGGAATCCCGGCCGGTAACTTCAAACTGATTGTCACAGATATGACAGGCAAAGTTGTTTACACTGAAACATTGTTGCACGATGGCAATCTTCTTTCAAAACAGCTCAACCTCAGTCAGTTTGATAAGGGTGTTTATTTCGTAACGATCGGAGACGAAACAATAAGCTACCGCCAGAAATTGATCAAACAATAATCCAGGTTATTACAAACAGAAAGAGGCTTCATTAAATGGAGCCTCTTTTTTTACCCATATTAATTAAAGATTAATTTTTCTAAGTGATTTTTTCGATAATTCCTTCTGTTATTCATCAAAATCACCGAATTTTGGAAAATATACTTTAAATGATATGAAAATTTCCAGTAATGCTTTAGGATTGCCGGTTTTTATAGCAATCTTCATTTTTGTCCTGCTTGGCTGCTTGTCGAATACCACTTCAGCCCAGGTTACGATCAATGAATACTCAGCCTCAAATCTGAGTACCATTCAAGACAATTATCAAAAAAATGAAGATTGGATCGAGTTGAGAAATACAGGTAGTCAGGCAGTTAGTCTTGCCGGTTATTACTTAAGCGACAATCCCGGAAACCCTTCCAAGTTTACAATTCCTGATGGTGTAACCATACAGGCAGGTGCTTTCATGAAGGTTTGGGCAAGTGGCAGAAACGAGTTCAGCGGAGGCAATCTGCATACAAATTTCAAGTTTTCTCAAACCAAAGACGATCTGGAATACATTGTCTTCAGCCAGCCTGACGGCACCATACTCGAACAAATTCCATTACAAAAAACGATGAACGGACACAGTCGCGGCCGCAACCCGTTTGGGAGCAATCAGTGGGTTGTTTTTACAAATCCGACTCCCGGTGCCAGCAACGGTGGAAACTCTTATACTGATTATGCGCCAAAACCCGATATGAGTCAGACAGCCGGTTTTCACCTTGGTGCAATAACCCTGGAAATGTCGGCTCCCGAAGGGCTGGTAATCAGATACACTACAAACGGCAGCGAACCAACTGCCACTTCAACCGTCTATACAGCACCAATCACCATCAGTCAAACTACCATTGTAAACGCAAGATGCTATAGTAGTGATCAGAACATACTTCCGGGTTGGATTGAATTCAATACCTATTTTATAAACGTAACTCATACCATTCCCGTAATTTCCGTTTCGGCAGCAACCCTGGATGATTTGCTCAACGGCAACCAGTCGCTGACACCTTTCGGAACTTTTGAATATTTCAACAAAAATGGCCTTAGAACAACTTTTGGCTATGGTGAATTTAACGAACACGGGCAGGATTCATGGGTGCACAATCAACGAAGTATTGATTACATAACACGGGATGAATGCGGCTATAATTATGCGGTAAGAGATACCATAATTCCGATCACTGACCGCAATGAATTTCAACGTCTGATACTACGGGCAGCCGGCGACGATAACTACCCCGGTATAGATTCAAGTGCATTACTGCGCGATATGTTTGTTCAAAACACTGCTCTGATCAACGGCATGCACTTAGACGGAAGAAGAGGTGAAAAATGTGTGATGTATGTGAACGGACAGTTTTGGGGAGTATATGGAATGCGCGAGAAAGTGAGCGATCATGACTATACAGAATATTATTACGGTCAAGATAAATACCACATTTATTACCTCTTATTGTGGGGTGGTGCCTGGGCCGAATACGGTGGGCAGGATGCCTGGAATGACTGGAATGAATTGCATGACTTTATAAAATATAACGACATGAGCAATCAGGATAACTTCGAGTATGTGAAATCACGTCTTGATTACAAAAGTCTGGTTGACTATATCATTATCAACTCGTATGTTGTTTGCTCTGACTGGATCAACTGGAACGTTGGCTGGTGGCGCGGGACAAACCCCGAAGGCGGACACCTGAAATGGGGATATATTCTCTGGGATGAGGATGCCACTTTTAATCATTACATCAACTACACAGGTGTCCCGGGAACGCTCCCGACCGTGAATCCCTGCTTCCCTCAAAACCTTTCAAACGATCCACAGCAACATATTTATATGTTCAACAGGTTAAGAAACAATGCAGAGTTTACAACCTATTATAAGTCAAGATATCTCGACCTTTATAATACGGTTTTTAAACCTGAAAACATGATTTCTTACCTTGATGAAATAGCAGGTAAAATGGAGCCCGAAATGCAACGCCATGTACAAAGATGGGGAGGCACTTTTGCCAGATGGCAGACCAATGTTCAGAAGATCCGCAATTTCATCACAACGCGCTATGCTTATCTGCCTCAGGGATTGAGTTCGTGCATGAGTCTTACAGGGCCATACAGTTATCAGGTAGCTGTTGATCCGCCAAATGCCGGCACAATTCAACTAAACTCATTGAATTTGAATGAGTTTCCATGGCATGGTACTTACTTTGGCGGCGTTGACGTTCAGCTTACAGCTATTCCAGCAAACGGAAACATCGAGTTTGATTATTGGGAAATTCCGGACCATGCTGTTTTGCCGGGTATCGGTGCTCCAAACGTTACTTTCACCCCTGTTACGAATGCCTCTATTACCGCCCATTTCAGAAATAAAATCTATGCCGACAGCCTCGTCATCAACGAAATAAACTACAACCCAGCCAATAACTTTGATCCCGGTGATTGGGTGGAAGTTTACAACCCTCACCCCTACGAATTAAATGTTTCGGGGTGGGTGTATAAGGACGAAGACGATGCACACGCTTTTGTTTTTCCTTCGGGCACTGTGATTCCTGCTAATGAGTACCTGGTGCTGTGTACAGATGCTGCCAAGTTTACCAGTCTGTTTCCAAATGTTCAGAACTATATCGGTGATGCCGGTTTTGGCCTTAGTGGTAGTGGGGAATTAGTGCGTATTTATAACAATGCCGGAACATTGATTGATCAGGTGCTTTATGATGACGCTGATCCGTGGCCCACAGGCCCTGACGGTAATGGCCCTACGCTTGAGCTGATACATCCTTCGCTCGACAATGCACAGGCTCAAAGCTGGATGTCGTCGCCGGATCATGGCACACCGGGCCAAAAAAACAGTGTTTGGGTTGATGTAGTTGAAAAAGAAAAACTTGCAATTAAAATGAACGTTGTACCAAACCCTGTCAGAGACAAAGCTTTCATCACTTTTGGCGGTGAATCGCTTGTTGTTGACGGAGTACTTTCAGTGTTTAACGCAATGGGAAATATGATCGAAAGGATAAATGTCAGCAAACAAACCAGCATCACGCTCGATATGCAACACTACCCGTCAGGAGTTTATCTGCTGAGATTTAACGATTCACAGAATAGGGTTGCTATTCAGCGGGTTGTCAGGTAGTTTTAGTGCTAAAAAAATCCCGGCTTGCAATCAGGCCGGGATTTTTTTGTTCAAATAAGATCTATACTATTCTCTTTTAACTGTGGTCACCATGCCGCTTTCGGGATCAAAAAGCACCCTTGTTTTAGTAATTGTAGCAACAGCAATAGCACCCATTTGACTGATCTGATACTTCTTGCGGAGAAATGATCTGTCATTAAAAGATAGATTAACTGTAACAACAGCCGGAATACGATAATAGAGCGCATTGGTTAAGCGGCTGCCCGATTGCGATTGTTTTCCAAATCCCGGACCGGAAAGCGCAGAAAATTCCATTGTGACCGGACTTGCTTTTGCATTTGGTTCGAGAAGTCCTGCTGTTTCAGAAAATGTTGCCACTGTTGTTTTGCCTGAGGTGTTTGCTTCAGGGGTATAGTCAAACGATTGCGAGGTCAAGGTGCGTATTTCTTTACCAATGAACAGACTCAGGTATTCTTCTTCGAGCTCCCTGAGTTGCTGGTCCATATAAACAATGCTTTTTCCAAAATCTATCTCCTGAAAACCACTTATCAGGTTGTAGCGGCTTTCCCTGATACGGTGAATCATTTCGGCTGCAGCTTTGGCTTTCTGTTCAGGATTGCGGTCAACCCAGGCTG